>JBKHCM010000048.1:0-23159 GCA_046541805.1 Alphaproteobacteria bacterium
GACGGCCGGCGCGTGCGCGTTCACCCAGTCCCGACCGCCGAGGGCGTAGACGAGCGGACCCAACTCCGCCGCGTAATGGCGCCAGCGCCCGACCGAGGAGCGGTAGATCGCGTTGCGGACCTGGGCGTGGCTCGCCGTCCGCACCACGTTGTCCGACACCGTCGGGTCCAATGCGGTTGTATCGAACGGCAAATCACAATAATCGAGTATCTTCGGCATTTCCGCTGCCGGGTTGATCGCTAACTTTTCATAATTGACATCGAGAAGCTGCGGTAACTCTAATTTCTTCCACTCTTCCATCACTTCAAAATAAAAACGGTACGTCAGACCGAGCATTGGTAAACGAGTGGAATATTTTATACTTGTGAAGTCTTGTGAGTAACAGGAAATACACGTATCCAGAGGATGGCGAAACGTGTGCAGTATCCGCGCATTAGGAAAAATAGCTGCAAGAACCGGCACAGCATCAAAATTATCGAGATTTTTATCGACAATAACATTGTTGTGTTGGCAAGGAATAGTATTTTTAATGTCATTCATATAGGATTCGCGTAAATTGTGCAGCCGCTCGGGCGTCAGGTACGCAACCAGCTTGTACGGGTCCGAATTGCTGCAAATACTATCGCCGAAACAGGCGCTGACGATGCGGCGCCAATGCCAGCGGAAAAACGTAGCTTCACCGACACTGCCAACCCCCGGCCGTGTGGTCAGTAACTGTTCTAAAAGTGTAGACCCACTCCGCGGCATCCCCACAATGAAGATCATTCTCGGTTCATCTGTGCCAGCCGCCGTTTCTGGCAAGGGCGTCAGGGCACGGATTGCGCGATTGTTGAAATGTTTATAAAAGGCTATCTTACGATAGTCGCTCAGCGAGCTTTTAAAATCGTTTGCGATACGATAATGCGTAAAAGCATCGTCAAATTCTCCATTTTTTTCGTAAATCGCGCCCAAAATGAAATGCGCGTGGGACCGATCGGCGTCAGAGAGCGCTGCACTGCGTGACAACCGGAGTAGTTCGTGAAAATGAGAATCATTATGTTTTATCTTACCAGACAAGTGGAGAATTTTAAAGGCTTTGATGTTTTTAGGCTGTTTGGCGAGGACGTCGATGGCATCGTCGCTGGCGACATCGCCGGCACCGACGGTGGACAAGAAGGAGCCGCGGGCGAGGCGGGCCTCGACGTTGTCGGGAGCCGCGGCGATCGCCGCGTCGTAATAGGCGCGGGCGGCGGACGCGTCGTGTCGGCGATCCCAAGCCATCTTCGCCATGCCGATCAGTCCGCCGGGATTGTTCGGCACCAGCTCCAGCGATTTGGCGAACGCGCGTTCGGCGCCCGCGAGGTCGAGTGCCGCGCGAGCGGCGTCCCCGGTTTCCAGCAGTTCCGAGGCGCGGCGTTGATGACGCGAGACCATTGCGGCTTTCTCCGGAGAGTTGGCAGCACCGTTCTCGCGCAAGCTGCTTAACCGAAGGTAAGCATGGCGACATCGACCTAGCCGGTGCTCGGCCAATGGAGCTGCACCGGTCCCCGGCCGCGGCGCGCCAACCTGCGGCCGCGACGACGACGGCGGCCGACGCCTCTTCCCATCGACCGGTGCGGTCTCTTACGTTCACCCTCCATCCGGCCGCCAACAGCACCCGTCGATCGGACTTGCGCATGGCCACCCTGCCGCAGCAACCGGCCTCGGCGCGGGCGCGCCTCGCCGCCTTCGTCGAGCGCCCCGCCTTCGAGCGCTTCATCATCGCCGTCATCGTGCTCAACGGCATCACCCTCGGTCTCGAAGCGGTGCCGCCGGCGATGGAGCGCTTCGGCCCGCTGCTCTTGACCATCGACAAGATCGCGCTCGCGATCTTCGTGGCCGAGCTCACCCTCAAGATCGCCGCCTACGGCTGGGGCTTCTTCCGCCGGGCGTGGAACTGGTTCGACTTCGTCATCGTCGGCATCGCGCTGCTGCCGGCGAGCAACGGGCTCGCCGTGCTGCGCGCCTTTCGCATCCTGCGCGTGCTCCGGCTGGTCTCGATCCTGCCGACGATGCGCCGGGTCGTCGCCGCCCTGGTCGCCGCCATCCCCGGGATGAGCTCGGTGGTGGCGCTGATGAGCCTCGTCTTCTACGTCTTCGCGGTGATGGCGACCAAGCTCTTCGGCGCCACCTTCCCCGACTGGTTCGGCCATCTCGGCGCCTCGCTCTACTCGCTCTTTCAGATCATGACGCTGGAGAGCTGGTCGATGGGGATCGTCCGCCCGGTGATGGAGGTCCACCCCTGGGCCTGGGCCTTCTTCGTGCCCTTCATCCTCTTGACCACCTTCGCCGTGTTGAACCTCTTCATCGCCATCATCGTCAACGCGATGCAGGAGAGCCACGAGGTCGACGAGGTCAAGCACGACGTCGACCATGCCGAGGTCATGGCGGAGCTCAAGACGCTGCGCGAGGAGGTTCGAGCCCTGCGCCGCGAGCCGTGAGCCCGGCGGGGCGGGCGTGAACGCGCGTCTCGAAGTCGTCGCATCGGCTCGGCCGGCCGCCCGCGGGATCGTCCGGGCCGTTTTTCCGCGAGCCGCGGCACGCACGACGACGCGTCCCTAGATTGGCCGGACGCTTCCGATTGGACGTGATGAGGCAGCGGCCACAGCGCCGATTGCGGACAGAAGCCCGGGCTCGACGCCGCGATCACGTGCATGAGGGGTTGACGCCCGAGGGCCCGTTACAGAAGCCGGAACGCCTCGGTGGCCACCGCGCCGACGGCCGCCCCCGAAAGCGCCATCTCGAAAGCGCCATCGAAAGCGCCATCTCGAAAGCGCGGGGACGGCCATCGGCGCTGCCGCCGGCTACCGCATCACCGGGGACTTGACCCGCGATCGGCGTGTTCCCCGATCTCTTTCGAATTTTCGGATATTTACGTTTCGTTTAGCTCCGCCCGGTACCATCGGTCCCATTAACCCTCTCGCCGTGGCGCGCGCACCGACGATGGCGCGCCACCACCGACATCGTGTCGCCGGTGGCGCGCGCGGCCGAGTATCGTGGCGAGCGGCCGGATGTCGGCGGAGCACGAATCGTGACGTCAGGGCTGCAACTTTCGGGCGACGACATCGCTCACGGCCTGCTGGCGGTGACGGCGGATCGCCGCATCGTCGGCTGGAACCGCGCGTTCGACGCGTTGCTGGCGGGCGAGCCGGAACGCCGGGCGACGGCCGACCTCGATCGGCTCGGCGGTGCGCTGGTGGCACGCGGGCTTTTGCGCGCGCGCACGGCGATGGCGCTGGCACGGCGACTGACGGCCGGGCGGCTGCACGGACGGCTCAGGCTCGGCGACGGCCGGGTGCTCGAGGCCCGCACGCGCCACCGCGACGACGGCACACGGCTGGCCGAGATCGAGGATGTCACCGAGAGCTGGCGACGCGAGCGGCACACCGCACGGTTGGTGCGCCGGGACGCGCTGACCGGCCTGGCCAATCGCGCCGGGCTCGAGGAGCGGCTGGCTCGGGAGACCGCCGGCGGCGATCGCGGGCAGCGGATGGCGCTGTTCTACCTCGACCTCGACCGGTTCAAGCCGGTCAACGACACCCTCGGCCACGCCGTCGGCGACGCGCTCCTGCGCGCGGTGGCGGGGCGGTTGCGCCGGCAGGTGCGCGGCGGCGATACGGTGTCACGGCTGGGCGGCGACGAGTTCGCGATCCTGGCGACGTTGGAGGCGACGGCGGACGACGCCGCGGTGGAGGCCCAGGCCGCGCGGTTGGCGGACATCTGCAGTCGCACCTATCTCCTCGAGGGCCACCAGATCGACATCGGCGCGAGCGTCGGTGTCGCCGTCGCCCGTGCCGGCGAGCTCACCGGCGAGCGGCTCAAGGAACGCGCCGACGTCGCACTCTACGCCGCCAAGCGCGCCGGCGGCGCGACCTGGCGGGTGTTCGACCGCCGGATGTTGAGGCGCCTCGACAGCGCGAGGCGGCTGAAGAACGAGCTGCAGACCGCGCTGCCGCTCAGGCAATTCGAGGTGCACTACCAGCCGCAGCTGGATTTCGCCGGCGGCGGCATCTCCGGCTTCGAGGCGCTGGTGCGTTGGCGACATCCGACGCGCGGCGTCATCGGGCCCGACCGGTTCATTCCGGCGGCGGAGCGCTCGGGGCTGATCAACGACCTCGGGGCCTGGGTGCTGACGACGGCGTGCATGGAGGCGGTGTCGTGGACGACACCGGCGACGATCGCGGTCAACCTGTCGCCGGTGCAGTTCCGCCATCCCAGGCTGGTCGGGATGGTGGCGCGAGCGCTGGAGATCTCCGGGCTCGCCCCCGAGCGGCTGATGCTGGAGATCACCGAGAGCGCGCTGCTCCGGGACGAGGCGGCCAACGGCGACATCATCGATCAGCTCAAGCGGCTGGGGGCGCGGATCGCGATGGACGATTTCGGCACCGGCTATTCGTCGTTGACCCACCTTCAACTTTTTCCCTTCGACAAGATCAAGCTGGACCGCAGCTTCGTCGCCGCGGTCGGCGACAACCACCGCGCCCGGGCGATCGTCGAGGCGGTGAGCCGGCTGGGGGCGGATCTGGGCATGGCCACCGTGGCCGAAGGGGTGGAGACGCCCGAGCAGATGCGGCGGCTGGGCGATACCGGCTATTCGGCGGCGCAAGGCTTTCTGATCGGCCGCCCGGCGCCGGCGACGGATCTGCTGGGCTTTTTCGGTCGGCGCTGGGTGCGGCACCCGGCGGCGGCGCAACCGCTGATGGCCGGTGTCGACGGACACCATGGTTCCAGGATCGACGACGGAAGGACCCGATGGGCCTGCAACGACTGATCTACTACAGCGACAGCCGGCTGGATCCGCGCGACGACACCGACGCGCGCGCTCTCCAGCGGATCATGGAGATCTCGAAGGCGCGCAACGAGGCTGCGGGCATCACGGGGCTGTTGATGTTCACGCGCTCGGGCTTCGCGCAGATCCTGGAGGGACCGCGGGCGGCCCTCGAAGAGACCTTCGAGCGCATTCAGAGCGATTCGCGCCACAGCAACGTGCGGGTGCTGACCCACTGCGCGATCACCGAGCGCACCTTCGAGAGCTGGGAGATGAGCTTCGTCGGGGCCGCGCGCGGCGGCGAGATCTTCGAACGCTTTCTCGCCGAATGGGGTGATCTGGCGTCCTGGCGGGGATGGACCGACGAGCTGTGCCGGCAGCTGCGCACGACGCTGCGCGAGGACGAGCTGATGGCGGCAACGGAATCGCTGCCGGCGGCGGCGACCGTCGGCGCGATCGATTGCCCCGGCGGGGGATGCGGCGCGCCGCCGTCGGCCGACGGTTTCGCTCGACAATCACCACCGAACGCCCGACGCCGCCACCGCGACTGTGCGGCGGCGATCGTGTGTGAAGCCATAAGGACGAGATGATGGCACGCGAACGTCGCGGTGCGCCACGCTACATCGTGGACGGTCTGAACATCACCGTCGACGGGGCGGTGTACACGATCCTGGACATCGCGGCGACGTCGGTGCGGGTGCTGCGCCAGCCCGGCGTCGAGCCGGCATCGGTGTGCGTGCGGCTGCGCCTCTGGAACGATCCCGACCAGCCGCGGGTCGATTTCGGCTGCGCCGGATTCCTGATCCGGGAGACGCCCAGCGATCTGGTCTACGGCTTTCAAGCTCCGGACATCGAATGGCCGTGGCTGCTGCCGGCGTTCGACACGTTCAAGGATCACCGCCTGGCGGTACTGGAGGACTGAGGTGGACCGCACGCAACTGCGACTGTTGCTCGACACCGGGCCGTCGCGACGGCTCAACGTGCTCGACACGACGACGCGGCTGCAGGCCGAGGGGCGTCATCGCGACGTGCTGTTCAACACATCGTTTCTCAACCGGTCCATCCTGTTCAAATTTCCCGAGACCCCCGATACGCCCGTCAACTCCCGTCAACGACGACGCCGCCGCCACAAGCTGGACAAGGCCCGCAAGAAGCCGGTGCGCACGCTGGTCTATCTGCCCTACGACGCCACGCGGCCGGGCGACGGCGGAGAGGCGCTGACCTACAGCCGCGACAGTCTGCGCCGGGTGATCGCCTCCAGCGGCGACGGGGTGACGAGCGACCTGGAGGAGGACGAGGCCAAGCTGGAGCTGCTCGACGGCCTGCCGACGCTCAACCCCTTTCTGCTGCGCGAGGCCTTCGGCCGCTCGGGGCGCGAGATTCCGGAACCCTATCTGGCGCTGGATCCGAACGTGCGCACCCGGCTTCGCCGACGGCTCGACAGCCGGGTGCGGCCGTTGGCGCTCGCCGCGTTCGGCGACAACGACGGCGACGTCAACCAACGGCTCGAGAACGTGATCGATGCCCTTTTGGTGCCCGAGCGCGGCGACGACCTCCAGCCCTTGGGGCGCGCGCTCCAGATCGACCCGGGCGAAGCCCCGGGGGTCTTGAACGCATGGGCCGGCATCGCGTTCTTCGAGGACGAGGTCGACCGCCTCAAGCCGGCGGTTCACGATCTGGCGTACTGGCTGGCCGAGGAGGCCGAGCCGCTGGAATATCTGGCACCAGCGCAGCGCAGCGCCCTCGACCGCGATCTCCGCCGGGTGCGCACGGCGGCGCGGGCGGCATGGCGGGAGACGCGCAAGATCCTCGACGACTACCGCGACAGCTACATCTCCTTGGTGTTCGAGGACACGCCCGGGCCGTTCGTGCGCTTTCTGCGCGACGCCCGCGCGCGCTACTGGCGGATGGGCGAGCTGTTCGGGGCGTTCGAGCAGGCGGTGTCGGCGTTCGAGCACCATCAAGAGCAGCACGGTGACGCGTTGATGCCGGCGCGCAAGCTCGAGCAGCTTTTGGACTTTCTGGCGCTGACCTTCTCGGCCGAGACCGGCGACGACAGCGGCGACCAACGCATCCGCCCGGCGCGAAAGCTCCACCGTGGTGGCGCCCTCGGCACGGCGGGTTGAGCGGGCTTCGTCGTCCCCGATGTGACAAAGGCGCGCGTGGTGCCGTCGGTCGCGCCGGGGATCGGCGCCCGCGGTCCTCGCGCCTGGCCGGCAGGACCGCGCCGGCGACGACCGCCGCGGTGCCGAGGGCGGTCAGCGCGCTCAGCGCGCCGGCGCATCGCCGAGGCCGGGGCCCGCGCGCGTCACCCGCTCGCGATAGGCGACGTAGACGACGGCCGCGAAGATCAGCGCGCCGCCGGCGAGCGTCGCCCTGTCGGGGATCTCGGCGAAGACGAGAAAGCCCAACAGCGCCCCCCAGACCAGCTTGGTGAAGTCGACCGGCAGCACCGCCGTCGCCTCGCCGCGCTTGAACGCCTCGGCGACGCAGAGTTGCACGAGGCTGGCGACGACGCCGATGACCAAGAGCAGCGCGAGTTCGCCCGCCGTCGGCCAGCGCCAGACGGCGAGCGCCGGCAGGAACGTGAAGGGCACCAGGAAGAAGCCGGCGTAGACGGTGGAGGTGAGGCTGGTCTCGCTGCGCCCCAGCACGCGCAAGACGATCATCACCGAGCCCCAGCAGAAAGCCGAGCCGACGACGAAGAGCGCACCGGTGGACGCCATGTCGGCGCCCGGCCGCAGGATCACCAAGGTGCCGAGAAAGCCGGCGAGCAGCCCGGCCCAGCGCCGCCAGCCGACCGGCTCACGCAACAGGACGATGGCCAAGAGCGTGGCGAACAGGGGGGCGGTGAAGCCCAGGGCCGCCACCGTCGCCATGCTGGTGAGGGTGAGGCCGTAGAACCAGCCGAGCATCGCGAAGGTCTGGAACACGCCCCTGAGCGCGTGCAGCGGCAGGCGCTCGGTGCGCAAGCTGTGGTTGCCGGCGCGCCACGCGATCGGGACCAGAAAGGCGAGGCCCACGACATTGCGGAAGAAGGCGACGACGAAGGGGTGCAGCCCGTCGGCGGCGGCGAGGCGGACGAGCAGGGTGATCAGCGCGACGCCGAGCGCCGCGAGCGCCATGAACCCCATCGCCTGCAGGTTCGCCGGCCGGGCGATGACGCCCGTGCTCGCTCCGCCCCGCACCACGCCTCCCTTGCCCGGGTGACAGCCCCGACCCGCGAGGCTAGGACCGAGGCCAGCGCGCGACCATGCCCACCGCCGCATGAGGCCCCACCGTGATCGAGACGCCCGACCGCCGCGGGGCGCCGGACGGCCCCCATCTCTTCCGCCCGCTCGCGTCGCGCTCGCTCACGCTTTGCGACCGCATCCTCGTCGCGCCGAGGCGCCGCTACGCCGCGGCGGACGACCGGCCCGTCCAGCACCTGGCGCGCCGCGCCGCCGGCGGCGCCGGGCTGGTCTTCATGGCGCGCCGGCTTTCGGCCGATCCATACCGGCCGCCGCCGGCCGCCCATGCGCTCGGAGCGGGGCGAACCGGGCCCGACGACGACGACCGCGGCGACCGCTTCGCCTGACGCCGCCACGGAGCCGCGATGCCGAGGCGCGACCGGATGCTCGAGACGGCGCTCTGCAGCATGGGCGTGGGCGTCGTCGTGCTCGCGCTCAAGCTGGCGGCCTGGGCGCTCACCGGCTCGGTGGCGCTGCTCTCGGACGCGCTCGAGAGCATCGTCAACGTCGCCGCCGCCGGCCTCGCCCTTTGGGCGCTCTGGATCGCCGCGCACCCCGCCGACGCCGAGCACCCTTACGGCCACCACAAGGCGGAATACCTCTCCGCGGTGGTCGAGGGCGCGCTCATCATCGTCGCCGCCTTGGTCATCCTGCACGAGGCGGGCTGGGCGCTGGTCGAGCCGCGCGCAATTGAAGCCGCCTGGAGCGGGCTGGTCTTGAACGGCGTCGCCACCGCCTTGAACGCGGTCTGGGCGGTCTATCTGCTCCGCGTCGGCCGGCGCTGGCGCTCGCCGGCGATCGGCGCGGACGGGCTGCACCTGCTGGCGGACGTGGTGACCTCGGTGGGCGTCATCGCCGGCATCGCCCTCGCCGTGGCGCTCGACGCGCCGGTCCTCGACCCGCTCCTCGCCGGGCTGGTGGCGATCAACATCCTCTGGATGGGCCAGCGGCTGGTGCGCCGCTCCGTCGCCGGGCTGATGGACGCCGCCCCCGATGCGGAGACGCTCGAGCGCATCCGTCGCGCCATCGCGGTGAGCGCCACCGGCGCGCTCGAGGCCCACGACGTCCGCACCCGCCACGCCGGGCGCGCGGCCTTCGTCGAGTTCCACCTGGTGGTGCCGGGCGAGTGGACGGTCGCCGAGGCCCACGCCGTCTGCGACCGCATCGAGGCGGCGCTCAAGGCGGAGCTCGAGGGGGCGGTCATCACCATCCACGTCGAGCCCGAAGAAAAGGCCAAGCAGGAGGGCGTGCCCGTCCTTTGACCGCGGGGAACGCCGACCGCCGCGAGCGGGTTGAAAAGCCCGTGGTGGGCCGAAGCGTCCGCTCCCGCCCCTGTTTGGAGAACGCGATGCGCCAAGCGGCGCCCAGCTCCAACGCCCGCGCCGTCTCGCGGGCCCTTGCCCGCGGCCGCGCGGGGTGCCGGCCGTGAGCGAGGACGACGCGGCCCGTGGCTCGAGCGTGCCGATCGACGACGTCGAGGCGAGCCACATCGCCGGGCGCGTGCGGCTGCGCGCGGCGATCATCTACGAGATCGTCCGCGCCGAGGGCGTGCGCGAGCTCGCCCGGCCGAGCGCGTCGCTGTTCTGGTCGGGCTTCGCCGCCGGGGTCTCGATCGCCTTCTCGCTCGTGGCCGAAGGCGTGCTGCACGCCTACCTCCCCGACGCGCCCTGGCGCCATCTGGTGGCGAGCTTCGGCTACACGTTCGGCTTTCTCATCGTCGTGCTCGGCCGCCAGCAGCTCTTCACCGAGAACACGCTCACCGCCGTCCTGCCGGTCATGGCGAGGCCCCGTGCGGGCGAGCTCCGCTCCATGCTGCGGCTGTGGGGGATCGTGCTCGCGAGTAACCTTGCCGGCACCGTCGTCATCGGCGCGCTCTTCGCCCACGCCCCGCTGCTCGAGCCCATGGTGCATGAGGGCATGGTCGAGGTCGCCCGCCACTTCTTCGAGCTCGACGCGGCCGACATGTTCTGGCGCGGCATCGTCGCCGGCTGGCTCATCGCGACCATGGTCTGGCTGCTGCCGGCGGCGGAGAGCGCGGCGATCTGGGTCGTGCTGTTGATCACCTGGCTGATCGCGCTCGCCGGGCTGAGCCACATCATCGCCGGCGCCGTGGAGGCGAGCTTTCTCGTGTTCCTCGGCGAGATCGACGTGGCGACGGCGAGCTTCGCCTTCTTTCTGCCCACGCTCGCCGGCAACATCGTCGGCGGCTCCGCCCTGTTCGCGCTCGTGTCCTATGCCCAGGTGCGCCGTGAGATGACCGGCGCGAACGGCCAATGAACCTGCTCGATCCGCAGACCTGGCCGCTGGCGGCGCTGGTTGGTGCCTTCGTGCTGCTCGCCGTCGCCATCCTCGCGGGCGGCACCGCCCTCACCCGCGCCGCCGACCAGATCGCCGAGGCGACCGGCCTGTCGGCGGCGCTGATGGGAGCGCTGCTGTTGGGCGCGACGACGTCGCTGCCGGGCACGATCGTGTCGGTGACCACCGCCTGGGGCGGCCACGCCGAACTCGCCGTCGCCAACGCGATCGGCGGGATCACCGCGCAGACGGCGTTCCTCACCATCGCCGATCTGGTCTACCGCCGCGGCAACCTCGAATACGCCGCGGCCTCGATCGCGACCTTGATGCAGAGCATGCTGCTGGTGGCGCTGTTGAGCCTGGCGCTGGTCGCGATGAGCCTGCCGACCGTCACGCTCTTCGCGGTGCATCCGGCGAGCCCGATCCTCATCGCGGTCTACATCGGTGGGCTCAAGCTGGTGGACCAGGCCGAGCGCGAGCCGATGTGGCGGCCGACGCCGGTCGTGACCGAGCGCCGCCCGGAGGGCCACGAGCCCGCGACGCGTTCGCCCTGGCTGCGCTTCGCCCTGCTCGCCGTCGCCACGGGCTGCGCCGGCTTCGCGCTGGCGCGGGTGGCGGTGGCGCTGGCCGCCGCCACCGGCCTCTCCGAGAGCGCGGTCGGCGCCGCCTTCACCGCCGTCGTCACCTCCCTGCCCGAGCTCGTGACCGCCGTCGCGGCGGTCCGGCGCGGCGCGCTCCAGCTCGCCGTCGGCGGCATCATCGGCGGCAACGCCTACGACGTGCTGTTCCTCTCGCTGAGCGACGTCGCCTACCGCGAGGGCAGCCTCTACCACGCCTTCACCACCGACCACGTGCTCTTGATCGCGCTCTCGATCCTGATGACCGCCGTGTTGGCGCTGGGGATGCTCAAGCGCGACCGCTTCGGCCCGGCGCAGATCGGCTTCGAGAGCGTGCTGGTGCTCGTGCTCTACCTCGCCTCGCTGGCGCGCCTGTTCGCCGACGGCGGGTGAACGGAACCCGGCGCGCGGGGCTCGGGTTCGAACGGGGAACCGAAACAGGAGAGCTCCCATGACTTCGCCCCGTCGCACCCGCCTGCTCGCCCTCTTGAGCGTCGCTCTGCTCCTGGCTGGGCTCACCGCCTGCAACACGATCGAAGGCGCCGGCGAAGACGTCGAGGCCGCCGGCGACGCGGTGCAGGACACCGCCGAGTAGGCGCTTGCGCCGGGCTCCGGCACCTGCCGGGCCCGGCCGTCGCCGACGCTGCGCACAGAAAAAGGGCCGGTGCATGCGCACCGGCCCTGCGTCATTTGGAACGACCCGACCCCGTGGTCTACGAGAGGTTGAGCGAAACCGTAACGAACCGCTGACCGCCGCCACGGTTGATCAGGACGAGCATGCGCTCGCGCTCGCCCTCGACCAGCTCGAGGATGCGCTCGGCCGCCTCCTGCGGCGAGCCCACCTCTTCGCGACCGATCTCGAGGATGACGTCACCCTCGCGCAGGCCGGCTTCGGACGCCGGTCCGCCGGGCTCGACCGCGCCCACCGCGACACCTTGATCGTCGGGGATGCCGAGCTCGTCGCGGGCTTCGCCGCTCAACGGCGCGAGGGCGAGGCCGAGGCGCGCGGTGTCCGCCTCATCCTCTTGCCGTTGCTGGGGGTCCGGGCCTTGACCCATCTGGATCTCGCCCCCCGGACGCTCGGCGAGCGTGACCTCGATCTCCTCCTCGTCACCGTCGCGCACGACCGTGAAGGTCGCCGTCTCGCCCGGGTCGATCCCGGCCACCTGGCGGCTCAGCTCTCCCGCCCCATCGACGCGCTCGCCGTCGAGGCCGGTGATCACGTCGCCGGTGCGAAGGCCGGCCTGCTCGGCCGGGCTTTCCGGCTGGACCTGGGTCACCACCGTGCCCGACAGGTCCGCATCGAGGCCGAGCTCGCTCGCGAGCTCGGGCTCGAGGTCTTGAATGCCGACGCCGAGCCAGCCGCGATCGACCTCGCCGTCGTCGCGGAGATCGGCGATGACGTCTTGGGCGAGGCTGGAGGCGATGGCGAAGCCGATGCCGATGCTGCCGCCCGAGGGCGAGAAGATGGCGGTGTTCACGCCGACGACGTTGCCGTCGAGATCGAAGGTCGGCCCGCCCGAGTTGCCGCGGTTGATCGGCGCGTCGATCTGCAGGAAGTCGTCATAGGGACCGGCGCCGATGCGGCGGCCGAGGGCGGAGACGATGCCCGAGGTGACGGTGCCGCCGAGGCCGAAGGGGTTGCCGATGGCGACGACGCGGTCGCCGACCTCGACCTCGGTGCTGTCGCCGAACTCGACATAGGGCAAGGGCTCGTCGGCCTCGATCTCGAGCAGCGCCAGGTCGGTCAGCGGATCGACGCCGCGGACCTCGGCCTCGAAGCTGCGCTCGTCGTCGAGCTGCACCTCCACCGACGTGGCGTCGCCGACGACGTGGGAGTTGGTCACGACCAAGCCATCCTCGGAGATGATGAAGCCCGAGCCGAGACCCGTCTGCGGCTGCCCCCGGCCCGGCCCCTCGGGCGCGGGTCCCTCCGGTCCGCGGGGTCCTCTACCAGGGCCTTCCGGATCGCCGAAGAAGCGCTCGAAGAACTCGCGCATGCTCGGGTTGCCCTCGAAGGGCATGCCCTGCGCGCTGCGATCGGGCTGACGCTCGACGCGGACGGCGACCACCGCGGGCATCACCGCGTTCACCAAGGGCGCATAGCCCTCGCTGTAGTCGGCGTCCTCCAGCTCCTCGAGCTGGCTCTGCACCGTCTGCGCCGCCGCGCCGCCGGGGGCGAGCAGGGTGCCCGCGAGTGCGACGGTGGCGGCGACCATGGTGAGCGCGGCCGTGCGAAGCGGCGCGTTCATCATGCGGATCTCCCTCGTGAGTGGCCGGCGCGACCGTCGCGTCCGGTCCGTGAATTCAAGCTGAACCCGGCGCCCGTCCTGACGAGCGCGCAAACGTCGCGTTGGGGAACTTTCCGAGCGAGCCACCGTTCCCGCCATCGTCCGTTGCCACCTGCAGGGAAACGACATGATCAAGCGTCTCGCCGCGGTGGGACTGGTCGCCGCGGCGCTCGCCGGCGCAGGCTGGTGGTGGCTCGACCGCGACGCCGCCTCCGAGCCCGAAGACACCGACGGCGAGCGCGCGCGCGCGACCGTCGTCGAGCTCGCCGCGATCGAGACCGGCACCGCCCGCGAGCGCTTTCGCACCGTCGGCGAGATCCACGCCCGCGACAGCGTGCGCCTCACCGCCGAGGCGGCGGGCATCATCGCCGACTTGCCGATCGAGGACGGCGACCGCGTGGCGCGCGACGATCTGATCCTCCGGCTCGAGGAGGATGAGGAACGGGCGGCGTTGGCCGCCGCCGAGGCCGCCGTCGCCGAGGCCGAGGCCGAGCTCGCCCGCGCCCGCGAGCTCGCCGGCGAGGACTTCGCCGCCGAACGTCGCGTCGAGAGCGCGCGGGCGACCTACGAGAGCGCCAATGCCGAGATCGAGCGCGCACGGGTGCAGCTGAGCGACCGCCGCGTGCTGGCCCCGTTCGACGGCCGCGTCGGCGTCGTCGAGGTGAGCCCCGGCAGCTTCCTCGAGCCGGGGACCACGATCGCCTCGCTCTACAGCGTCGACAGCCTCGAGGTGCGCTTCGACTTGCCCCAGCGCGTGGCGGATCGGGCCGAGCCCGGCGCCGAGGTCACCCTCGGCGAGCGGACCCTCGAGCTGCGGACGCTGACGCCGGCGGCGGCCGCCGCCACCCGCACCTTCACCGCTATCGCCCCGCTGGGGGACGACGCCTCCGAGCGCCTGCGCCCGGGGGCGTTCGTCGACGTGGCGCTCACCGTGGCCGTGCGCGAGGACGCCCTGTTCGTGCCCGAGACCGCCATCCAGCGGGTCGGCGAGCAGGCCTTCGTCTTTCGCGCGAAGGACGGCGAGGCCGAGCGCGTCGAGGTCACCACGGGTGTGCGCGATGGCGGCCAGATCGAGGTCCGAGGCCCGCTCGAGGAAGGCGAGCGCGTCGTCACCGCCGGCATCGAGAAGCTGCGCGACGGCGCGGCGATCCGCCCGGCGGAGGAGGCGACGTCATGAGATCCTTCGATCTGCCCGTCCGCCGCCCGGTCGTCGCCGCCGCCTTCGCGCTTCTGCTGTTCGCGGTCGGCGCCTATATGGCGACCGAGCTGCCGGTGCGCGAATATCCCGACGTCGACCCGCCGACCGTCTCGGTCGCCACGACCTATCCGGGCGCGTCGGCCAAGGTGGTCGAGCGCGACGTCACCCGCGAGATCGAGGACAACCTCAACGGCATCGAGGGCATCGACCGTATCACCTCGACCAGCCGCGCCGGCTTCAGCGACATCAGCGTCGAGATGGAGATCGGCGAGGATCTCGACGCCGCCGCCGCCGACGTTCGCGACCGGGTGGCGGAGGTCAGGCGCGAGCTTCCCGACGAGGTCGACGCTCCGGTCATCTCCAAGGCCGCCGGCGACGCCGACGCGATGATGTGGCTCACGCTCACCAGCGACGTCCGCGACCGTCGCGCGCTGACCGACGTCGTCATCCGCCAGCTCGAGGACCCGCTCTCGATCGTGCAGGGGGTCTCGCAGGTCCAGATCGGCGGCGAACGGCGCTACGCCATGCGGCTGTGGCTCGACGCCGAGGCCATGGCGGCGCGCGAGCTGACCATCGCCGACGTGACCGAGGCACTCGAGGCGGAGAACGTCGAGCTGCCGGCCGGCCGGATCGAGACCGAGCAGAGCGAGATCGCGGTCCGCACCCTCACCAAGCTGCCCGACCCCGAGGCGTTCCGCGACCTCGTCGTCGCCGAGCGGGACGGCGCGCAGGTGACGGTGCGCGACATCGCCCGAGTGGAGCGCGGGGCGGAGAGCTACCGCAGCGCCGTCCTCAGTGACGGCGAGCCCGCCGTCGGCGTCGGCATCGTGCGCCAGTCCCAGGCCAACGCGCTCGCCGTCGCCGAACAGGTGAAGGCGGAGCTCGACCGCCTCGAGCCGCAGCTTCCCGACGACGTCGAGCTCGAGATCTCCTACGACCAGACCCTCTTCATCGAGGGCTCGCTGCGCGAGGTGGTGAGGACGCTGGGCATCACCGCCGTCCTCGTCGTCGTCGTCATCTACCTGTTCTTGGGCTCGGCGCGCGGCGCCCTGGTGCCGGCGGCCACGATCCCGACCTCGCTCGTCGCCACCTTCGCGGTGCTCGCGGTCGCGGGCTTCTCGATCAACACGCTGACCCTGTTGGCCCTCGTCCTCGCGGTCGGCATCGTCGTCGACGACGCCATCGTCGTCTTGGAGAACATCGTCCGCCGCCGCGAGCTGGGCGAGCCGCCGCTGTTGGCGGCGGCGCGGGGCGGCGCCGAGGTCGGGCTCGCGGTCGTCGCCACCACCGCCGTGCTGGTGGCGGTGCTGGCCCCCGTCGCCGCCCTCGGCGGCACCACGGGGCGGCTCTTCACCGAGTTCGCCGTCGCGCTCACCGCCGCCGTCATCTTCTCGTCCTTTCTGGCGATGACGCTCGGGATCGCGATGTCCTCACGGCTCGCCGAGAGCAGCACCACGGACGCTGGCGTGTTGGGCGCCTTCCACCGCGGCATCGAGGCGCTGAACCGCGCCTACGGCCGCGTCGTCGACCGGCTCGTCGGGGCGGCGTGGGTGGTGGCGCCCTTGGTGATCGCGACCGGTGCGGCGGGCTGGTGGCTGTTGCAGACCCTGCCCGCCGAGCTCGCGCCGACGGAGGACCGCGCCGTCTTCATCGTGCCGCTGACCACGCCCAAGAGCGCCTCGATCGACCGCACGCGCGACGCCACCGCCGCGGTCGACGCGATCGCGCAGGAGCACGCCGGCGCCGACGGGCCGGTGGACGGCGTCATCGCCATCGCCGGCACCGGCCGGCGCGGCCCGCCGCAGGTCGATTCGGGCCTGGTCATCGTCAAGCTTGAGGATTGGGGCGCGCGCGACGTCGGCCAGCAGGAGCTGGTGGATCGGGTGACGCCGGCGATCACGACCATTCCCGGCGCGGAGGCCGCACCGATCAACCCGCCGAGCCTCGTCGCCGAAGGCTTCGACAAGCCGGTGCAGCTGGTCATCGGCGGGCCGGACTACGACACCGCGGAGGATTGGGCGCGGCAGATCCTGCCTGCGATCCGCGAGCTGCCGTTGCGCAATATCGAGCTCGAATTCGATCGCGAGAGCCCCGAATACCAGCTCGAAATCGACCGCCGGCTCGCCGCCGATCTGGGCCTGTCGGTGCGCGAGATCGCCAACGCGCTCCAGGTGTTCGTCGCCGGTGAGGACGTCACCGAGTATCACGACCGCGACCAGACCTACGAGGTCATGCTGCGCGGGCGCGAGGGCGACCGCGACGCGCCGCAGGATCTCGACGCCATCTTCGTGCGCAGTGCCTCCGGCGAGCTCGTGCCGCTCGCCCAGGTGGTGACGGGCGAGGTCGTCGGCACCGCCGACAGCTACCGCCGCGTCGACCGCCGGCCGTCGATGGTGATCTCGGCGGTGCCCGCCGAGGGCGCCGATCTGGGCTCGGTGATCGCGGAGATGGGCGGCATCGCGCGCGCCGAGCTGCCGGCGGAGGCGTCGGTCTCGTGGCTCGGCCTCTCCGAAGAGTTCACGGACACGTCGGCGCGCACCGGCCTCGTCTTCATGCTCGCGCTGGTCGTGGTCTACCTCGTGCTCGCGGCGTTGTTCGAGAGCTTCGTCTACCCGCTCGTGGTGCTGGTGACGGTGCCGCTCGCGCTCACCACCGGCCTCGCGGCGTTGTGGTTGACCGGGCAGAGCTTGAACGTCTTCAGCCAGATCGGACTCTTGCTGGTGGTCGGGCTGTTGGCGAAGAACGGCATCCTCGTCATCGACTTCGCCAACCAGCGCCGCGCCGCCGGCATCGAACGCCGCCAAGCCATCGTCGAGGCCGCGCGCGCCCGCTTCCGCCCGGTGCTGATGACCTCGATCGCCACCTTCTCCGGCGCCGTGCCGCTGGCCCTCGCCGGCGGCCCGGGCACCGAATCGCGCATGGTGATCGGCACGGTGGTCATGGCGGGCATCGTCGGCGCGACCCTGATCACGCTCCTGTTGGTGCCGGGACTCTACGCCGTCGCCGCGCGCATCGGCGGGGTGCCGGGCCGCACCGACGAACGTTTGGAGACGGAACGGGCCGGGGCCGAGACGGCGTGAGGCGGCAATGCACGAGCGCTGCGCCCTGACCCGCTTCGCCAGCGCCCTGCCGGCCGTGCCGGCCGCAGCGCCGGCTACGCCGCCAGCGTCGCGGCCCGGCGCAGGGCGACGCGGTGGCGCTCGACGTTGTTCAGCGCCGTGGTCAGGATCGGGACCATGGTTTCGGGTAGGGCCGCGTTGCGCAGGCCTCGTTGGTAGGCCGCCGCCGCCTGGGCGAGCGCCACGTCGAGCGCGTCGAGCACCCGGCCGTCGCCGCCGCGGCGGGCGGCGAGCTTGATGCGGCCGATCGTGCGGGCCTCGTTGGCCGTGCCGTCCTCCGGGGTGTCGGCGCGAAAGCGCGTCGCGAGGCGCTTGAGCTGGCGCAGCGATTCCTCGTGCTCATCGCGGAGCCCCGCCACCAGCGCGCGCTCGTCGACACCGCCGAGCGCGGGGAGGGCCGCTCGGCACGCCCCGATGACTTCGAGCTCGACGTGCATGAAGTCTTCCAAGAGCGTCGGGGCGCCCGTCGCGGTGCCGATCAGGGCCGTCATCGCCTACCTCCCGGTGCGTGATATCGATCTAAGTGCAAGCATACGCCTCCCGCGGACGCACCGAAAGCGCGATCGGGGGTGATAATATTTCAACTTCAGAGAGAAAAGACCGTATAACCGCGAGCTGGTCGCGACGGTCCCCGGTCTATGAGACCAAAGTGCGAGAGACGTTGGTCCCGCGACTTTCGAACGGTTCCAACGCGATCACGCCGCGACCGCAGCGAGCCGGGCGAACCGGTCAGGTGCCAGGGGGCCGAGATCGACCGCCACCTCGCGCCCCGCGGCGAGATCGGCGGCGGCCCGGCCGGCGGCGGGGCCGATGCCGAAGCCGTGGCCCGAAAAGCCGGTCGCGACGACCAGCCCGGCGCAACCGGGCACCGTTCCGAGGGCGGGGATCTCGTCCGGCAGGACGTCGATCACCCCGGCCCAGCGCGCGGCCGGCGCCGCGTCGACGAGCTGCGGCCAGGAGCGCTTGGCGGCGGCGAGGACGTCGTCGAGCAGGGCGTGGTCCGGGGCGGGATCGAGCACCCGCACGCGCTCGAACGGGCTTTCGCGCGCGGCATCGAGCGGGCCCGCCGTCAGCGCCTCGACGAAGGGTCGGCCGACGCGCAGCTTCAGCATGCGCCAGCGGCGCTTGAGGATCGGCGCGTAGGCGCGCGCCCAGCGCAGGCTGGCGGGCAGGATCTCGTGGGTGGCCGCACGGGTGCGCGCCAGCGTGTAGCCGCCGTCGGCGCGGCGGCGCAGGGCGACCGCCGGCCGGCCCACCGCGCTCTCGGTGATCAGGGGTGCGGCGGTCGTGCGCTGCACCGAGGCGATCACGCCGAGCTGCGGCAGGCGCAGGCCGGCATGTTCCAACAGCAGGCGCGACCAGACGCCGGCGGCGACGACGACGGCGTTGCAGCGCACCCGCCCCCGCTCGGTCACCACCGCCGTCACCCGCCCGCCCGCCCGCTCGATCGCGCGCACCGCACAGCCCTCGCGCAGGTCGACCCCGCGGGCCTCGAGCGTGCGCGCCATCGCCGGCACCGCCGCCGCCGGCTCGGCGCGGGCGTCGCTCGGGGTGTGCAGCGCGCCCATGTGGGCGATGCGGTTGTCGCCGAGGAGCGCGTCGGTCTGGGCGCGCGTGAGCAGGCACGTGTCGAGCCGATGGGCGCGGGCGTGCTCGAGCCAGGCCTCGAAGCGGGCGACGTCGGCGTCGCTCTCGGCGAGATAGGTCACGCCGGCGCGGCGAAACCCGATGTCTGCGTCGACCTCGGCGGCGATCTCCTCCCAGAGCCGCGAGCTCGCGCACATCAGCGCCAGCTCGGCGGGATCACGGCCCTGACAGCGGATCCAGCCCCAGTTGCGCGAGGACTGCTCGCCGGCGATGCGGCCCTTCTCCAAGAGCAGGACGGGCACGCCGTGGCGGGCGAGGAACCAGGCGGTGGAGACGCCGGCGACGCCGCCGCCGATGACGACGACCTCGCGCGCGGCCGGCAGCGGCGCCTCGCTCATGGCGAGATGACCTCGACGATCGCGCCGGCGGCGTCGGCGGGCGCCACCGCGCCCCCCTGGGCGGTGGGGCGCGCCCCCACGCCGGCCCCGGCCAGAACCCGCCGCGCGACCTCGAGGTCGACGACCTCCGGGGGGTGCGCCGAGTACGCCGCCTTCGGCCGCGCCAAGCCGGGATAGGCGGCGGCCAGGGCAGCGGGGATGAGGCGGCTGACGCGGGCGTCGCCGGTCCGCACCTCGGCGCCGCCGTCGAGCTCGAGCGCGACACCCTCGGCGAAGAGCCGGGCGTCGGCCGCGGCGGTGACGTCCGGGTCGTCGACCGCCGCGGCGAGGCGGATGCGTCGGCGGGCGCCGTCGAGCCGGCGGGTCACCACCTTGCACCCCTCCTCGCCGCGGGCAGGGGCGGCGTGGTCGGCCGGCGTCGGCGTTACCACGCCCAAAAGCTCGCCATCTTGGCCCCGAAGCACGATCGTCAGGTTGGCGGTGCCTTTGTGCGCGCTGTGGAGCCCCTTCGCGCGGAGCGTGAAGCCCAGCCGGTGCCGGCACGCCGCCGCCTCGAGACCGGCGACCCGCAAAAAGACGTGGTCGATGCCGCGGACCGCATGGTGCTGCGGCGCGGCCCCGCTCATCGGCGCACCGGGGCGACGACGATCTCGTGCACGACGATGCGCGCCGGCAGCTTGGCGATGTGGACCGCGGTCTCGGCGAGGTCCTCGGGCTGGATCGCCGCCGCCGCCAGCTCCTCGGTGTAGTTCGGCCGCTCGGCCAGGAGCGGTGTCGCCACCTCGGCGGGGCAGAGCGCGGTGGCGCGGATGCCGTACTTGCCCTCCTCGGCGTTGAGGCTGGCGTTGATCGACATCAGCGCGTGCTTCGACGCCCCGTAGGCGACGCCCGAGACGTCGGAATAAAAGCGCCCGGCCCAGGACGCCGTGTTCAAGAAGAGACCGCCGCCCTGCGCTCGCATCTGCGGCAAGGCGGCGGCGATGACGTTGAGCGCACCCTTGACGTTGATGTCGATGAGCTCGTGCCAGCTCGCCGGATCGAGCTGCGACCAGTGCCGGTTGGCGATGTTGATGCCGGCGTTGTTGGCGACGACGTCGAGGGCGCCGGTCTCCGCCACCAGCGCGTCGACGAGCCCCGCCAGCACGTCGCGCTCGAGGACGTCGGCGGGGGCGATGCGCGCCCGGCCGCCCGCGGCTTCGATGGCGCGCGCCGCCTCCTCGAGCGGCGCGCGGCGCCGGCCGGTGAGCGTCACCACCGCGCCCTCCCGCGCGAAGCGCAGCGCCATGGCGCGGCCGATGCCGGTGCCGGCGCCGGTGATCCAGACCGATCGCATCCCCTCTCCTCTCGTCACGCGCCGAGCGGCAGCGCCCGCTCCGCCAGCCGCACCCAAAAGGCGCAGCCGGCGGGGATGGCCTCGTCGTTGAAGTCGTACTCAGGGTGGTGCAGGGGCGCGCTCGCGCCGTTGCCGGTGAAGATCAACGCCCCCGGTCGCGCGTTCAGCATGAAGGCGAAGTCCTCGGCACCCATGCGCGGCGGGGCGGCGTCGTCGACCCCACCGTCGCCCGCGACCTCACGCGCGACCTCGGCGGCGAAGGCGACCTTGGCGGCGTCGTTCTCGAGCACCGGGTAGTTGCGGCGGTAGCTGAGCTCGGCCGCGGCGCCGAAGCTGCGCGCACCCAGGTCCACCAGCTCCGCCATGCGCGCCTCGATGCGGTCGCGCACGCCCTCGTCGAGGGTGCGCACGGTGCCCGCCAGGCGCGCCGTCTGCGGGATGACGTTGTAGGCCTCGCCGGCCTGGAAGGTCGTCACCGACAGGACGGCGCTCGCGATCGGATCGACGTTGCGCGCCACCACCGTCTGCAGCGCGGTCATCAGATGCGCGCCGACGAGCGTGGCGTCGACCGTGTGGTGCGGGTGCGCGGCGTGGCCGCCGTAGCCGTGGATCGCGATCTCGAACTCGTCCGCGGCGGCGAGGAAGGGGCCCGCCCGGATGGCGAAGCGGCCGACCTCGAGGCCCGGCTGGTTGTGCACGGCATAGACCTCGTGGACGCCGAAGCGGTCCATGAGCCCGTCCTCGACCATCGCCTTGCCGCCGCCGCCGCCCTCCTCGGCGGGCTGGAAGACGAGGACCACGGTGCCGTCGAAGGCGCGGGTCTCGGCCAAGTGCTCGGCCGCCCCCAGCAGCATCGCGGTGTGGCCGTCATGGCCGCAGGCGTGCATCCGCCCGGCATGCGCCGAGGCCCAGGGCTTGCCCGTGGCCTCCTGGATCGGCAGCGCGTCCATGTCGGCGCGCAGCGCCACGACCCGGCCCGAGCCGTTGGAGCGGCCCTTGACGACGCCCACGACGCCGCTGCGCCCGAGCCCGCTCACCACCTCGTCGACGCCGGCCGCGCGCAGCGTCCGGGCGACCACGCCGGCCGTCCGCTCGACGTCGAACAAGAGTTCCGGATGGCGGTGCAGGTCGCGGCGGCGGGCGGCGAGCCGATCCAGGCGCTCGGCGAAGCGGTTCTCGATGGGCATGGGCCCTCCCGACGGTGTCGCCAACCACCGCATAGCGCGCGCCCGCGCCGGCGTCGACGCCGGGCTCGTGCTCTTGGCGCTCGCGCGCCGCCGCCAAGCCCTCGAGCGCCGAGCGGCGGCAGTGGCCGCTCTGCGCCATCCCCGGCTCGCGCGCCCGCGGCGCGCGGGCGTCCGGCTCACTCGGCCATCAGGGCTTGAAGCTGTTCGACGTCCTGGGCGGCGAGGAAGGTCCCGGCGACACCACTGCGGTCGGTGAGCCGCGGCCGCAGATGCTTTTGCAGCCGCGCCAGAAGCCACGGCCCCCGCTCCTTCGAGACGTGCGCGACGGCGTCGGCGTAGGCCTCCACGGCCGCGCTCGTCCGCTCCTCGCCCAACAGCGCGTGACCCTTGGCGACATGTGCGCGCCAATCGTCCGCACGCCGGGCGATGGCGCGCTCGGCAGTGGCCCGACAGCGCGCGAAGCGGCCCGCGACGCACTCGCTCGTGGCTTGGTGCGTCAGCGCGTCGACGTCCTCCGGCGCCAGCGCCAAGGCGCGCTCGAAGTCCCTCGCGGCCACATCGTGGCGACCGGCCGCCTGGTAGAGCGCGCCGCGCGCGACGTAGGCGGCGGCGAAGTCGGGATCGAGGCCGATGGCGCGGTCGAAGTCGTCGCGCGCAGCTTCGTGGTCCCCCAGGTCGCGGCGCAGCAGCCCGCGGCGAAAGCGCGCGCGGGGGTCGGTCGCCGCCAAGCGCACCGCGCGCTCCAGATCGCGGCTCGCTTCGGCCATCTGCCCCAGCCGGCGGTGGGCGTCGCCGCGGCGCAACAGGGCCGGCAGCCAGCCCGGGTTCTGGGCGAGCACGTCGTCGAGCTTGGCGATCGCGGCCGCGAGCTCGCCGCGGTCGGCGGCGGCGTCGGCCCAGGCGAGGGCGAGCGCCGGCGAGCGGTCGTCTTCGGGGACCTCGAGGGCGTCGGCGGCGGCGAGGTCGCCGTCTTCGAGGTGGAGGCGGGCGCGCCCGGCGCGCGCCGCGGGTTGGTCGGGGTCGGCGGCGAGCGCGGCGTCGTAGCGGGCGCGGGCTTCCTCCAGACGCCCGGCGGCGCGCAGCACGTCGCCGGCGAGCGCCAAAGCGGCGGCGTGGTC
>JBKHCM010000156.1:0-5898 GCA_046541805.1 Alphaproteobacteria bacterium
ACGTTCGCCGCCTCGTCGAGGAGCGTGCGTACGGTGCCGTCGCCGCGCTCGGTGATGCGGCCGGACCGGTTCACCTCGCCCGCGGCGTAGATCACCTAACGGGGCCGAGGAACCTGTGAACCACAAAGCGTTCGGGTAATCGAGCTTGTTGACCGTCCGACGCCACGCCTGGCCGGACGGCCAGCAACGCCGTGTCGTCGGTCAGTCAGCGGAGATGCACGCGTCGGCAGAATACGGTGGGCTACACCCGCGTAAAACGCTATGGACACGAACCACAGAGCGGGCCACCGCGCCAGCAGGCAGTCCTCCTGCGCCCCGCCCAAGCCCTTCATGGCCCGCGGTTTGGGAAAAGTGGCGGAGGGAGAGGGATTCGAACCCTCGGTACCCTTACGGGTACACCGGTTTTCGAGACCGGCCCGTTCGACCGCTCCGGCACCCCTCCGAGGTGCGGGTGATAGCGAAGGGTGGGCGGGCTCGCAAGCGTCGGCGCTCAGCGCCGCTCCTTCACGTTGTAGACGACGAGGACGACCACCGCCCAGGCGACGGTCAAGAGCCCGAGCGTGGCGAGCGAGAGCAGCGCGCGCTGCGGGTATTGCGGCGCCATCGACCGCGTCGGCTCGATGTGCGGGGCCAAAAAGCGGCTCTGCCGGCGCGCCTCGATCTGCGCCTGCTCGAAGGCGGACAGCGCGGAGGTGTAGGCGTTCTGGGCGAATTCGAGGTCGACCTGACGCTCCTCGTATTCGGAGATGACGCTCGCAAAGCGCCCCTCCTCGCCGCTCGCCGCGCCCACCGCGCCGGCACCGAGCCGCGAGCGCTCCTGGGCGATCTGCTTTTCGAGGCTGGCGATGCGTTGGCGCAGCTGGTTGATGCGCGGGCTCTGCTCGCCGACGAGTTGCAGCTCGGAATCGAGCTCGACCCGGGCCCGCGCCAGTTCCTGCCCGAGCGCCGCGACCAACCCCAGCGTCGCGCTCGCGTTCTCGCTCGGATCGATCTCCTGCTGCACGTTGCGGAACTCCCGCATGCCGCGGCGCGCCTCCCGCAGCCGCTCCTCGGCCTCGGTGACCGCCGTGCGGGCGACGCGGATCGAGTCCTCGCGCGCCTGCTCGGAGAGGTCGTTCACGATGCGCGTGCTCTCCGCCAGCACGAACTCGGCGATCCGCTGGGCGTCCTCCGCGTTGAAGGCACGGGCCTCGAACCGCACGATCCCGGTGGACGGGTCGAAGGCGACGTCGGTCATCCAGTTCCAGTAGCCGACCACGTCCTCCACCGGCCGGTTATCCCCCAGGCGGAACACGAAATCGTGCTCGGGGCGATTGTACATCTCCTCCAGCGGCAACGCGGCCTCAGCCGCTTCGATCATCTTCTGGCTGCGCACGAACTCGTAGACGATCTCGGCATCGGCCGCCCCGCTCGACATCTGCTGGGCGAAGGCGCCGAGGACGCCGCTCGTCGGCGCGACGCTGTCGCCGTTGCGGATCGAGAACGCCACCGTCGAGGCGTACTGGTCGGCGGCGCGGGTGTAGAGGTAGCCCACCGTCGCGACCGTCGGCAGCACCACCGCCAGCACGAAGCTCACCAGCGCCGCGTAGTGGCGAGGCTTGGGTCGCGCCCGGCGCACCGCCATCGCGTCGCCACCGGGGTAATCGACGACCTCGCCGCGGCGCGCGGCTTTGGCGTTGGGCGTCGACCCGGCGGCGCCGGCCTGCCCCTTGCCACCGGCCTTGCCCGCCGGGGTGTTCGGTGCCCGGGCGCGGGGCTTTGTGCCCGGCGCGTCGGACTGCGCTTGCGTGGCCTCTTTGGTCATCGCCCTCGTCGCCGAAGCCGCTCCCGGGCGCAGCGTAAACATGCGGTGCGGCGCGGAAAAGCGCCGGCACCGACCGGGAGCACCCTTCAATCGCACGTCGCCCTGGGTTAGGGAACCGCCGATGCTCAGCGGATCGACGAGGATGGCGGTACGAAGCGCCGGAGAAAGCTTGGTGGGCGTGCAGGCGCGGGTGCTGTTCGCGCTCGTCATGCGCGAGATGGTGACCCGCTACGGCCGCTCCGCCGGCGGCTATATCTGGGCGATCATCGAACCCTTGGCGACGATCGCACTCTTGTCGGCGGTGTTCTCGGCGATCTCCCGGCACCCGTCGCTCGGCACCAATTTTCCGCTTTTCTTCGCCACCGGCTACGGCATCTTTCATGTCTACAAGGACATCTCCGGCAGCGTCAGCGCCGCCGTGCAGTCGAATCGGTCCCTGTTGACCTTCCCGCGTATCACCATGCTCGACGTCATCATCGCGCGCTTCTTGTTGCAGTCGGTGACGTCGCTGATGGCCTTCAGCGCGATCATGGCCGGCTTGCTGATCTATTACGACATCCATATGCCGCTCGATTTCCGCGCCATCTTCGCCGCCGTCGCCTATGCGGCGCTGCTGGGGATCGGCATCGGAGCGTTGAACTGTGTGCTGTTCGCCTTCTCGCCGACCTATCAGCGCGTGTTCAACCTGGTGAACCGACCGCTCTTTCTGATTTCCGGCGTGTTCTTCATCTACGAAGACGTCCCGGCCGATCTTCAGCAGTATCTGTGGTGGAACCCGTTGATCCACGTCACGGCGACGATGCGAACGGGCTTCTACGCCGAGTACCATGCCACCTTCGTCTCACCGGTCTACGTACTGCTCTTGGCGCTGACGACGCTGACGCTGGGCGTGCTGCTGCTACGGCTGTTCCGCGGAAAGGTGCTCGAGGGTGATTAGGCTCGAGGACGTCTCGAAGAGCTATCGCACCGGCGCGGGCCGCAAGGTGCTGATGAACCACGTCACCTTCACCTTCCCGCGGGGCCGGAGCGTCGCCCTCATCGGCCGCAACGGCGCCGGCAAGTCGACGCTGTTGCGCATGATCGGTGGCGCCGTCGCCCCCGACACCGGCGTCATCCGCTGCGACGCCCGCGTGTCGTGGCCGTTGGGCTTCGGCGGCGCGTTTCAGGGCTCGCTCACCGGGGCGCAAAATGCCCGCTTCGTCGCCCGCATCTACGGCTTCGACACCGAGGAGTTGGTGTCGCGGGTTGCCGAGTTCTCCGAGCTCGGGGACTTCATGTACATGCCGGTGCGAACCTATTCGTCCGGCATGAAAGCCCGTCTCTCCTTTGCGGTGTCGATGGCGGTTCAGTTCGACATCTACCTCATCGACGAGATCACCGCGGTCGGCGATGCCGCCTTCAAGCGCAAATGCGCCGAGACCTTCCGTTCGAAGATGGGTGCTGCCGACGTCATCATGGTCTCGCACGGCAGCAACAATCTCCGGCAGTATTGCGATGCGGGACTGGTGCTGGAAAACGGCCGGCTGACCTATTACGACGACATCGAGGACGCTCTAGCCGTCCACGAGGAGAACATGCGCCGACCGTATCGTCCGCAATGACGTTCAAACCGTTCGTGTCCAGCGCGCCGGTGGCGGCGCTCACACCCCTCGCACCGTTGCGTCGCCGGCGTTTCGCCGTCGGCCTCGTGGTCGGTTGCGCGAGCCTTTCCCTCGGCGGTTGTGGGACCCTGCCCCGCGCCGGTCCGCTGGCCTCGCAGATCGATCCCGACGAGGCGCCGGGCGTGCGCGAGGGCCTGGTGGTGACGCTCGACGCCGACGTGATCGCTCGGCTCGAGCAACCGGCGGTGCGCGGTTTCGCCGACTCGCTCCTGGCCGCCGACGCCATCGATCCGACCCGCCTCGGCGTCGGCGACCAGATGGACGTGCTGGTCTGGGAACCCAACGGATCGGCGATCTTCGGCGGCGGCGAGGGGGCGGGGCGCCTGCCCGCGGTCGAGGTCGCGAGCGACGGCACGATCTACGTTCCCTTCGCCGGCAACATCCGTGCCGCCGGCGCGACCCCGGCCGAACTGCGCGCCCGCATCCGCCGCGCGCTCGCGCCCTACACCGCGTCGCCGCAGGTCGACCTGCGCCTGCAGCGGGGCGTGAGCCGGACGGTCACGATCCAAGGCGCCGTCGCCCAACCCGGCCCCTACGAGATCGACCGCACCAGCACGCGGCTGTTGGAGATGCTCGCCCATGCCGGTGGCGTCACGATGGAGCCGGAGCGACTGGAGGTGGCGATCCGCCGCGCCGGCGCCACCGCCGCCGAGATGCTCGAGGACATCTACGCCGAGCCGCGCTTGAACGTGGCGCTGAGGCCCGGCGACCTGGTGCTGCTGACGCCCCTGCGCCAGCGCTTCGTCGTCCTCGGCGCCTCGGGCCAGCAGGCGCAGATCCCCTTTCCCACCCGTGAGGTCAGCCTGTTGCAGGCGATCGCCGCCGCCGGCGGCCTCGAGGACTTCACCGCCGATCCCAAGGGCGTCTTCGTCTTTCGCCGCGAACGCCGCGAGCAGGCGGACGCCCTGCTCGCGGGTCCCGAGCCGGAGGGCCTGCCACCCGGACCCGGACGACCCGTCGTCTATCGCCTGGATCTCACCCGGCCGGGGGCGCTGTTCGTCGGCGAGCGCTTTCCCGTCCGCGACGGCGATGCGATATTCATCACCAATGCGCCGTTCACCGAGCTGCGCAAGATCCTCCAGGTCTTCACGACGGTTCTCGTTCCGGTGGAGACGACGACGAGGATCTCCCAGTAGCACGAAGGTTGCGGAGCCTGCGGGATCGCCAGACGGACACGCCGAACATGGACACGACCTCGCCCGCGCTGCCCGAACGGCGCGTCTTCCTCTTCCTGCAAGGCCCGATCGCGCCGTTCTTCCGCCGGATCGCGGCGCGGCTGGAGGCCGACGGTCATCGCTGTCTGAAGGTCAACTTCAATCTCGGCGACGCCCTCTTCTGGCGTCGCAGCGGCGCCATCGCCTATCGCGGGGGCCGGGTCGGCTGGCCGGCGTTCATCGCCGATCTCCTCAACCGCGAGGGCGTCACCGACGTCGTCTTGACGGCCGAGCAACGCTGGCATCACCGCATCGCCATCGCCCAGGCCCAGGCTCGCGGCATCCAGGTGGTGAGCACCGACTTCGGCTATCTGCGCCCGGACTGGATCACGCTCGAACGCGACGGCATGACCGGCTCGTCGCGCTTTCCCCGCGATCCCGACGCCCTTCGCGCCCTCGCCGCCGAGGTGCCGCCGGCGCCACTGCACAAGCGCTACGACGACAGCTTCTTCTGGCTGGCGACCTGGGACGTCCTTTACCACGTCGCCGCGATCCTCGGCTGGGTCTTGTTCCCCTTCCATCGCTGGGAACATGTCCACCACCCGTTGATGGTTTACGCCGGCATGGTGCCGCGCCTCGTGACCAGCGGCCGGCGCCAGCGGCGCGCCGCGCGGCTGATCGACGGCGTGCTGGCGTCGCGGCAGCCCTTCTTCCTGTTTCCGCTGCAGATGGAGAACGACGCCCAGATCCGGGCCTACTCGCCTTACGAAAATCTGAAGCGCCCGATCCACGAGGTGATCCAGTCCTTCGCCGCGCACGCGCCCGCCGACACCCGCTTGCTGGTCAAGCTGCATCCGCTCGACCCCGGCCTGCGCGACTTCGGCCGGATGGTGCGCCGCGCGGCGGCGCGCGCCGGCGTCGCCGATCGGGTCGTCTATTTCGACGGCGGCGCGCTCGACCGCCTGCTCGCCCGCGCCCGCGGCGTCGTTACGATCAACAGCACGGTGGGCTTGTGGGCACTGCGCCACGACTGCCCGGTCGTGACCCTGGGCGACGCCGTCTACAATGTCGAGGGACTGGTCACCATCGGCGACCTCGACCGCTTTTGGACCAACCCGCGGCCGCCCGATCCCGAACTCCGCGACGCCTTCGTCCGCGCGATGGCCGCAACCATCCAGATCCGCGGCGTCTATCACCTCGAACCGGGGCTGTCCGCGGCGGTGGAGGCGGCCGTGGAGCGGCTCGCGCGCGGTTGCCTCAATCGCCCGCTGCCGCCGCC
>JBKHCM010000157.1:0-5873 GCA_046541805.1 Alphaproteobacteria bacterium
CCACCGGCCACCGAGGCTGTCGACACCGGTCACGGTGGTTGTCGCTGAACACCCGAGATCGCCCGCGCCCGCGCATCGTGGCAAATCCGGCCGGCCGAGCTCGGCGGGTGGCGCAGCGTCGACGCGCGGTTCGCCCGCGGGCAGGAAACGGGCGTCCGCCAGCGGCTGATGGACCGCCTCGTCGCCCGAGGCGGGCGCGAGTGGCGGATGCCCGCGAGCACCGTGGTGCGCGCGCCCGGCCGTGCCGCCGGCGCAAGCAACGTGAAGCGGACCGGCGCCTTGGACGTTCAAAAGGGCGGGCGCTCCACGAAGCTGCACGGCGTCGCGGGCGGCTTCGGCAACCCGATCGGCGTCGCCCTGACCGCGGGCCGGCCGGGCGGGCGACGCGCCCACCGCCCTCGCCCTGCCCTCCACGGTCGCGATGACCGCCGCCCGGGCGGCGCTCGCCGATCGCGCCGACGACGGCGATGCCATCCTCGCCCGGGTCGCCGCGCCCGATGCCCTGCCGCTCCGCCCACCGCATCCCGGCCGCACCGCCCCGCGCCAAGCGCAGGCGAACCGGGTGAGGCACCCGCGCGGCCGCCCCCTCGGCGAGCGAGCCGGCCTACCCCGTCGGTGGGCTCATTCGTAGTCCATCAAAATCTGGCCGACCTTGACGCCGTCGCCCTCGGCCACCCGGAGCTTCTTGACGGTGCCGGCGTGGGCGCAGACGACGTTGGTCTCCATCTTCATCGCCTCGAGCACCATGATCAGGTCGTCTTGCTCCAGCGCCTGACCGGGCGCGACGGCGATGCGGTTGACGACGCCCGAGAGGGGGCTTCGGCAGACCTTCTCCTCCTCCACCGGGGGCTCGTCCGACGCCGCTTCCGCTCCGACGGCTGCGGTCGCCGCCGGGCCGGGCGATGAACGGACCGTCATCGGCGGCGCGTGCGGCGGGATGTAGCCGGGACGGCGCTGCGGCCGGTCTTCTTCGAGGACCTCGACGTCGAGGTCGTAGGTCTTGCCGTCGAGTTCGATACGCAGTTTCAAGGCCGGAACTCCCTGCGAACGCCCGCGGCCGGCGGGCCGCTACCCCGTTGGCCCGACCCGGACGCTCCGCTCGCGCGCGTTCCGATCGGTCGGGCCACAAGCTTAACGACTCGGTGCTGTGCGAGACGTTCAACGGACGAGCGCTTTTGCTGAACGCGCACCGTCAGGGCCCGCGGTGCAGCTGATGCGAGGTCTGAATGGCGGCGCGGCCGTGGCGCGCCCAAGTGGGCCCGCCCTCCTGACCGGGCGCCACCTGCCGCGCCGAGCGGATACGTACCCGTTTGCCGAGATACGAGGTCACGGCGGCGGCCAGCATCACCAACGTCTCGGGGCTGACCTCGGCGTCCTTGGCCGCGTCCAGGGCGGCTTGCCGGCCCTCGAGCGCCGCCACGGCGGCCTGGAGCACGTCGAGCTCCGCACGCATCGCGTGCACCTCACCGCGCAGGCCTTCCACCGCGGCCATGACCTCGTCCAACGTCGATGCGCTCATGCCTGTTGCTCCTGGCGGCGCTGACGGCCGGTCCACGATCCGATCGGAGGGAACCTCAAAGCGGGATCAGGCCGTGCTTCTTGGGCGGGCGCGTCTCGCGCTTGGGCCACAGGACCTCCAGCGCCTCACCGAGATAGCGCCGGGTCTCGGCCGGCTCGACGATGTCGTCGACGAGACGCCGCCCGGCCGCGACATACGGGTTTGCGAAGGTCTCGCGGTAGTTCTGGATCATCTCCGCCCGCTTGGCCGCCTTGTCGTCGGCCTCGGCGATGGTCTTGCGGAAGACGATCTCGGCGGCACCTTCCGCCCCCATCACCGCGATCTCCGCCGACGGCCAAGCGATGACCCGGTCGGCGCCGAGCGCCTTGCCGCACATCGCCAGATAGGCTCCACCATAAGCCTTCCTGAGGATCACCGTGAGCTTCGGCACCGTCGTCGCCGACCAGGCGAACAGCATCTTCGCACCGTGGCGGATGATGCCGCCGTATTCCTGCTCGACGCCCGGCAGAAAGCCGGGCACGTCGACGAAGGTCACGATCGGGATGTTGAAGGCGTTGCAGAAGCGGATGAACCGCGCCGCCTTGTCGGAGGCGTCGATGTCGAGCGCTCCGGACTTCACCGACGGCTGGTTGGCGACGACACCGATGGAGCGGCCCTGAAGGCGGGCGAAACCGACCACGATGTTGGGCGCGAAGCCGGCCTGGATCTCGAGGAAATCGCCGTCGTCGATGCAACGGGCGACGACCTGGCGGACGTCGTAGCCGGCCTTGAGGTCGGCGGGCACGATGTCGTTGATCTCCGGGTCCGCCTCGAGCGGCCCGTCGAACGGCAGCCGCGGCGGGTCCTCCAGGTTGTTGGACGGCAAGAAGCTCAACAACCGGCGGCACTGATAGAGCGCGTCCTCATCGTCCTCGGCGACGAGATGGGCCACGCCCGACCGGTTCATCTGGGCGTCGGGGCCGCCGAGCGCCTCGGCGCTCACCGTTTCGCCGGTGACCTGCTTGATCACCTGCGGACCGGTGATGAACATCTGTGCCGAGCGGGTCTGGATGATGAAGTCGGTCAGCGCCGGGCTGTAGGCCGCGCCGCCGGCACAGGGCCCGCAGATGAGCGAGATCTGCGGCACCGAGCCGGACAGCATGACGTTGTTGTAGAACACGTGGCCATAGCCGGTGAGGCTGTCGATGCCCTCCTGGACGCGCGCGCCACCGGAATCGTTGATGAAGACGAAGGGTGAGCCCGTCTTGAGCGACAGCCCCAGCATCTCCGCGACCTTGAGGCTGTGCACCTCGCCAGCGGCGCCGCCGGAGACGGTGAAGTCCTGGCTCGCCAGATGCACCACCTTGCCGTCGATGCGGGCGCAGCCGGTAACCACACCGTCCGCCGGCAGCTCCTTGTCGGCCATGCCGAGCGAGGTGGCGCGGTGGCGCGCGAACAGGCCGATCTCCTGAAAGCTGCCGGGATCGACAAGCCCGTCGATGCGCTCACGCGCCGTCATCTTGCCGAGGGCGTGCTGCTTTTCGATCTGCTCCGGCCCGCCACCTTGTTGCAAGCGCGCGCGGTTGGCCGCCAGCGCGGCGGTCTTCTCGGCCATGCTCGCCGTCGGCGGCGTGCCCTCCTTCTCGGCCATCGAGCGTTCCTTCCCCCTCGAATTCTGGCGCCGGCGCAAGCGCACCGGCGGCCCTGTACCGTCGTACCGTGGGTGGCGTCAGGCGGCCGGCGAGACCTTCACCTGATGTTCCTTGCCGTGCAGCGTCACGACGTAGGTCCGCGTGCCCTGGTCGGCCGCGGGCTTCGCGGCCTCGCCCGTCTTGCCGGCGGCGGCCTGGTCAGACGCGGCGGCGGCCGGGGCCTCGGGGTCGCGGGCCAAGCTCTTCGGCCCCTCGTGCCGGCTCTTGAAGAACTTGGTCCCGACCTGCGGGAATTGGGCGTAGGTGAGTACGTCCTCGTCGCTGCCGTTCGCCCCCTCGAGCGCCGAGGCGGCGGCTTTCAGCCGCTCCCATTCCGGCTTCAAGAGATCGGCCGGCCGGCCGGTGATCGCGGGCTTCTTCTGCTGGGCCTCGGCGAGCGCCAGCACCTCGGCGTTCTTTTCGCCGAACGTCTCACCGTAATAGCCCAACATCAGATCGGCGAACTCGCTCGTGAGCGTCTTGTAGCGCCCCATGATCACGTTGAAGACCGCCTGGGTGCCCACGATCTGGCTCGACGGCGTCACCAGCGGCGGATAGCCGGCGTCGGCACGCACCCGCGGCACCTCCTCCAGGACCTCCTGCAGGCGATCGCCGGCGCCCTGCCCTTTGAGCTGGCTTTCCATATTGGAGATCATGCCGCCGGGGATCTGGCTTTTGAAGATCTCGGTATCGACGCCCGTGAAGCCGCCCATAAACTGCGCGTAGCGCGGCCGCACCTTGGCGAAATGCTCGTTCACCGGCCGGATGCGCTCGAGGTCGAGGCGGGTCTCGTAGCCGGTGCCTTCCAGCATCTCGACCAACGCTTCGGTCGGATTGTGGCCCGAGCCCAGCGACAGGGAGCCCACCGCGGTGTCGACGATGTCGGCGCCGGCCTCGATCGCCTTCATATACGACACGAGGGTGACGCCCGTCGTGGCATGGCAGTGCACGTGGACGATCGTGTCCTCGCCGCACTTTTCCTTGATCCCCTTGACCAGATCGTAGGCCGGCTGCGGCTTGAGGAGCGCCGCCATGTCTTTGATGCAGATGGAATCGACGCCCATGTCCTTGAGGTGCTGCGCCATCTCCACGAACGCCTCGGTCGTATGGACGGGCGACACCGTATAACAGATCGTGCCTTGGGCGTGCTTGCCGGTGCGCCTCACGGCCTCGACAGCGGTCTTGAGATTGCGCAAGTCGTTCAGCGCATCGAAGATGCGAAAGACGTCCATGCCGTTCTCGGCGGCCTTGTCGCAGAAGCGTTCGACCACCTCGTCTTCGTAATGGCGGTAGCCCAAGAGGTTCTGCCCGCGCAGCAGCATCTGCAGCCGCGTCTTCGGCATCAGCGCGCGAAAGGTCCGCAGCCGCTCCCACGGATCCTCGTTCAAATAGCGGATGCAGGCGTCGTAGGTGGCGCCCCCCCAACACTCCAGCGACCAGTACCCGGCGTTGTCGAGGTCCTCGCACACCGGAATCATATCCTCGATGGCCATGCGCGTGGCCAAGAGGCTCTGGTGGGCGTCGCGAAGAATGAGCTCGGTCACCTCGATCTGGCGTCCCATCGTTGCCCCCATTGATACCGCCGCGCCGCCGGCACTCGCGCCTCGGCAACCTCGCCTTTCAAGTGACATCGCTCGGGGCCGGTTTGTAGGCCGACTTGCGTCGAGCGTCGCCGCGACGGGCGCGCGGTGCCGCGCCGGCGTGACGCCCGGCCCCCGGCGCCGTCCGCCGAACAGCTCGAAGAACGTGTCGGCGGCCGGATCTCCCGGCAGCTGGGCTTGCCGCATCAAGCGGCGGGCGCGGGCCGCGTCGCGCGGCATGGCCGCGCCCTGCTCGGACAATCGGGCGCGTCCCCACGCCGCCCAGCCCACATGCTCCAATCCCGCGCGGTCGCGGTAAACGCCGGCGAGCGCCGTGGCGCGATGACCGCGGCTCAGCGCCTCCTTGCCGCGCTGGATCCGGTCGTCGGCGGCGATGGACGCTCGCTCCTGGTAGACGACGCCACAGGCCGGCACCGGCGCGGTCACGAGAATGCGAAGGCCGCGGGCGGGCATCACACGGGTCCTCCAATCCGTCATCCCGTTGCCGGTCTCGACGATCGACGGGCCCGCGCACGGCAAGCGGGTTGACGGCTTCGGTCGCTCGGTTCCAGGCTCAGCCATCTGAACCTGCAGGCGACGCGGCATCCCGCTTCGGGATGGATGAGCCGGCATCGCTTGCGGAGGGGCAACCTCGACGGAGGGGGTGCAACCCGCTACATCACCGCCGAGCACATCGGTGCGAGGGGCCGCGCCGGCCACAGCGCGGCGCGGTCGACCGTGCGGACGGCACAAGCGCGGCAAAGCACGGACCGGTGCGATCGCCTCGTCGCACGCGGCAGAACGGGTTGACGCGATGGCAGAGAACGATCGCGGCGCCGACCGGGACGACATGTCGACGGACGGCGGCGGCCAGCACGGGCTTTCCTACGACCCGGCGGTGCTGGCGGCGAAGCTCGCGACCGCGCGCGAACAGCGTCGCCGGGTGCTGGCGGCGCGGGCTGCGGCCGAGGGCGAGCACACGCCGCAAGAGCGCCGCGCCAGGCTGCCGGCCTTCCGCCGCCCGGCCGAGGGCTCGTCGCCCCAGCCTGCCGCGGCGGGCCAGGCGACGGGCGAGGGTAGCGAACCGCCGCGCCCGCCGGCGGC
>JBKHCM010000158.1:0-5839 GCA_046541805.1 Alphaproteobacteria bacterium
GAGCTGCCCTGCCGGCTTTTGGGCGTCCACGACGGCGTCGTGCCCGACACCCAGGTCAGCCGCCTCCTCGGCCTCGCGCACCGCTGGAACCACGAGCGCGGCTGCTTCGAGCCGGTGAGCGACACGACCGGGCGCAGCTCCGATCCGCGCGTCTGGATCGCGGGCGACGCCGGCGGCGTCGAGGGCGAGGAGACGGCCGCGGCGCGCGGCGCGCTCGCCGCCGTCGCCATCGCGGTCGAACTCGGCCGGCTCGCCGGGCCGAACGCGGTGATGGCGCCCAAGCCCCTGGCGCTGCGGCGCCGTCGCGGGCAGGCGGCGCGGCGCTTTCTCGATCGCCTCTATGCGCCGACCCTCGGCGCCGCCGTGCCGGCGGACGACACCATCGTCTGCCGCTGCGAGGCGGTGACGGCGGGGGCGATCCGCGCCGCCATCCGCGCCGGGGCCGCCGGGCCCAATCGGGTCAAGGCCTTCACCCGCTGCGGCATGGGGCCGTGCCAGGGGCGGCTGTGCGGGCTCACGCTCACCCGCCTCGTCGCCGCCGAGACGGGCCGCGCGCCCGAGGCGGTCGGCGCCCTCGGCGTGCGCCCGCCGCTCAAGCCGGTCCTGCTCGGTGACCTGGTTGCGCCGGAGCCGGCGGAGTGACGCCCGAGCGGGTCACCAATCCGAGCACGTCCGCGGCGCGTGAGGAGCCGCGTCGCAACCCCCGTCGTCGCCGTCGGCAACCTCACCACCTCGTTGCGCGTCGACGGCGTCGGGCGGCCGGTGGTGCGCGAGGTCGGCTTCGACATCGCCCCGCGCCAGACGCTGGCCGCCGTCATCGCCTAGGCCGTGTGGACCTTCTACCGAAGGAGGATGTAGGCCACGGCGAGATGAACGAAGGCGAGATAGCGGCGGGCGAGCTTGTCGAAGCGCCTGAAGACGCGGCGGACGTGCTTCAGCTTGCCGAACAGGCATTCGATTCGGGCGCGTTCCTTGTAGAGGGACCAGTCGGTCGGGCGCGGGTCGGAGCGGACCGGATGCGGTGGGATGACCGGCACGGCCCCTTGCGCGATGATCCAAGCGAGGATGGCGTCGCTGTCGTCGGCGCGATCGCCGATCACCGCCCGGGTGGCGCCCATCGCGACCGTGTCGAGCAGGGCGAGGGCTATGGGGGCGTCGCCCGCCTGGCCGGCGGTCAGCGCGAAGCGAAGCGGGTTGCCGAGGCTGTCGGCGAGGCCGTGCAGCTTCGTGGAGAATCCGCCCCGTGACCGTCCAAGGCTTTGGTCGCCTTCGCTTTTTTGGCGGCGGCGGCGCTGCTGTGCGCGCGCACCACGGTGCTGTCGAGCATCAGCCACTCGAGATCGCCGTCGGCGGCGAGACGGTCCATCAGCCGCTGCCAGACGCCTTTCTCCTGCCAGCGGGCGAACCGCTTGTCGATGCTGTTCCATGGGCCGAACTCGGCCGGCAGCAGCCGCCACGGCGCCCCGGAACGGGCCATCCAGAGCACCGCCTCGACGAACCCCCGCGTCGCCCTGCCACCTCCGACAACCCGGTGTCAGTCATCTTCCGGACAGCCTTTCTCGACGCATATCAGAGGCTTCGGAACGCGAATTCATGCTTAATGTCACCACGGCCTAGGGCTGAACGAGCGCTCGGCCCGGGCGGTGCCGGCTATCGCCCGCATATCGCCTGCGATAGCTAACCCGTTACGGCGTCGCGGCGATGAAACGGGCAGATGATGGCCTCGGGTTCCAGCCTGTCACAGCGCATCCTCGAGCACTACGACGCGGTGCCGCGCGGCGAGCGCCGGCTGGCCGACCTCCTGCTCGCCCAGCCCGCGGCCGTGCGGCACCACTCCGCCACCGAGCTCGCCGCCCGGGTCGGAGTCTCCAAGGCGACGGCGGCGCGCCTGTTTCGCCGGCTCGGCTATCCAAGCTTTCGCGCCGCCCGCTTCGAGGCGCGCGGGGCGGTGCCGACGGAGACGGCCGGGGTGCCGGCGACGGATCTGGGCGCGCATCTGGAGGCCGACGTCCAGAACCTCGTGAAGACCATCGAGCACCAGCGCTCCGACACCCTCGCCCGCGCGCTCAGAGCCCTCGCCCACGTCGCCCGCGCCTTCTTGATCCGCGTGCGGCCCGACATCCGCATGCTGCCGATCGGCGGGCCTCGACAAGCTATGCCCGAGCCGGCGGGTCGGTGCCGAAGCGCGGCAAAAAGCTGGGCCGGGCCTTCGCCAGCACGTCGGCCATGGCGTCCTCCAGACGTGCGCGATTTGTGTTCGCTGCGCCGCCCCGCCCAACCCGTCAACCCCGAAACCCGCCCGCCCTGAGGGTTCCGGAGCGGCCATTTTCGGATTAGGGGATAAGATCTAAGCGCTTGAAATCGATCGGCGGCCGGCGGCTGAAGTGCTTGCCGAGGGCGACGACCGCCGTGATGTCGGCGCGGCTGAGGTTGAAGACGTCGGCCACCAGCGGGATCGCCCGCGCGTCGACATAGCCGTAGGTGGCGACGGGCGCGTGGAGCGCGGGCAACAGCACCCTCACCCGCGCTCCACGGCTCCAAGAGGCTGCGAGCCGCCCCCTCGTCCCAGCTCGGCATCATCGTCAGCCTCCACGCCGGCTCTGACGGCCGACTTGCGTTCAGTCCAACGGATGTCGCAGGGCAGCACAACCCCTTTGGAACTGTTCAAGCTCGAAGCCGCGCGTTCTCCGGATCGAACGGACTCTCGCCCACCACGGTCGCGGTGCAGGTCGTGCCCAGCACGTCCATCGCGAATTCGTGACCTGGGACCGCGAGCTCCGGGCGCACCATCGCCAGCGCCAGCGACTTGCCGAGGCGGAAGCCGTAAGCGCCGCTGGTGGCGCGCCCGACCAGCTCACCGTCGAGGTAGATCGGGTTGTTGCCCAAGGGATCGGCGTCGTTGTGGCCGCGCACCTCGAGGGTGGCGAAGGCGTTCGCGAAGCCGCGCTCCCGCCAGGCCAAGAGCGCGTCGCGGCCGACGAAATCACCCTTCTCCGGCCGCACGAACCGGTCGAGCCCCGATTCCAGCGCCGCGTATTCGATCGAGAGTTCGGCGCCGACCATGCGGTAGGACTTCTCGATCCGCATCGCGTCCATCGCCCGCATGCCGAAGGGCGCGATCCCCAAATCCTGCCCCGCCGCCATCAGCGCGTCGAAGATGTGGTTTTGGTACTCGATGCCGTGATGGATCTCGAAGCCCAGCTCGCCCACGAAGTTGACGCGCAACAGCCGCGCCGGCGCCAGCCCGATCGTCGTGTCCTTGCCGGTCAGCCAGGGGAAGGCGTCGGTGGAGAGATCGCAGCCGGCGACCCGCTCCAAGAGCGCCCGGCTGTTGGGTCCGGCGACGACCAGCACACCCATCGATGTGGTGAGGTCCGCCATCTCGACCGAGCCGTCGCGCGGCAGATGGCGGCGCAGCCAGTCGTGGTCGAGACGCTGCCAGCCGCCGGCGGAGACCAGGTAGTAGCTGTCCGCCGCCTCGCGGAAGATCGTGAACTCCGAGTGCACGCCGCCGCGCGCCGTCAGCGCATGGGCGAGCGCGATGCGCCCGTCTCTGGCCGGCAGCGTGTTGGCGACGAGGTGGTCGAGGAAATCGCGCGCGCCCGGGCCCGCGATCCGCGCCTTGGCGAAGGCGGTCATGTCGAGAAGGCCCACGTTCTCGTGCACGTTCTGGCACTCGCGGCCGACATGCTCGAACCACTTGGACCGCCGGAACGACCAGTGGTCCTCGCGCGGCGTGCCCGCGGGCGCGAACCAGTTCGGCCGCTCCCAGCCGAACTTCTGCCCGAAGACCGCACCCAGCTCCTTCATCCGGCCGTAGCAGGGTGCCGTCCGCAGCGGCCGCGCCGCCGGGCGCTCCTCGTCGGGGTAGTGGATCGTGAAGACGTTGGCGTAGGCTTCCTCGTTCTTCTCTTTGAGGTAAGCCTTCGACGCGTAGTCGCCGAAGCGGCGCGGATCGACGCCGAGCATGTCGATGCTGGGCTCGCCCTCGACGATCCAGTTCGCCAGCTGCCAGCCCGCACCGCCGGCGGCGGTGATGCCGAAGCTGTGGCCCTCATTGAGCCAGAAGTTCCGCTTGCCCCAGGCCGGGCCGATGATCGGGCTGCCGTCCGGGGTGTAGGCGATCGCGCCGTTGTAGACCTGCTTGATGCCGGCCTCGGCGAAGATCGGCACCCGGCGCATCGCACTCTCGATGTGCGGGGTGAGCCGGTCGAGATCCTCCTGGAAGAGCTCGTACTCGCTCTCCGGGTGGGGCCCGTCGACGTAGCAGGCGGGCGCGCCGACCTCGTAGGGGCCGAGGATCAGCCCGCCGTTCTCCTCGCGCATGTACCAAGAGCCGTCGCTCTCGCGCAGCACGCCCATCTCGGGCAGGCCCTGGCGTTTGCGCTCGAGGATCGCCGGGTGCGGCTCGCTCACGATGTACTGGTGCTCGACCGGCATCACCGGCACGTCGAGACCCACCATCGCCCCGGTCTGGCGCGCGAAGTTGCCGGTGGCCGAGACGACGTGCTCACAAGCGATCTCGCCCTTGTCGGTGGTGACCACCCACTCGCCGTTGGCTTTTTGGCGGATCGCCGTCACCGCGGTCTGGCGGTAGATCTCGGCACCCCGGGCGCGGGCGCCGATGGCGAGCGCCTGGGTGAGGTCGGCGGGCTGGACGTAGCCGTCCTCGGGATGGCGGATAGCGCCGATGAGCCCGTCGGTGACGCACAAGGGCCAGATCTCCTGCACCTCCTCGGGGGTGAGGAAGTCCACCTGCACGCCGATGGTGCGCGCGACCCCGGCGTACTGGTGGTACTCGTCCATGCGGTCGCGGGTGGTGGCGAGGCGGATGTTGGAGACGCGGCGCAAGCCCACGTGCTGGCCGGTCTCCTGCTCGAGCTCGCCGTAGAGCTTCACCGAGTATTTGTGGATCTGGCCCACCGAGTAGCTCATGTTGAAGAGCGGTAGGAGCCCGGCGGCGTGCCAAGTCGAGCCGGAGGTCAGCTCCTTGCGCTCGATCAGCACCACGTCCGACCAGCCCTTCTTGGCGAGGTGGTAGAGCGTCGACACGCCGACCACACCGCCGCCGATCACCACGACCCGTGCGTGATCCTTCATCGCCCCCTCCTTCGCGTCGTCGAAAGCGGCCCGCGGCCGCGCCTCATCCGTCGTTCGCCACCCCCGCCGCGCGGCGGGCGTCCTCCAGCCAGTCGAGTGCCGCAGCGAGCCCGCCGAACGGGTAGAGGTGCAGCCCGTGCACGAGGCTCGCGGGCTCGGCCCGCCACGCCTCGGCCAGCCCCTCGACCACCCCGTCCGGCGCCCAACGGCCCAAGAGCCGCGCCGCCTGCGGCCGCCTCGCCAGGACCCGCGCCGACACCCCCACCCCGCACTGCCAGGCGTAGGTCATGAGCGTGCGCGGCGTGGCGGGACCGGGCACCCCGGCGCGGATCGCGAGATTCACTCCGTCGTCGCGCAGCCCAGCCTCGAAGGCCGCGAGCGGACAGGCCTCGAAGGCGAACTGGGTGACGATCCACATCTCCGCGCCGTGGGCGCGGGCGTAGGCGAGCTTCGCGCGCAGCGCGGCGCGCAGGGTCTCGCGGTCGGCGACGGGATGGCCCTCGGGGTGCCCCGCCACCCCCAGCCGGCGGATGCCGTGGCGCTCGAGCAGGCCCGTGGCGAGGACGTCGAGCGTGCTCGTGAAGGCGCCCGCCGGCCGCGGCGGATCACCGGCGATCAGCAGCACGTCGGCGACGCCGACGGCACGCCAGGCGCCCAGCCGCGCGTCGGGCTCGGCCGGACCGGCGAGCCGGCGCGCCGCCAGGTGCGGCACCGGCCGCAGCCCGGCGCGCACCAGGGC
>JBKHCM010000049.1:0-22772 GCA_046541805.1 Alphaproteobacteria bacterium
CCAGGCGCCCGCGCGCTACCCGCCGGGGCAGACGACGGCCGCCGCCGGGACGCCCGCCGCGTCGCCGCTCGGCGAGGGCGGCACGACGACACCCCAGAGCCCGGGAGGCCTGCGATGAGCGAGACCACCGCTCGCGAGGGCGCGGCCGGCCGCGGCGACAGCCGCTCGGTTCCCGACCTGCTGCGCCGGCTCGTCGACGAGACCGCGATGCTCGTCCGCACGGAGATGCGGATGGCACGCACCGAAACCGCCGACAACCTCGAGCGCGCTCAGGGCGGCGTGATGCGGCTGGCGGCGGGGGCGGTGCTCGCGCTGGCGGCGCTGATCGTTCTCCTCGACGCGCTCGTCATCGCGCTCGGCAACGTCATGCCGCCGACCTTTGCCGCGCTGCTCGTCGGCGCGGTCGTCGCGATCATCGGCTTCGCCTTGATCCGCAGCGGGCACAAGGACGTCTCGCCCTCCAGTTTGGCTCCCAGCCGGACCCAGGCGTCGGTTCGTGCCGCCGCCCAGCCTCAAGGAGAGCCGCGATGATCGACCGGCCACGCGACACCGTGGACACCCTCGAGCTGGAGGCGGCCGCCAACCGCGAACGCCTCCAGCACACCCTCGACGAACTCCGCGACCGGCTGTCGCCGGGTCAGCTGATGAACGACACCCTCACGTCGTTGCAGCAGTCCAACGCGCCGAGCAACCTGCGCGCCTTCGCCGACAAGTTCGGGCGCGCAGCGCGCGACAACCCGATGCCGGTGGCGCTGATGGGGTTCTCCGCCGTCTGGCTCGCGATGTCGTCGCGGAACGGGCGGCACCAGGAGGAGGGCTGGTCGGGCGGCGAGGAGCGCGGCGTCGGCTCGCGCATGGGCCTCGCCGAGCCGCAGTTTTCCACGCCCGGGCACGACGACAACGGCCGCGCCGGCGACGTGTACGACTTGAGCGAGGACCGCATCGCCTCCGCCGAGACCGCCGCCGACAGCCTCGAGCGGCAGGAAGGCGAGAGCGAGAGCGCGTTCGCCCATCGCCGCGACCGGCTGCGGGCACGGGTGCTGCGCCTGCGCGAGCGCTCGGGCGAGAGTGCCGAAGAGCTGCGCCACCGTATCCAGGAGGCCGTCCAAAGCGCCCGCGCGAGCGTCCGCCGCGGCTCGGTCCGCGCCGGCCGGGAGGGGCGGCGCGCCTATGCGGGGGCGAGCCGGCTCTTCGAGGAGCAGCCCCTGTTGGCGGCGGCCGCCGGCGTCAGCATCGGCGCTCTTCTGGCCGCGATGCTGCCACGCACGCGCGTGGAGGACGAGCGGCTCGGCCCCCAGACCGAGGCCTGGCGGCGCGAGGCCGAGGAGCGGGCGCAGCGCGGCCTGCGCGAGGCCGACGAGCGGGCGGCCCAGGCCTATCAGGCCGGCCGCGAGCAGTTCGCCGGCGATCCGACAACCCGCTAAGCGCGAGGGTAAACCCATGCACAGTGTCTTCTACGTCATCGGCGTCGTCGTGGTGGCTTTGGCCATCTTGAGCCTGCTCGGGATCGCCTGACCGGCGCCGCCCGCCGCGGATCGACCGCGCCGCGAGCGAGCCCCGCGCAAGGCCCGCCGGGGCGTGGCACCGCGGCCGTGAGCCGCCGCCAGCGGTGAAACGACGGTGCCTGTCGACGGGTGTGGCGTTGCCTGCGTGTGCGTGGGCAGCGTCGCATTCGCCGAGGCGGCGTGATCGCGCGAAACGAGGACCAGCTTCGGTCGATGGGGCGGCGGCGGGCGCGAACCCGCAGCGCGCCGGCAGTCGACGGAGCGCACGGCCTCACCCCGGGCCGAGCGGTCGCACGCGGGCACACCGTCGCCCACACTCCCAGGGGTCGGATCGCCCCTTTTGACGCCGATCCCCGGCCGCCTCGCCACCGACGGCGACGCGCCGTCGCGGCACCGACACCGAGGCGGACGGCTCGCGCCGCGGTGCTCGTCACTCCGCCGCGTCGGCGCCCGGCGGTGGGACTTCGAGCCTGCCGCTCAACAGCGCCTCGCACGAGACCGCCGGCTGGTCGCCGGCCTGGAAGAATGGCAGGCCCTCGACGTCGCCCATGGTGATCTCGGGATCGGCGATCGGGCCCGTGACGAGGACGGGGGCGGAGGCGTCGATGAGGCTGAAGTCCCTCGCCCGCCCTTCGATCCGAAGGTCGAGCCGCTCCGCACCGAGGTCGACGGTGCCGTCGGCGACGAGCAGGCTGTCGGCCGTGTCCGCCAGCGCCCGCTCGATCGTCACGACACCCGCCTCGGCGGCAAGATCGAGCCGCGCACAGGGCATCGCCACGCGCGCGTCGTCGGCGACCATGGCGAGCGCCTCGACGAGGTCGAGCCCGACGCCCTCCACCATCAGGCCGCTGAGCGAGCCGTCCTCGATCGTGAGGTAACCCCGGCCGCGGGCGCTGGAGAACAGCGCATCCAGCGAGCGTCCGACGCCGAGCAGGGAAACTTCGCCCGCGACCCGGCCGCCCATCTCCTGGACGAAGCGCGTCTCGCGGAAGAACGGCTTGAGGCTGAGCCCGTCGACGTCGACGGCGAGGTCGGCGGACGGCACCTCCTCGCGGCCGTTGACGGCGAGTTCGCCGCGCAACGTGCCGTCGGCGACGGCGACGCGCAGCGGGTCGAGCACGGCGCGCCCGCGCACGATGACCAGCCGCGTGTCGATGGCGCGTACCGGTAACCGGGCTTGGATCTCCTCCGCCGAGAGCTCCAGATCGGCGTCGAAGCGGTAGAGCCGGTCCGGCTCGAACCGTTCGCGCGGGAACAGCCCCGGCGGGTCGGGATCGCCGGGGCCGGCGCCGACGAGGCCGCCGAGATCGCGCATGCGCAGAAGCGGGAAGTGCACCTCACCGGTGATCTCCGGCCGCAGGCCGGCCCCCTCGAAGGCCAGCGTTCCGCCGACGCGGGTTTCGCCGAGCGTGCCCTCGAACGCCTCCAGCGCCCAGCGGTCTCCGCGCTGCACGAGCCGGCCGTCGAGCATGTAGGGTGGCGTGTCGGGCAGCGGCGGGCCCAGGCCGCGCGGCAGCGCCGCCAGGGACGGCCCGTCGATGCGGGCTGCCAGGCGCACGTCGCGGTCGCCGTCGGGTTGCGTGATCCGACCGTCCAGCCGGAGCGCGTTCTCGCCCAGCCGTGCGGTCAGGGTGAGCGGCAGGGGCTCGTCCGACGGCGGCCGCAGCCGCCGCACCGGCCCCGCTTCGAGGGTCGCGGCGAACGGGGTTTCGTCGATGCTCCCGTCGAGCTCCACCCGGGTCGGCGCCGCCACCGGCAACGCGCCCACAAGCGATGCGATCTCGACGGTGACGTCGGTGCGCGTCGGCTGGTCGTCGACGATGACGCGGCCACCTTCGATCTCGAAGCGCGCGATCGAGGGGAACTCGAAGCCGGGAGCCCGAACGTCCGCGGGCGCGTCCCCGCCGTCCCCACCGTCCTCGCCGGCGAGCCCCCGTCGCCACGTCGCCTGCTCCTCGCCGCTGCGCTCGAGCGCCACGACGGGCTCGGTGATCGAGAGAGACTCGAAGCTCAGCGCGCCGTCGCGAAGGAGTGCGGTGAGATCGAGCCGGGCCGCGGCGCGGTCGAGCGTCACGAAGTGGTCGCGGCTGGCCCAGTCCGGGTTGGCGATCGCGACGTCCTCGACCACGATCGTCGCGGTGACGCCGGGACCGACGCTGACGGCACCGATCGTCACCTCGCGCTCCAGCATCCGGGTGAGCGCGGCTTCCAGGCGCGCGCGCAACCAGGAGGTGCGCTCGATCGTCTGGGCCGTCGCCGCGCCGGCGATGGTCACGGCGAGCGTTGCCAGCCAGGCGACGCGAAACGTTCGCAGCGGACGGCCCTCCTTCGACGCGCCCTGCTCGGATGATATTAAAGCCGGCGAGCGCAGCCGGCGTTCCCGGCCGCTGCGCCGACCGGGTCCAGATCCTTCGGAACGCGCGCCGCCGGCGCGGGTTGGCTCCTCCAGCGGCGCGCGGCGCGTTGCTGCGGCCGCAAGCGAGGCGCGCGATGTCACACGAAACCGTCGGGGTAGAGATCGAGATGGCGGGGCTCAACGGCCCCGCGATCGCTGCGGTCGTGCGCGAGATGCTGGGCGGCGAGCTCGACGCGACGAGCGAGCACCTCGTGACGGTCCGCGGCACGCGCCTGGGCGACTTCAAGATCAAGCTCGACACGCGCTACGCCGACGCCGCGACGCAGGCCCCCGAGGCGCTCGCCCGGGCGGCGACCGAGATGCTGCGCTGGACCGAGGGTCTGCTGCCCCTCGAACTCACCGCGCCGCCCCTGCCGCCCGCGGAGCTGCCGCGCCTCGACGACCTCGTGACGCGGCTCGCGCGCGCGGGAGCGGTCGGCACCACGGGCTCGCCGGTGGCCGCCTTCGCCGTCCACTTCAACCCGGCGATCGCGGCAACCGACACGGCGAGCCTCCACCGCTGGCTTCTGGCCTTCGCGCTCGGCTACGCTTGGCTCGCCGCTCGGGTCGACGCCAACGCCACGCGCCGCCTGGTGGGCTTCGCCACCCCCTATCCGGAAGGCTATGTCGAGCAGCTCGCGACGACCGACTACGACGACGACCGCGACCGCCTCGTCGACGACTATCTGGCGTTCAACCCCACGCGCAACCGGGCGCTCGACGCGCTGCCGCTGCTGGCGCATCTGGACGCGGCGCGCCTCGCGCGCGCGCTTCCCGACGAGCCGGTGTCGCATCGCCCGACGCTCCACTACCGCCTGCCCGACAGCCGCATCGGCGAGCCGGGCTGGTCGCTCGGGCTCGAATGGCGGCGCTGGCTCGCAATCGCCCGCGTCGCCGAGGACGCGATTGCCCTCGAGCGGTTGCGCGGCCGCTTCGTCGCTGCGGGCGTGCCCTCGCGCAGCGACGCCTGGAAGGAGATCAGCACCCCGTGGTTCGAGAGCGCAGAGGTCGGCGGCCGCTGATCGGTATCACCCGCTCCGACGGGCGCGGGACGGTCATGACGCTGCTCAATCGCCTCGCCATCCACCGCGCCGGCGGACGCAGCGTCGTCATCTCGCCGCGCCGGCCGTTTCCGGCGGAGCGGCCGGTCGGCCTCGTCATCGGCGGCGGCGACGACATCGGCCCGGTGGTCGAGGCGGGCGCGCTCGAACCGGCGCTGCGCATCGATCGCGCCCGGGACCGGCTCGAGCGGCGCCTTCTCGACGACCTCGCCGGGCCCGGCTTTCCGATCCTCGGCATCTGTCGCGGTGCGCAGATGCTGAACCTGCACCGCGGCGGCACGCTGCACGCCGACATCTACGCGGCCTACGCCGGGGCGCGCCGGCTGCGCACCGTCCTGCCGCGCAAGCGGGTGGCGATCCGGCCCGGCACGCGGCTCGCCGGGATCATCGGCCGCGAGCGGGTGCGGGTGAACGCCCTGCACCACCAGTCGGTCGACCGGCTCGGGCGCGGTCTCGCCGTCGCCGCGATCGACGAGGCGGGCATCGTGCAGGCGGTCGAGGACGCCGCCGCGCGCTTCGTCATCGGCGTGCAGTGGCATCCGGAGATGCTGGTGACGCGGCGGCGTCAGCAGCGCCTGTTCGACCGGCTCGTCGAGGCGGCGCCCCGCGAGCCGCGCACGCGCGACGGCCGCGCGGTCGCGCAGCTGGACCCGACGCTCGCGGGGCTCTGACGCCCCGTCGGCCCTGGCCACATCGTCGGCCGCCGGCGGGCCTTGCGTCGAGCGGCGACGCGCGCTGCTATGGCGACGCGCGACCGCGCCTTGTTCGACGAGACGAAAGGACCGTTCATGGGATGGGCATGGAGGATGACGGCGGCAGCGGTGCTCGGCACCGCCGTGCTGATCGCCGCGGCGCCGCGCGCGCCGGTCCGGGCGGAGACCCCCGCCGACATGCTGGTGATGGGAACCCGCATCGACGACATCATCACGCTCGATCCGGCCGAGGTTTTCGAATTCTCCGCGGCGGAGATTTCCAACAACGTCTACGACCGGATCATGACCTACGAGCCGGATGACTTTTCCGAGCTGACGGGCGGCGTCGTCGAGAGCTGGGAGATCAGCGAAGACGGCAAGACGATCGACTTCACCATGCGCGATGGGCTGCGTTTCCACTCGGGCAATCCGGTGCGCGCGGAGGATGCGGTGTTCTCGCTGCGCCGCGTCGTCAAGCTCAACAAGACGCCGGCCTTCATCCTCACCCAGCTCGGCTGGACGCCCGAGAACGTCGACGAGCTGATCCGCGTCACGGGCGACGACAGCTTCGCGCTCACGATCACCGAGGACTTGTCGCCCGGGCTGGTCCTGAACGCGCTGTCCGCGACGGTGGGCTCGGTGGTCGACCGCGAGCTGGTGCTCGCCAACGAGGTCGACGGTGATCTCGGCTATCAGTGGCTCAAATCCAACAGTGCCGGCTCGGGCCCGTTCGAGCTGCAGTCGTGGAACGCGAACGAGGCGGTCGTCCTCGACGCCTTCGCGGACTACCGCGCGGGCGCGCCGGCGATGCGCCGGGTGATCCTGCGCCACGTCGCCGAGCCCGCCGCCCAGCGCCTCCTGCTCGAGGAGGGCGACATCGACATCGCGCGCACGCTCACGCCCGACCAGCTGGCCGGGCTCGAGGGTGACGAGGGGATCGCCGTCGAGGCGAACCCGAAGTCGACGCTGCTCTACGTCGCCGCCAACGACGGTCACGACGTGCTCGGTCAGCCGCAGGTGCAGGAGGCGCTGCGCTATCTGATCGACTACGAGGGCATGGCCGCACGGCTGCTGAAGGGCCAGGTCGACGTGCACCAGTCCTTCTGGCCGTCGGGTCTCTGGGCCGCCGTCGACGATCGCCCCTACGGGCTCGACGTCGCGCGCGCCGAGGCGCTGCTCGAGGAGGCCGGCGTCGGCGAGGGCTTCGCCGTCACGCTCGATACGCTCAACAGCGCGCCCTACATGGAGATCGCGCAGAGCATCCAGGAGACGATGGGCCAGGCGGGGATCGAGGTGGAGATCGTGCCGCAGGACGGCTCAGCACTGTGGCCGAAATACCGCGCGCGCCGGCACGAGCTGATCCTGGCGCGGTGGGGGCCGGACTATCTCGACCCGCACTCCAACGCCGACTCCTTCGCCCACAATCCCGACAACAGCGAGGAGGCGCAGCTCACGGGCAAGCTCGCGTGGCGCAACGCCTGGTCCGATCCCGCCGTCGACGAGCTCACCGAGGAGGCGAGCCGGACGGTCGATCGCGAGCGCCGCGCGGAGCTCTACGCCGAACTGCAGCGGCTGCACCAACGGGTGTCGCCGTTCGCGATCATGTTCCAGCAGAACGAGGTCATCGCCCGCCGGGACGACGTCGAGGGCTTCGTCTCCGGGCCGGTCTTCGACCTCGTGTTCTACCGGGGCGTGACGAAGAACTGAGCGGTGCGCCGGATGACGATCAGCCCGCCGGGCGAGGGCGCCGGCGGCGGGACGGGCTTCGGCTCGACGCCCTGGCGCGTCGCGCGCGAGGTGGCGGGCGTGTTGGTGGCGGTCGCGCTGACCTTTCTGGGGCTCACCGCCATCACCTTCTTCATCGGCCGGGTCATGCCGGTCGACCCGGTGCTCGCCATCGTCGGCGATCGGGCGCCGCGCGACGTCTACGAGGCCGTCTACCGCGAGCTCGGTCTCGCCGAGCCGATCTGGCGGCAGTACCTGCTGTTCATGGCCGACGTGCTGCGCGGCGACTTCGGCACCTCGATCCAGACCTCGCGGCCGGTGTTCGAGGATCTTCTGCGGTTCTTCCCGGCGACGCTCGAACTCGCCACCGCCGCGACCCTGGTGGGCGTCGTGCTCGGCGTGCCGATGGGGGTCGTGGCGGCGGTGAACCAGGGTCGCGCGGTCGACCACGTGCTGCGCGTGGTGGGGTTGCTCGGCTACTCCACGCCGGTGTTCTGGCTCGGGATGATGGCGCTTTTGGTCTTCTACGCCCAGCTCGGGTGGACGCCGGGCCCGGGTCGGCTCGACGTCTTCTACGAGGGGCTCGTGCCGCAGGTGACGGGGCTCCTGCTCGTCGATTCCGCGCTCGCGGGCGACTGGGTCGTGTTCCGCAACGCCGCCGCCCACCTCGTGCTGCCGACCGCGGTGCTCGGCACCTTCGCACTCGCCTATATCGCGCGCATGACGCGCAGCTTCATGCTCGACCAGCTCCGTCAGGAATACGTCCTCACCGCGCGGGTCAAAGGCGTTCCCGAGCGGGCGATCGTCTGGCGCCACGCCTTCGGCAACGTGCTGGTGCAGCTCATCACGATCATCGGGCTGACCTACGCCTCGCTCCTGGAGGGCTCGGTGCTGACCGAGACCGTGTTCGGCTGGCCCGGCATCGGCCAATACATCACCACCGCGCTCTTCAAGTCCGACATGAACGCCGTCATCGGGGGCACCATCGTGGTGGGAACCTGCTTCGTGGGCATCAACATGCTGTCCGACCTGCTCTACCGGCTGGTCGACCCGCGCACCCGAGCCTGAGGGACGGCGACGATGGATCCGCGCGCCATCGAGGCGAGGGCCGGCGGGCGCGGGCTGCGCGCCTGGCTCTTGGCGGACGCGCCGCAAGGTCCCTTTCAGGCGCGCTGCCAGCGGGTCTTCCTCGCCTGGCTCACCTTCCGCTCCAACCCCATCGCGATGGCGGGGCTCGGCATCGTCGCGGGCCTCGTCCTGGTGGCACTCCTCGCTCCCTGGCTCACCGCCACCAACGGCCTCGTCCAGGACCTCGGCAACCGTTTGGCGCCGCCGAGCGCGGCGCACTGGTTCGGCACCGACCAGCTCGGCCGCGACATCTTCGACCGCATCGTCTGGGGGGCGCGGATCACCCTCTACATCGTCGGCCTCGTCGCCGTCATCGTCGTGCCGATCGGCCTCACCATCGGCATCGTCGCGGGCTATCTCGGCGGCGTCGTCGAGCGGGCGTTGATGCGGCTCACCGACATCTTCCTCGCCTTTCCGCGGCTCATCCTGGCCCTCGCCTTCGTCGCGGCGCTGGGGCCGGGGATCGAGAACGCGGTGCTCGCGATCGCGCTCACGACCTGGGCGCCCTATGCGCGCATCGCGCGGGCGGAGGCGCTCACCATCCGCAACAGCGAGTTCATCTTGGCGGCACGGGTGCAGGGCGCCTCCACCTTCCGCATCCTCAAGGACCACGTCGTGCCGCTGTGCCTCGCCTCGGTGATCGTGCGGCTCACCCTCGACATGGCCGGGATCATCCTCACCGCCGCCGGGCTCGGCTTCTTGGGCCTCGGCGCCCAGCCGCCGGCGCCGGAATGGGGGGCGATGATCTCGACCGGCCGGCAATACCTGCTCGATCAGTGGTGGGTGCCGACGATGCCGGGGCTCGCGATCCTCGTCGTGAGCCTCGGCTTCAACCTCCTGGGCGACGGCCTGCGCGACGTGCTCGATCCGCGGAGCGGGAGCTGAGCGCCGTGGACCGTCCGCTGTTGGAGGTCGCGGACCTCCACGTCACCTTCGCCACGCCCAAGGGCCCGGTCGAGGCGGTGCGCGGGGTGAGCTTCACCCTCGGCCGCGAGCGGCTCGGCATCGTCGGCGAATCGGGCTCCGGCAAGTCCCAGACGGGCCGGGCGATCCTCGGCGTCGTCGACCGCCGCGCGGCGGTGCGCGCCGAGCGTCTCGTCTTCGACGGCACCGACCTGCTCGCCGCCGATCCCCGCACCCTGAGGCGGCTGCGCGGATCGCGCATGTCGATGATCCTGCAGGACCCGAAATACAGCCTCAATCCGGTGATGCCGGTCGGCACCCAGATCGCCGAGGCCTACCGCGTCCACCGCCGCGCGGGGCGCGCCGAGGCCCGCGCGCGCACGCTCGCCATGCTCGAGGCCGTCCACATCCGCGACCCCGAGCGGGTCTGGCGCGCCTACCCGCACGAGCTTTCGGGCGGCATGGGTCAGCGCGCCATGATCGCGATGATGATGATCGCCGAACCGGATCTCATCATCGCCGACGAACCCACCTCGGCCCTCGACGTCACCGTCTCGCTGCAGGTCCTCGCCGTGCTCGACGAGATGGTCACGCGCCGCGGGACCGGCATGATCTTCATCAGCCACGACCTCAACCTCGTCGCCTCCTTCTGCGACCGCGTGCTGATCATGTACGCCGGGCGCGTGGTCGAGACCTGTGCCGCCAAGGATCTCCACCGCGCGCAGCACCCCTACACCCGCGGTCTTCTCGACGGCCTGCCGCGGATCGACCGGCGCCTCGATCCGTTGCCGACGCTGCGGCGCGACCCGAGCTGGGCGCGATGACGGCGATGATCGCGCTCCGGGACCTGCATGTCCGCTTCGGGCGGGGCGCCGCCCAGGTGCACGCGGTGCGCGGGGTCGACCTCACCATCGCGGCCGGGGCGAGCTACGGCCTCGTCGGCGAATCGGGCTCCGGCAAGTCGACGGTGCTGCGGGCGATCGCGGGCCTCGTCGAGGTCGCTGCGGGCAGCGTGCAGGTCGGCGGCGCGGGGCTCGGCCGGCGGCGCTCGCTGGCCTTTCGCCGCGCGGTGCAGATGGTCTTCCAAGACCCCTACGGCTCGCTCCACCCCCGCCACACGATCGACCACATCCTCAAGGAACCGCTCGCGATTCACGGCCTCGCGCGCGACGACGCCCGCATCGCCCGCGCCCTCGCCGAGGTCGGCCTGGACCGCTCCTTTCGCTTTCGCTTCCCCCACCAGCTCTCGGGCGGTCAGCGCCAGCGGGTGGCGATCGCCCGCGCGCTGATCATCGAGCCCGAGGTCCTCTTGCTGGACGAGCCCACCTCGGCGCTGGACGTGTCGATCCAGGCGGAGATCTTGAACCTGCTCATGCGCCTCAAGCGCGAGCACGGCCTGACCTACCTGCTCGTCAGCCACGACCTCGCCGTCGTCGGCCACATGTGCGACGCGCTTGCCGTGATGCGCGAGGGGGAGATCGTCGAGACGTTGCCGGTCGAGCGGCTGCGCGACCGCACGCCCGCGCATGCCTACACCCGCCAGCTGCTGCGCGCCGCCGAGGGCTACGATCCGGCGCTGGCCCGCCCGCTGGTCGAGACCGGCTAGGACGGCGACGCCGCAGCGCGGGTGATCCGCCACCCAGGGGTGTCCACGATCGACGTGGCGCCGACGCTGAGGAGCGCGTCGGCGAGCCCGCCGACGTGGCAGGACTTCATCCGCGCGTCGAGCGCGGGCGGCCGGTCGCGGTGGTAGGCCGCGGGCGGGTAGCCGGTCACGGAGGAGCGGAGCACGCCGAGGCCGAGCCGCCGGAAGTTCCGGCGAACGCGGACGAGCGCGGGTCTGAGGCCCGCCGTCGAGCGGCGCGCGCGTCGGCCGCCGGCTGCGGTTTTTCCGCATCCATGCTTGCTCAGCGGGTCACCTTTGCTAAGACCGCGTGCGGCGGTACAGCCCGCCCCTCGCCAGGCGCACCTGGCACGGGTCCCCCTCGAGCGCTTTGTGGAGGACGACATGCACGTGGGCATCCCGAAGGAGATTCGGGAGCATGAACGGCGTGTGGCCGCGACCCCGGAGACGGTGAAGCGGCTCACGGGGCAAGGTCACGAGGTGGTCGTGGAAGCCGGCGCCGGCTGGGGTGCCGCCATCACCGACGACGCCTTCAAGGACGCCGGCGCGGCGATCGGCGACAATGCTGCCGCCTTCGGCGCCGATCTCGTGCTCAAGGTGGCGCCGCCCACCGACGACGAGGTCGGCCTCTTCAAGGACGGCGCCGTCCTCATCGGCATGCTGAACCCCTATCAGAACACGGACCTGGTCCAGAAGCTCGCGGACAGGACGGTCACCGCCTTCGCCCTCGAGCTGTTGCCGCGCACGACCCGCGCGCAGGACAAGGACGTGCTCTCCAGCCAGGCCAACCTCGCCGGCTACCGCGCCGTCGTCGAGGCGATGGCGGCCTATTCGCGCGTCATGCCGATGATGATGACCGCCGCGGGCACGGTGACGCCGGCCAAGGTGTTCGTCGTCGGCGCCGGCGTCGCCGGCCTGCAGGCGATCGCCACGGCGCGGCGGATGGGGGCGGTGGTCTCGGCCACCGACGTGCGGCCCGCCGCGCGCGGGGAAATCGCCTCGCTCGGCGCCAAGTTCGTCGGCTTCGTGCCGGAGGACGCGGCGACCTCGGGCGGCTACGCCCGCGCGCTGACCCCGGAGGAGCAGGCCGAGCAGGCCAAGCTGGTGGCCGAGCACCTCAAGTCCCAGGACATCGTGGTCACCACCGCGCAGATCCCCGGCCGGCCGGCGCCGCGCATCGTCACCATGGACATGGTCAAGTCGATGAAGCCGGGCTCGGTCGTCTTCGACATGGCGGTCGAGACCGGCGGCAACGTCGAGGGCTCGAAGGTCGGCGAGGAGGTGGAGACGGACAACGGCGTGCGCATCATCGGCACCCCGAACATTCCGGCGCGCATCGCCCCGGCCACCAGCGTCCTCTACGCGAAGAACCTGTTCAATTTCCTCAAGTTGATCGTCGACGGCGAGGGCCAGCTGGCGATCAACAAGGAGGACGACCTCGTCGTCGGCACCCTGTTGACCGAGAACGGCGCCGTCGTCCACGCCAACTTCCAGAGCTGAGGCGGGACCATGGAAACGATCGATCCGGCCGTCTTCAACCTGATCATCTTCGTGCTGGCGATCTTCGTCGGCTACTACGTGGTGTGGTCGGTGACGCCGGCGCTGCACACGCCGCTGATGAGCGTCACCAACGCCATCTCCAGCGTCATCATCGTCGGTGCGCTGATCGCCGTCGGCGCCGGCAGTGTGTGGGGCTTCGTCGCGACGGTGCTGGCGGCGGTCAACATCTTCGGCGGCTTCGCCGTCACGCGCCGCATGCTCGCCATGTACAAAAAGCGGAGCTGAGCCCGTGGTCGTCAATCTCGCCGCCCTCGGTTACCTGGCCGCCGCGGTCTGCTTCATCCTGGCGCTGCGCGGCCTGTCGCACCCCTCCACCGCCGTCGTCGGCAACATCTACGGCATGGCGGGCATGGCGCTCGCCATCGTCATTACGCTGTTGGTGCTGCGCGACGCCAGCCTCGGCGCCTACGGCCTGGTGCTGCTCGGCGTCGCCGCCGGCGGCGCCGTCGGCTACACCATCGCCCAGCGCATCCAGATGACGGCGATGCCGCAGCTCGTGGCCGCCTTTCACTCGCTGGTGGGCCTCGCGGCGGTTTTCGTCGCCGCCGCCGCGCTGATGAACCCGGGCGAGTTCGGCATCCTCAAAGAGGATCACATCAAGGTCCTCTCGCTCTTCGAGATGGGCATCGGCACGATCGTCGGCGCGGTGACCTTCACCGGCTCGATCATCGCCTTCGGCAAGCTCCAGGCCAAGCTGCCGCCGCTCGCCGAGAAGATCCTGTTCCCGCTGATGCCGCTCATCCGCCCGGCGATGAGCTCCAAGCCGATCCTTCTGCCCCAGCGCCACAAGGTCAACATCGCCATCGGCGCGGGCCTCCTCGTGCTGCTCGTCGCCTTCATGGCGGGCGCGAACCCCACGGTGTTCTGGGCCATGACCTTTTTGGCCTTCGCCCTGGGCATCCTGTTGATCATCCCGATCGGCGGCGCCGACATGCCGGTCGTGGTCTCCATGCTGAACTCCTATTCGGGCTGGGCCGCCGCCGGCATCGGCTTCACCCTCAACAACCAGGCGCTGATCATCACCGGCGCCCTGGTCGGCAGCTCGGGTGCGATCCTCAGCTACATCATGTGCAAGGCGATGAACCGACATTTCCTGTCGGTCATCCTCGGGGGCTGGGGCGAGGCGGCGACCGCCGCGGTCGAGGACGACATGGACCGGACGGTCAAGCCGGGCTCCGCCGAGGACGCCGCCTTCATCATGGCCAACGCCCAAAACGTCATCATCGTGCCGGGCTACGGCATGGCGGTGGCCCAGGCGCAGCACGCCGTGCGCGAGCTCTACGACGACCTCGTCGCCAAGGGCGTCAACGTCCGCTTCGCCATCCACCCCGTCGCCGGCCGCATGCCGGGCCACATGAACGTGCTCCTGGCCGAGGCGCAAATTCCCTACGACGTCGTCTTCGAGATGGAGGAGATCAACAGCGAGTTCCAGCAGGCCGACGTCGCCTACGTCATCGGCGCCAACGACATCACCAACCCCTCGGCCAAGACCGACCCGCAGAGCCCGATCTACGGCATGCCGGTCCTCGACGTGAGCGAGGCCAAGGCGGTGTTCTTCGTCAAGCGCTCGATGGCCGCGGGCTATGCCGGCATCGAGAACACGCTGTTCTTCCAGGACAACACGATGATGCTCTTCGGCGACGCCAAGAAGATGACCGAAGAGATCGTCCGCGCGGTCGAGGCCGCCTGACGCCGAGCCTTCCCGCCGCGCCCTTTGACGCCGCTCTCCTCGACGGGGGGCGGCGTTTCGCTGGCACGGCGCACGAACCCCGGGGACGCGCGGCGCCGCGAGCGGTGACGCGACGTCGGCTCGGCAGCGCCGCCATCACGCCGCGGCCGAAGAAGGTGTCGGCCAGCTTGTCGATCTCGGCTTGAAACGCCTGAAACGGGTCCGCCTAGCCGGTCGCCGGCACCCGCATCTCGCCTTTCTCCGCCATGCGCTCCTCCCGTCGCAAGCGGCGATCCCAGGCCGCGAAGCTATCGCGCGGTCGCGGCGGGCGGAACGGCGTCGCCGGGAGGACGGCCGCCGGCGCATTGCGGTGGCGCCGCGCGACCGCCGGGCAAGGCGGTGCCCGCGCCGGTGGTGCCGGCGCGGGCGGGGGCGCGCCTACTCGTCGAGCGTGATGTCGGTGGCCAGGGTGTACTGGTCGGCGCGCGGGGTGTAGCTCAGCTCCTCCTTGAAGGCCCAGGGCGTCACCTCGAAGTGCAACGGCAGGATGCCGTAGTCTTCCATGACCATCCGGCTCGCTTCCTGCAGGAGCTCCTCGCGCGCGTCGGCCTCGACCGTGCGCAGGGCCTCCTTCAAGGCCGCGTCCATCTCCGGGTTGCAGTAGCGGCCGCGGTTGGTGCCGCCGTAGCCGGCCTCCGGATCCTGGCAGGCGACGAGCGCGCGCAGGGGCGAGCTCATCTCGCCGGTGCCGGAGCCCCAACCCGCCAGATACATCGAGAACTCGTAGTTGTTGCGGCGCGAGAAGAAGACGCTGGCGGTGTTGGCGTCGACGGACGTGTCGATTCCGACGCGGGCGAACATCTGCGCCACCGCCTGGGCGATGAGCTCGTCGTTGATGTAGCGGTCGTTGGGGCTGGCGAGCACGAGCTCGAAGCCGTCGCCGTAGCCGGCCTCGGTCAGTAGCTCGCGGGCGCGGTCGGGGTCGAACGCGGTCGGCTCGGCATCCGCATTGGCGCCGAACATCGTGGGCGGCAGCAGCTCACCCGCGGGCTCGGCGACGCCGCCCATGATCCGCGCGACGATGGCCTCGCGGTCGATGGCGAGGCTCAGCGCCTCGCGCACACGGTCGTCCTTGAACGGATTGTCCGGCACGCCGGTGACGCCCGGCGTCTCGTCCATGTGCTGGTCCATGTGGAGGTAGATGACGCGGTTGGAGAGCCCCTCCGCCACCTCCAGATCCGGGCGGTCGCGCAGGCGCGGCAGGTCCTGCAGGGGCGGCTTGTCGATGAAGTCGACGTCGCCGGCGAGGAGCGCCGCCACCCGCGGGCCGTCGGAGGTGATCGGCCGGAAGATCACCTCTTCGAAGTCGGGCGCCTCGCCCCAGTAGTCCGGGTTGCGCTCGAGCACGATGCGCTCGCCCTTGGTGAACTCCCCGTACATGTACGGCCCCGTCCCGATCGCGCGCTCGCCGGAGTTGAAGGCCGGCGTCGTCGGATACGCGCCGGCGTAGTCGCAGCCGGCGGGATCGTAGGTGAGCTCCTCGGCGTCGGCCGGAGCGTCGAGGATCCCCCAGGTCGAGACCTCGACCGGTAGCAGCGGATAGGGCTCGGCGGTGTGGAAGACGATGGTGTGGGAATCGACCACCTCGGCGCGCTGGATGGCCTGGGTGTAGATCGTGAAGGAGGACGGGCTGTCGGCCACGTTCGGGATGCGGCAGAGCGTCCAGATCACGTCCTGGGCCTCGAAGCTCGAGCCGTCGTGGAAGGTGACGTCCTCTCTGAGCTCGAAGGTCCAGCTGGTGTCGGTCGTCGGCTCCCAGGAGGTGGCGAGGCCGGGCTGCAGCTCCTGGTCTTCGTCCTGCAGGATCAGGCTGTCGAAGAGGTGCCGCTGCATCGCGTTGTTCGGACCCAGATTGTGGAAATGCGGGTCCAAGGTGCTCGGCTCCGCGGCGGTGCCGATCGTGATCGACTGACCGTGGGCGCCGCCGGTCGCGAGCGCGACCACGGCCGCAGCGGTCAGCAGCCTGGCGTGGTGGTGCATCAGGTTTCTCCCTCGTTGACGACGCGGCGCCGGCGCCCGCAAGGCCCGCCCCGGCACGTGACGGTCCTGTGTGGGCCCGGTCGCGAGGCCGTGGCAAGCCCCGGCGCGCGTCGCGCCCGGCCGTCGCACCCCAGGCGGTGTGCCCAGCGACTTGACGCCGTGGCCCGGACGATCAGTGTTGGCGGGGTCGGCGCTGTCGCCGTCGCCGTCGCGCTCTCGGAGGCCCATGACCGAGCCCCCCACACGCGAGCTGCTCAAGCGGCTCGTCGCCTTCGACACCACCAGTCGCCGCAGCAATCTCCGCCTGGTCGAGGCGGTCGAGGACTGGCTCGAGCGCCACGGCGTGGCCAGCCGCCGGGTCTACGACGCCACCGGCACCAAGGCGAACCTGTTCGCCACCATCGGCCCGGACCGCCCCGACGGCATCATCCTCTCCGGCCATGTCGACACCGTACCGGTGGACCACCAGAACTGGACGGGCGATCCGTTTCAGCTGCGCGAGCAGGACGGCCGGCTCTTCGGGCGCGGCACCACCGACATGAAGGGCTTCGACGCGGTGGTCCTGGCCAAGGTGCCCGCGATGGCGAAGGCCGACCTCGCGCGGCCGATCCACCTCGCCCTCTCCTACGACGAGGAGGTCGGCTGCCTCGGCGTGCGCACCCTGCTCCAGCGGCTGCAGACCGAGGGCTTCAAGGCGGCCGGCTGCGTCGTCGGCGAGCCCACCAACATGGCCGTGGTGCTCGGGCACAAGGGCAAGCACAGCTTCGAGGTCGAGGTCACCGGCGCGGAGTGCCACTCGGCGATGGCGCCGATGGGGGTCAACGCGGTCGAGTACGCCGCACGGCTGGTCACCCGGATCAGCGACATCGGCCGCCGGCTCGCCGCCGAGGGCCCGCTCGATCCGGCCTACACGGTGCCGCACACGACCGCGCATGTCGGCAGCTTGAAGGGCGGCACCGCGCTCAACATCGTCCCCGACGCCTGCCGCTTCGTCTTCGAGTTCCGCCATCTCACCAGCCAGCCGGCGGAGCCGCTGGTCGCCGAGGTCGAGCGCTTCGCGCGCGCCGAGCTGGAGCCGGCGATGCGGGCGGTTCACGCCGCTGCGGGCGTGCGCTTCACCCGCACCAGCCGCGTGCCCGGCTTCGACATCGCCGCCGATCACGAGCTGGTGCGCACCGTCGCGCGGCTGGCGGGCCACGGCGTCGCCGGCAAGGTCGCCTTCGGCACCGAGGCCGGCCTGTTCACCGAGTGGCTGGGCGTGCCGAGCGTCGTCTGCGGGCCGGGCGACATCGCCCAGGCGCACAAGCCCGACGAGTTCGTCACCGCCGCCCAGCTCCAGGCCTGCGAGCGCTTCGTCGATCGCCTGATCGACGCCTGCGCCCGGCCGGCCTGAGCGCGGGCCATGGCGCTCTCCGGCCGCGTCGTCGACACCCACCCGGTCGAACTCGACCCACCGGACATCGCGCCCTATCGCGGCAACGGCCCTCTGCCCTGGGTCACCACCTTGCAGGCCCGGAACCCGGGTCCGCACGTCGCGATCACCGCCATCGTCCACGGCAACGAGCTCGCCGGCGCGATCGCGCTGGATTGGCTGTTTCGCCGCGAGCCGCGCCCGCGCCGCGGCCGGCTCAGCCTCGCCTTCGCCAATGTCGCGGCCTATCACCGCTTCGATGCCGCGGACCCGACGGCCTCGCGCTGGGTCGACGAGGACCTGAACCGGGTTTGGGATGCGGCCACGCTCGCCGCCCCGCGGCGCTCGGTCGAGCTGGAGCGGGCACGGGCGCTGCGACCGTGGATCGACGACGTCGATCTATTGCTGGACCTCCACTCGATGCAGAGCCCGAGCCCGCCACTGACGCTCGCGGGGCTCCACGCCAAAGGGGTCCGCCTCGCCGAGGCGACGGCGGCGCCGCCCGTGATCGTCACCGACGCCGGCCACGCCTCCGGCCGGCGCCTGCGCGACTACGGCCCCTTCGGCCAGCCCGGTGGCGACAAGGCGGCGATCCTGGTCGAATGCGGCCAGCACTGGGCGCAGGCGACCGCGGCGGTGGCGATCGAGACGGCGGTGCGCTTTCTGCGCGCCGCCGGCACGGTGGCGCCGGATTGGGCGGCGGATGCGGTGCCGATCGGCGCCGCGGGAGCGCCGCGGCGCATCGAGGTCACCGAGGCGGTGACCGTGCGCAGCCGGCGCTTCGCCTTCGCCGCCGACTATCGCGGGCTCGAGGTCATCCCGCGGCGCGGCACCGTCATCGCCACCGACGACGGCCGCCCGGTCGTCACCCCTTACGACGACTGCGTCTTGATCATGCCCAGCCGGCGCCTGTGGCCCGGCCACACCGCCGTCCGCCTCGGCCGCGTCGTCGACTGAGCTCAGCCGGGCGCGGCGAGCGTCAAGACCGGCGCTGCGGCGTCGTCACCGTCGCGCCCGGGGCGAGCGAGGTTCGCCTCGAGGGTGGCGTGCTCGACCCGGACCCGGTCGCCGGCGATCAGGATCGGGCAGCGCAAGAGGCTCGGATTGTCGAACGCCGCCGCCAGGACGTCGGCGTCGCTCCAACGCGGCTCGTCCAGGCCGAGGGCGAAGTAGAGCGGGCCCGACCGGTCGAGCAGCTCGCGCGCTTGGACCGGCAGTGCGGTCACCAGCGCCGCCAACTCCGCGGCCTCCGGCGTCGCCTCGACGACGTCGATGACCTCGAGCGGCCCCGCCGCGCCGGCGAGCGCGGCGAGGGCCCGGTGCGACAACGGGGAATGCGGGTTGTGAAGGAACGTCAGCATCGACCGCAGCCTTCGAGCATCGTAGCGAGCGTGTACGCAACGCGAGCGCGAGCGGATCGTGCGCCATGGCGACATCGCCGTTGCGGGTTCACCGGGAGATCGTGGCGTGACGGCAGGAAACGAGTTCGCCGAGCTGGATGCGACCCTCGCCGCAGTCTGGCGCGAACTCGCCCGCGGCGTCGCCGAGACGAGCGCGCCCGCCCGCCACCCGACGCTGGCGACGGTCGGCGACGACGGCGCGCCGGAGGCCCGCACCGTGGTGCTGCGCGCCGCCGACCGCGACCTGGCGCGCGTCGACGTCCACAGCGACGCCGCCTCGCGCAAGACCGCGGAGATCCGCCGCGTGCCGCGGGTCAGCCTGCACCTTTGGCATCCGGCCGCGCGCCTGCAGCTGCGCCTGCGCGGGACCGCCTTTGTCCTCACCGGCGAGGCCGTCGCCGACATCTGGCGCACGCTGACGGCGAGCGCCCGCAGCCACTACGGCGGCACGCCGGCGCCGGGGACGCCGATCGCCGATCCGAGCGCGCACGACGCCCGCGTCGAGCCGGCCCGCTTCGCGGTGGTACGCTGCGCGGTGGACGAGATCGAGACGCTGCAGCTCGGCGCCGACCGCCACCGCCGCGCGCGCTTTCGGGCCGATGCCGGCTGGCGCGGGACCTGGCTCGCGCCCTGAGCGGCGTGCGCCCCCTGGTCGTGGGCCAGCGCCTCGGCTATCCCCGCGCGGTGCTTCGCCAGCCCCGGACGGATGTCATGCGCACCGCCAAATGGACGTTGATTGGCCTCGTCCTGCTCGCCGTCGCGGGCTTTCTGCACTGGAGCCTGCCGTCGCGGGACGTCGTGCGCATCCTCGGCACCGAGGTGCAGCGCCGGACCGACGGCACCGGCGCCGAAGAGCAGCTGCGGGTGCGCGACGTCCGCTACATCAAGGCGGTCACGCCCGACGGCGATCCGCGCGTCTACCGCAACGAGGATACGGACTGGGGCTGGCCGCCCTATTTCAAGTTCAACAGCGCCAACCTCGGCACCATGGCCGACGACGCGACCTCCAGCGAGGCCGACCCGCGCTGGATGGTCGTGCGCCACTACGGCTGGCGCATTCCGATGCTCTCAGCCTTTCCGAACGCGCTTTCCCTGCGCCCGGCGCCCGGCCCGGACGTGCTGCTGATCCCCTGGACGAGCATCGTCGTCATCGTCGTCTTGCTCACCGGCACCGGCTATGTCTGGCTCAGACTGCGGCGGTGGTGGCACCGCCGCCGCGGGTGAGGGCTCAGGCGCTGCCGATCGCGACGCCCGAGGCGAAGACGAGCGCGCCGCCCAGGACGACCTGAAGGGCGGCGCGGACGAACGGCGTCTCCATGTAGCGGTTCTGCACCCAGACGATCGCCCAGAGCTCGGCGAAGACGAGCGCGAAGGCGATGAGCGTGGCGGTCCAGAACTCGGGAATCAGGTAGGGTAGGGCGTGGCCGAGGCCGCCGAGCGTGGTCATGATCCCGCAGGCGAAGCCGCGCTTGATCGGCGAGCCGCGGCCCGAGATCCGGCCGTCGTCGGAGACCGCCTCGGTGAAGCCCATCGAGATGCCGGCACCGAGCGACGCCGCGAGGCCGACGAGGAAGGTCGTCCAGGTGTCCTGGGTGGCGAAGGCGGTGGCGAAGATCGGCGCCAGCGTCGAGACCGAGCCGTCCATGAGCCCGGCGAGGCCCGGCTGGACGTAGGTCAAGACGAACTGCTGGTGCGCCTTGAAATCCTCCTCGCTCTTGGCGGCGTGGTCGAGGTGCTGTGCCTCGAGGGTCCGGGCGAGGTCCTCGTGGCCGGCCTCGGCCGCGGCCAGATCGCCCAACAGCTTGCGGGTCTCGGCGTCGGTCGTGCGCTGGGCGGCCTGGAGGTAGAAGCGGCGCGCCGTCTCCTCCATCTGCGCCGCCTCGCCGCGGATGCGCTCGGGCGTCAGGTTCTCCAGAAGCCACACCGGCTTTCTGGCGTAGAAGCCGGCGACGTGCTCGCGCCGGATCAACGGGATGGTCTCGCCGAAGACGGCGCGAAAGCGCTCGATCAGCCGGCGACGGTGGCCGTCCTCCGCCGCCGCCATGTCGTCGAACAGCCGCGCCGTCTTGGGGAAGGTCGCCCGTAGCCGGTCGGCATAGGTGCGATAGATTCGGGCGTCGTCCTCCTCGGCGGTGATGGCGAGGGCGAGGATCTCCTTGTCGCCGAGGTCGTTGAACCGGCGCCGCTGGCCTATTCCAGGGATCATCGAACTCCGCTCCGCGAAAGATTAGAAGTGTTCTAAATAAGCGGAGCGGGCGCGCCGAGCTACCCCGCGCGCGCAACCCTGCCGCGCCGCAGCTCAGCCCTTGAGCTGCGGCCAGCGGCTGCCGGCGCGGATCTCGGCCACCGCGGCGTCGAAGCCGGCCAGGCGGTCGGGCGAGGCGGGGTGGCTGTCGAAGATGCTTGTGGTGTCGACGCCGGAGAGCCCGCCGAGCACGCGGTAGAGGCCGCGGGCATCCCTGAGGTCGTAGCCGGCGTGGTCGACGATATAGGCCGCGACGTAGTCGGCCTCGCGCTCGTACGCCTTGGAATAGCTGAGCCTGCCGGCGGTGCCGCCGAGGGACGCGCCAAGGAACACGCCCTCACCGGTGAGGTCGTCGTTGGCCGCACCACCCAGGACGCCGCCGAGGACGGCGCCGGCGAGCGCGCCGATGGCGGTGTTGCGCGAGCCCTTGGCGGGATGGTCGGCGACGTTGTGGGCGGCCTCGTGGGCGAGGACGAGCGCCACCTGCGCCTCATTCTCCAGATAGCGCACCAGACCGTCGAACATGAAGATGCTTTCGCCGTCGGCGTAGGCGTTCGGGGTCTTCTCGTCCGACCAGACCAGCTCGTAGTCGCAGCCGTCGGCCGCGAAATGGGCGCACATCTCGTCGATGGCCGGCCCGACCCGCGACCAGGCTTGCGCCGTCATCGCGCGGTTGGCGTCGGTGTCGCGGTCGCTGGGCTCGAGGTCGACACCCTCGAGCTCGGCGCGCGCGGCGCTCACCGCCGACGCGCTCGGGCCGGGGGCGACGGTCTGGCCGCCGGCGCAGGCGGCGACGAGCAAGGCGAGGACGACGGCGAGGGGGCGGGGGAACATCAAGGCGCGCGGGCTCTCAAGGACGATCGAGGACGTAGATATGAACATGTCTGGGCCCGTGCGCACCCCGGATGTTCTGCCCCTCGATGTCGGCCGTGCCCGAGGTGCCGGTGACGAGGTTCAGCGAGCGCGGCGGCGGGCGGTGGGCGAAGCGCTGCCAGACATCCTCCAGATAGGGCACGACGTCTTCGGCGCGGACGACCGCCAGATGATGCAGCGCCAGGAAGTTGAAGAGCGTGGGCGCCGTCGGCGAGCTGGCGAAGACGAGCGTGCCGGTCTCGGCGACGGCGGCTTCGGCGAAGGTGAGCGCCACCGGCTCGTTGGCGTCGATGGTATCCTTGAGCGCGATCTCGCCCCAGTCGAGGCCGGCGAGCGCCGGCGGCAGCGCCGCCGCCACCCGCGCCGCCAGCCCGCGCTCGGCCAGATAGGCGGCGACCCGCGCGGGCAGATCGTCGGCGGCGACGCGCTCGACGGTCGCGGTGACGCGCTCGGAGGCGGCCTTCTCGGTGAAGCGCTCGACCGCGTCGCGGTCGCCGACGGCTGGGCGGACGGCCGCGAGCTCGCCCACCAGCGCCGCGGC
>JBKHCM010000159.1:0-5805 GCA_046541805.1 Alphaproteobacteria bacterium
GAGACCGTCGAGCGTGCGCACCCGGCGGCCGGCGAGCCCGGCGAAGCGCAGCGCCATCCGGTCGGTGCCGTCCATCCGCTCGCGACCGGGCGGTGCCACCTCGCGCCGGAGCCCGGCGCTGGCGAGGCCCATGACCGCGAACAGGGCCCGCGCGGCGGCGCTGTCGAACGGCGCGCCGGGTTGCTGGCGGGCATCGCGGAGCCGCAGCAACGCGAGCAGCAGCTCGAACAGCCGCTGGTTCAGATGATCGAGCAGGGCGCGCGCGGCACCGGCACCCTCGCGGGCGGCCAAGGCGGCGTCCTCGCTCAACGGCGTCGGCAACGGGCCGAACGGCCCACCCAGCGTGAAGGCGGCGCTGACCAGCTCGGCACGGCTCTCGCCCGCGCCGTCACCGGCGAGCCGCAGCGCGTCGATGCCGCCCGCGGGGAAGCCGCGCGCGAGGCTGCCGCGAAAGCGCGGCGGCGTGCCGTCGCTCAGCCGTTCGGCCAGCCAGGCCGCCTCGGCCAGCTCGAAGGCGGCGGGCGCCGCCTCGAGCCGCGCCCTCAAAGAAGCGGGACGCGACCGCATCGAGCGGGCCAGTCGTAGACGGCGTCGGCTTCGCCGCGGACGCGGAGCCTGAGCTCGCTGAAGCTGTTGGCCGCGGCCCAGCGGCCGAGGAAGCGGTCGAGGACCGCGCCGAAGAGCACAGGGCTCGCGCCGACGAAACCGTCACGGTCGACCTCGAGGTCGACCGCCGTGCCGGCGACGAAGCCGCGCCAGGCGTCGCGGCCGATGCGGCGCACGGCCTCGCGGGCGACGAGCGACGTCATCGCCTCGATCTGACGCACCGCCGAGGTGCCGGCGGGACCGGCGTAGAGCCTCAGGATCTCGCGCAGCGCGTCGAGCCCGGCGGCACCGTCGAGTGCCAGATGGTTGAGACTCAACTGCGAGACGAGCTGCCACGCCGCACCGCGTGCTGCGAGCGGTGGTGCCTGCGGCGTCGGCGTCGTGAGAAGCCGGGCCGTGGCGAGCGGCAGTTCGAGCTCAAGGTCGAGGCGATGGCCGATGGGCAGCTGCGCGGCCACGCCGCGGTTGGTGCAGAGCGTGCCCGCGTAGGCGACGTCGACGCCCGGCAGGTCCGGCTCGAGCTCGCGGTCGAGAAAGGCGAGCTCGACGTCGCTGCCATCGGCGTCGGCGAGCCGTGTCGGCACGCGCCGTGCCTGCCAGAACGCCTCGGGCACCGCGTCGAGATGCGCCGCGCGAAAGCCGTAGAGCGGCTCCACCGCGCGGTCGCCCGGATCGCCTTGAGGTCCCTTGAAAACCTCCTCGACCCGCCAGATCTCGGTGCTGCGCGCGCGCAGGCGGTCCGGCTCCAGCCGGTAGGCGGTGCGGGTCCCGTCGATGCGCACGGGCTCGGAGATCTGCGCGAAGAGATTGATCAGCGGCACGGCATTGGTGCGCACATCGATGCCGCCGAGGTCGGTGGCGCTGTCGGCCGGGCGGTCGAGTAGAAAGTGCAGCTCCACCTCGCTCGCGCCGTCGAGGACGTCGGTGCTGGCGAGGCCCGCCAGCTCGAGCAGCAGATGCTTCGCCGGGTAGGCAAAGTATTCGAGCAGGAGGCGGCACGCCGGGTCGGCCGCCGCGGGCAGCGGCAGGAGCGCCTCGTCGTCGTCGAGCCCGAACGGCCGAAGGGCGGTCGGCGGCAGCGTCGCGAGGCGACCGTCCGCGGCCTCCGCGGGTCGCGCCACGACGCCCTGGAGATGGCCGAGCAGGAGGTCGAGAAGCCGCGTCGCGCGCGGCCGCAGTCCGCCCAGCCAAAGCCGCAACGGGTCGGGACGGACGGTGCCGAAGCGCAGCGCACCCTCAGCGCGCAGCCGCAGCCGCACGCTCGTCAGCACGTCGGCGCGCGCGTCGAGAAAGGCGAGCTCCGCCGCCGGCACGACATCGACGTCCGTCACCTCGACCGGCCAGAGCGTCGCGGTTCCGGCCGTGCGGAACCGGCAGACCGGACCGTCGCCGCTGCGCGCCGCCACTTGCGTGCCCGACGGGATGCGGGCGCCCGCGGCCGAGCGCGCCTGGCCGGCGTCGAGCGGCAGATGGGCGAGCGCCATCGACGGCAGGGGCGCGTCGAACACCGGATAGAGGACGTCCAGCATGTCGCGGGCGATGCCTGCCATCTGCCGGTCGATCCGCCGCTGCAGACGGGCCGTCAGATAGGCCACCGAATGGACCAGATGAGCGACCTCCGGATCGTTCAGCTCGGCCTCACCCAAGCCGAGCCCGGCCGCGACCCGCGGATAGCGTTCGGCGAAGGCGCGGCCCTCCGCCTCGAGCGCGGAGAGCTCGCGCAGGTAGTACCCCAAGAGGTCTTCGTGGTCCTCAGCCGGCATCGGCCGTTCCCACATGGCGCTCCAGATCGAGGCTGAAACCCACCGGCCGCGTCATCCGCCCGTGGCGGAGGACCCCATCGATCCGGCAGAGCGCGGCATCGGCCCGCTGCGGGTGCGGCGCGATCACCACCGTGACCTCGCCGAGCCGCGGCTCGAAGCGGCGCACGGCCTCGCGGATCGCCGCGGCCAGCCGGGCACGCGCCGCGGGGTCCGCCGGCGGATGGGAGATCGCCTCCGGCACCCCGTAGCCGGCCACGGTCGCCGCGAGCGCGGCCTCGCCCGGCGCGCGCGTGGCGATAAGGTCGGCGAGGCTGCGCTCGACCGAGCGGGCGAGTCCGCTGAGGTCGAGCACCGGCGCGCCACCGCTGGCGCCGGCGTCGCGGGCACCGAGCCGTTCGAACAGCGGCGCGGGCAGGCCGTGGATGCGCCGCGGCTCGGCCATCACCGGTTACGAGACCTCCTGGGAGAAAAGATTGTGCGTCACCGGCTGCACCCCCTCGCCGGTCCCATCGACCTCTTTCTGCGGAATGTAGGCGTATTTGACGATGCCGTAGGACAACGAGATCGTCTCGGTCGGCAAATCGCCCGTTCCGCCACCCAAGCTGACGCTCGAGACGATCACCTTCTCCATGACGATTTCGAGGTATTTGACGGGCGTGTTGTTGCCGTCCGCCCGGTAGCTGGTGACCGTCGCCTTGCCGATCTGCTTGCCGCTCCAGCAGTGCTTGAGCAGGTCGTCGGTCGCTGCGTCGGTGTATTTGGTGAACGAGAAATCGGCGTGGTTGGCCTGCTCGACCGTGCCGCCGCCGGCGCTGCTGCGCGTCGGCGAGGTCGGCTGGTTGAAGCCGTGGCTCCAGGAGAGGACCTGGAGCTCCTCCGTGTGCCCGGTCGCCGTGACCTCGCCGCTGATGGCGGGGTCCTCGAACTTGATGAAGGCGTTGATGGCCACCGTTCGGTCTCCACAAAGCGGGTGTCAGAGCGCCTCGGCCTCAGGCGGCGGGCGGCGGCAACTCGGCGACCAGACGCAAGGACGCGGTCAACTCCTCGAGCTGGAAGTGCGGGCGCAGGAAGACGACGGCCTCGTAGACCCCCGGCTTGCCCGGCACGTCCATCACGTCGACGCGGCCTTCGCGCAGCGGGTACTGCGCCTTCAGCGCCTGACCGGCGTCGTCCTTGCCGAGCACGTAGTCGAGCATCCACGTGTTCAAATACACCTGGACGTTTTCCTTCGTCATGAAGCTGCCGACCTTGTCACGCATCATCGCCTTGATGTAGTGCGCGAAACGCGACGCGTTCAAAAGGTAGGGCAGCATCGCCGACAGGCGGGCGTTGGCGTTGGCCGTCTCGAGGTTGTAGAGTTTCGGCTTGTTGGTCGTCTGACCGCCGAAGAACGCCGCGTAGTTGGTGCCCTTGCAATGGACGAGGCTGATGAAGCCGAGGTCGTTCAGCTCCTTCTCGCGGCGGTCGGTGATCGCGACCTCGGTCGGGCACTTGAGGGCCAGGTCGCCCTCGTCGGTGAAGAAGGTGTGGGTCGGTAGGCCCTCGACCTTGCCGCCGCCCTCCGCACCGCGGATCGCCGCCGTCCAGCCGTGGAGCGAGAACGCCTCGCAGATGCGCTCGGCCAGCAGATAGGCCGCGTTGCCCCAAAGATAACGCTCGTGGTCGCGCCCGCTCACGTCTTCGACGAAGCCCAGTCCCTCGACCGGCACGGTGTCGGGGCCGTAGGGCATGCGCAATAGGAACGACGGCAGCACCAACGCAACGTAGCGGCTGTCCTCGCTCTCGCGGAACGCGCGCCAGCGGATCATCTCCGCGCTCTCGAAGATCTTGGCGAGGTCGCGCGGCACGCCGAGTTCGGTGAAGCTGTCCATGTCGAAGAGTCGTGGGCTTGCCGCGGCGACGAACGGCGCATGCGCCGCGGCCGCGACCGCGGCGACCTTTTCCAACAGGGCCACGTCCTGCGGATGACGGCCGAAGTAGTAGGCCCCCAGCAGCATGCTGAACGGATAGCCGCCGAAGGTGCCGTATTCCTCTTCGTAGACCTTTTTGAAGAGAGCACTCTGGTCGAACTCGACCGCCTTCTCGAGGTCCTTGAGGAGGTCTTGCTTGCTCGCGTTCATCACGCGCAGCTTGAGGCGACTGCCGGTCTCGGCGTTCATAACAAGGCGGTGCAGGCCGCGCCAGGAGGCCTCGAGCTCCTGGAAGGCCTCGTGATGCATGATCTCGTTGAGCTGATCGGTGATCAGATCGTCGATCTCGGCGATGCGATCGTTGATCAGCGCCACGATGTCGCGGTCGACGCTGCCGCTCTCGGCGAGCACGCCGTCGACGAACTCGGCTAGAAGATCGCGACCGTAGGGTCGCTGGGATTCGTCACGAGCGAGCTTGCCCTCCCGCAGGATGCGCTCGAGCAGGCTCTCGGTCGAGGTGTCGGCACCGTTGCCGCCGCTCGCGGTGGTCTCGGACATCGCTGGTCGCCCCCCTGGCGTCGGAAGATCAGGTCGTCGTCACTGGGCGGCGTCGCCCGCATCGTCGCCGGCCGGCGCGTCGCCGGCCGCGGGCGCCGCGGCGCCCAGATCCTCCTTCAAGGAGGCGCGCCGGTCGGTGTCGGCGGCGATCTCGCGCAGCAGCTCGTCCAACTCGTCGTTGCCGTCGAGCTTGGTCAGGAGATCGCGCAGTCGCTGCCGCGCGGCGTAGAGTTCCGCCAGCGCCGGGACCTGCTTCAACACCTGGACCGGATCGAAATCCTCCATTTTGCGGAAACTCAACAGGATGTTGAGCATCTCGTTGGAATCGTCGCGCAGCTTGTCGTCCACGCGGAAGGCGAGACGCGGCGCGGTCGAATGCAGGACCTCGTCGAAATTGTCACGGTCGATCTCGACGAAGCGCCGCTCGCTCAACTTCGGCAGGGGCGTCTCGGGCTGACCGGCAAGGTCGGCGAGGATCCCGACGATGAACGGCAACTCGCGTTTCTCGATCGCGTCGCCGATCTCGACGTCATAGGTGATCTGGACGCGCGGTGGCCGCACGCGGCCGAGTTTGTGCTGTACGCTGGCAGCCATGCCACCCCTCCTGGATCAGGACACCCGGACCCTTATCCGACCACAAGCGGTCAACTTCTACACACTTTTGGGCCAAGTTTTTATAAACCCAGACGTTAGTATCAGGATTTCGGTTCGTCGGTCTCTTGGGTGCCGCGCGCCAGGGCGTGGAGCACGGCCCCGGCCTCCCCGTGCGCCATCAGCTCCTCGAGGATCTCGTCGAGCGGCCGGTCCCACCAGTCGAGCGCGCGCTCAACCAGAAAGCGCATCGGCGCATGCGGCTCGTAGGCGCGCAGATAGGCGGCGACGTCGGCGAGCCGCGCCCGCGCCGTCGCGCGGTCGCGCAGCGTTTCGTCGACGAAGGCAGACGCCGGTCGGGGCGGGCGGGGCGCACG
>JBKHCM010000050.1:0-22370 GCA_046541805.1 Alphaproteobacteria bacterium
GCCCGCGAGGCCCGGCTCACCAAACCGCCGGGCGCGCTCGGCCGGCTCGAGGAGCTCACGGCGTGGCTCGCCCGCTGGCAGGGGCGGGCGCCGCCGCGGCTCGAGCGCGTGCGCGTCGCCGTCTTCGCCGGCAATCACGGCGTCGCCGCGCGCGGGGTCTCGGCTTATCCCACCAGCGTCACCGCCCAGATGGTGGCCAATTTCGAGGCCGGCGGCGCCGCGGTCTGCCGCCTCGCCGAAGCGGCCGGGGCCGAGCTCTACGTCGACGCGCTGGACCTCGACCGGCCGACCGCCGACCTCACCCGCGCGGACGCCCTCGATCCGGCCGGCTTCGCGCGGGCGGCGGCCGCCGGCGCCGCCGCCGTGCCCGCGGGGCTCGACCTCTTGGCGATCGGCGAGATGGGCATCGCCAACACCACCGTCGCCGCCGCGCTCGCCGCCAAGCTCGCCGGGGGCACGGGGCGCGACTGGGCCGGACGCGGCACCGGCGTCGGCGACGACGGGCTCGCCCGCAAGGCGGCGGCGGTGGATGCGGCACTCGCCCACCACGGCGACCACGGCGACCCGCTCGAGGTTCTGCGGCGGCTCGGCGGGCGCGAGCTGGTGGCGATGGCGGCGGCGATCGTCGCCGCCCGGCGGCGGGCGGTGCCGGTGTTGATCGACGGCTTCGTCGCCAGTGCGGCGGCGCTCGCGCTCGTGCGCCACCGCGACGACGCGCTCGCCCACTGCCGGCTGGCGCACCTCTCGGCGGAGACCGGCCATCGCCGCCTCGCCGAGGCGTTGGGGCTGAAGCCGCTCTTGGCGCTCGACATGCGCCTGGGCGAGGCCTCGGGCGCGGCGCTGGCGATCCCGCTGGTGCGCGCCGCGGTGGCGTGCCACAGCGGCATGGCGACCTTCGCCGAGGCCGCCGTCGACGACCGCAGCGGCTGAGCCCCGGGCGCGGCGGCGGGCGTCAGCGACGGGCCGACCAGGCGTCGAACCAGTCGACGAAGCGGGTGAGGCCGTCGGCGAGCGGTGTCGTCGGCGCGAAGCCGACCGCCGTCCGCAGGGCCTCGACGTCGGCGAAGGTGGCCTCGACGTCGCCCGGCTGCATCGGCGCCTCCTCCACGATCGCCCGCGCCCCGAGCCGGTCCTCGAGGATGGCGAGGAAGTCGCGCAGCGGCACCGGGCTGTGGTTGCCGATGTTGTAGAGGCGAAACGGCGCGCTCGAGCGGTCGGGCGCGCGGCGGTCGGCCGCCGCCGGTGGTGCGTCGAGAAGCCGCACCATGGCCGCGACGACGTCGTCGACGTAGGTGAAGTCGCGCCGCATGGCGCCGTGGTTGAACAGTCGGATCGGCCGGCCGGCGCGGATCGCTTCGGCGAAGCTGAAATAGGCCATGTCGGGGCGCCCCCACGGCCCGTAGACGGTGAAGAAGCGCAGCCCGGTGGCGGGCAGGCCGTAGAGATGGGCGTAGGTGTGCGCCATCAGCTCGTTGGCGCGCTTGGTGGCGGCGTAGAGGCTCACCGGGTGGTCGACCGGGTCGGTCTCCTTGAAGGGGAGCTTGGTGTTGCCGCCGTAGACCGAGCTGGTCGAGGCGAAAACGAGGTGCCGGCAGCCGTGGTGGCGACAGCCCTCGAGCACGCTCGCCGTCCCCGTCAGATTGGCGTCGACGTAGGCCATGGGCGCCTCGAGCGAGTAGCGCACGCCGGCCTGGGCGGCGAGGTGCACCACGCGCTGCGGTCTGAGCTCGGCGAAGAGGGCGGCGGCGGCGGTGCGGTCGGCGAGATCGAGCGCTTCGAAGCGAAAGCCCGGCGCGCCGTCGAGCTCGGCCAACCGCGCCCGCTTGAGGGCGGGGTCGTAATAGGGCGTCAGGTTGTCGACGCCGACGACGGGAACGCCCAGCCCCAAGAGCGAGCGGGCGAAATGAAAGCCGATGAAACCGGCGACACCCGTCACCAGCACCGCGGAGGAGGAAGCGGTCATCGAGAACCCCGAGCTTGCGCCGGACCGTAGGCTCGCACCCGGTGGTCCAAGCCGGCGCCGTTGTGGCCACGAAGCGGTCCCGAGCGCAATGCCGGCAAGCGGCCGCCCCCGGCACCGGGGTGCCGCTCAATCGGCATAAGGGTTCTTGCCCTGGCGCAAGCGCCAGCGGATCGGCACGCCCTCGAAATCGAAGTGCTCGCGCAGCCCCCCCGCGAGATAGCGCAGATAGCTCTCCGGCAGGTGATCGAGCTGGTTGCCGAAGAGCGCGAAGGTGGGCGGGCGCGCCTTGGGCTGGGTGACGTAGCGCAGCTTGATCCGGCGCCCTTTCACCATCGGCGGCGGGTTGTGCTCGAGCATCGCCTGCAGCCAGCGGTTCAGCTCGCCGGTGCCGACGCGCTTGGCCCAACGGTCGTGCTGGAGGACGATGGTCTTCAACAGCCGCGGGACGCCGTGACCGGTGATCGCCGAGACCGGCACCGCCGGCACGCCCTTCACCTGCGCCAGCTCCGCCCCGAGGCGCCAGCGGATCTCGCGCAGCAGCGGCTCGGGCTCGTCGACGAGGTCCCACTTGTTGAGGGCGAGCACCAGCGCTCGGCCCTCGCGCACGACCAGATCGGCGATGGTCTGGTCCTGGCGCTCGAGGGCCTGGGTGGCGTCGCTCACCAAGACGCCGACGGCGGCGTATTTGAGCGCCTCGATCGTGGCCGAGGTCGCCACCTTCTCGAGCGAGCGGGCGTCGATGCGGGTGCGGCGCCGTAGCCCGGCGGTGTCGACCAGCTCGAAGCGGCGCCCGCCGTGCTCCCAGCCGAGATGGACGGCGTCGCGGGTGAGGCCGGGCTCGGGGCCGGTCAACAGCCGCTCGCGGCCGAGGAGCCGGTTGATCAGCGACGACTTGCCGACATTGGGACGGCCCAGCACCGCCAGTCGCAGCGGCCCCGCCGCGGTTTCGTCCGGGGGCTCGGCGCCGGCTTCCTCCTCCTCCGGAGCCGGGGCCACGAAGGGGCGCAGCGCCTCGGCGAGTTCGTCCATGCCCTGACCGTGGGCGGCAGCGATCGCCACCGGCTCGCCCAAGAGCAGCCGCCACGCCTCCGCCATGGCGAGGGCGCCTTGGTCGCTCTCCGCCTTGTTGGCGAGGAGGATCAGCGGCTTGCCGTGCTCGCGCAGGACCGCCGCCAGGCTCTCGTCGAGGGCGGTGACGCCGGCCTTGGCGTCGATGAGGAAGAGGCCGACGTCGGCGTCGTCGAGCGCCGCCTCGCTCTGGCCGCGCAGCCGCGCCGGCAGGCTGCCCGGCGGGCCTTCGTCCATGCCGGCGGTGTCGATGACGCGAAAGGCGAGGTCGAACAGCCGACCGTCGCCCTCCAGCCGGTCGCGGGTGACGCCCGGGGTGTCGTCGACGATGGCGCGGCGGCGCTCGACGAGGCGGTTGTAGAGGGTCGACTTGCCGACATTGGGCCGGCCCAGGATGGCGACGGTCTTGCTCAAGATGGGGCTCGCACGCTGCGACCAACGTCACTCATACACGTGCAGGGTGCCGCCGTCGTCGACGAGGATCAGCCGGCCGTCGGCCACGACCGGCGCCAGGGTCACGCCTCGCGGGATCTCGGCGGTGTCGACGATCTCCCCCGTTTCCGGGTCGAGCGACCAGAGGTCGCCGAGCGAGCCCACCACCAGCACGCGCCCGCCGGCGAGCAGCGGCCCGGAATGATAGATGCGGTCGGTCTCGGGGTCCTCGGGCTCGCGAAAGCGCGGCAGCTGGGTCGCCCAGCGGATGCCGCCGGTCTCCAGGTCCAGGTTCACGACGTCGCCGTCGGTCGAGACGGCGAAGATCTCGCCGCCCGCGACCCAGGGCATCTCGGCGGCGGCGAGCCGCTGGTCCCAGACGCGGTCGCCGCTGTCGGCGGCGATCGCGGCGATCTCGCCGCCGTGGCCGGCGACGATCACCCGCCCGCCGGGCTCGATCACCGGCGAGGCCTGGATGTCGGCGATGGTGCCGACGGCGGCGGTGCGCCGCGGGCGCTGCACGGCGTCGAGCCAGACCGACTCACCGGTCTCGAGCACGAGCCCGAAGACCTCGCCCGAGGAGTAGGGGACGATGGTGAGCCCGCCGGTGGCCGCGGGCGAGGGGCCCCCCAACAGCGCCGACGGCTCGGCGAAGCCCTGATGCGTCCAGACCACGGTGCCGTCGACGGCGTCGAGGGCGAAGGTCTGGTTGTCGGCGGTGAGCACGACGACGTAGCGCCCGGCCAGGGTCGGCGCCGCCCGCACCGGGGCCGCGAGCTCGGTCGACCAGACCACCTCGCCGCTCGCGGCATCGAGGGCGGCGACCTCGCCGCGCGCGGTCGCAACGAAGACCCCGCCGCCGGAGGCGGCCACGCCGGCGCCGAGCCGACGGTCGCTTGCGAGCTCGAAGTCGCGTCGCCACAGCCGCTCGCCGCTCGCCAGATCGAACGCCTGGACGCGGGCGCGGGCGTCGGCGGCGAAGACCCGCCCGTCGTCGACGACCGGCGGCGAGACGATCCGGCTGGTGGCGCCGTTGCCGGCGCCGAGATCGGCCGACCAGCGGCGCTGCGGCGCCTCGGCGAGGGCGAGATGCCCGACATGGTGGGTGGCGTCGCCGCCCCGCTGCGGCCAGGTTGGGTTGCGGTTGGGCGCGGGAAGGTCGAGGGGGGTGTCGGCGAGCGCCGGATCGGGGTCGAGCCGGGTCTCGGCAGTGAGCACCGCGCGGCGCTCTCCCGGCAGCGGCGGCGCCTCCTCCTCGCCCAGCCAACCGGTGTCGCAGGCGGCGAGCGTGGCGAGCAGCAGCAGGACGAACGGACGGCGCACCTCGCTCAACTCTCGCCGCTCCCCTCGCCCTCACCGGCGTCCGCCGGCGGGCCGCCGAGGGCGGCCAACAGCTCGCGCGCGCGGCCGCGCATCGCCTGCGGCGTCGCGTCGTCGGCGACGAGCTCGTCGAGCGTCGCCCGCGCCGCCGCGCGGTCCCCGGCCTCCAGCTGGGCGGCGGCGATCAGCTCGCGCGCGCTGTGGCGCCAGGGCGCCTCCGCCGTCGCCAAGGGCTCGAGCTCGGCGATGACGGCGTCCGGGTCGGTCTCGTCGAAGGACGCGGCGACATCCAAGAGCCGGGCCAGGTCGCGATAGCGCGCCGGCACGCTATCATCCGCGGCGACGGCGGCGAGCATGTCGCGGGCCCGGTCGGGCTGGTCGGCGCTCATGTAAAGCTGGGCGGCGGTGAGCCGGGCGATACCGGCGTAGCCCGTGGCGGCGTCGGTGGCCATCTCGGCGAGGGCATCGGCAGTGGGTCCGGCCTCGTCGTGCTCCTGCAGCGCCTGGTCGAATGCCCGGGCATCGGCGGTCCGGGCGCGCTCGCGCCAGGCGTCCCAACCGACCGTCGCCGCCGTGGCGACCACCGCGGCGAGAGCGACGCCGATGATCGCCCAGCGCCAGCGGCGCCACCACGCCGCCAAGCGCTCGACGCGCAACTCCTCGTCGACTTCGCGGGCGAAGGCTTCGTTTTCGCGGGCCAAGCGGCACCTCCCGGGCTGGCTGGCGATCTCGGCCGAGCGGGCTTGGACAGGTCGCCGCGCGGTTGTTAGGAAAGGCGTCGCCGATTGACAAGGTTCGCCGATTGACAGGCTTCGCACGGAGCCGTTTTCGCCGGGCCACGGCTGCAAGGAGGGCCCCCCCATGCACCGGCTGTTCGTCGCCCTCGACCTTCCCCGCTACCACAAGGACGCGATCGAGGCGATCCAGCGCGGTCTACCCGAGGTGCGCTGGACCGATCCCGAGACGCTGCACGTCACGCTCGCCTTCATCGGCGAGGTCGACAACGGCGTCTTCAAGGACGCCATGGAAGCGCTGAGCCACGTCCACACCCGGCCCTTCGCCCTCGAGCTCAAGGGCCTCGGCCATTTCCCGCCGCGCGGCCCGATCCGCCAGCTCTGGGTCGGTGTGCGGCCGGAGCCGGAGCTGGAGCGGCTGCAGCGCCGCGTCGCCCGCGCCCTCGGCGAGGTCGGGGTCAAGCTCGACAAGCGCAAGTTCACCCCGCACGTGACCGTCGCCCGCTTCCGCGCGCCGCCGCCGGAGCACCGCCTCGAGGCCTTTCTGCAGCGCCACAGCCTGATCAAGCTGCCGCCGACGACGGTGAGCGACTTCCACCTCTATTCCAGCTGGCTCGGTGGCGGGGTGCCACACTACGAGATCGAGGCCAGCTATGAGCTGGTGCCGGGGCTCAGCGAGTACCTCGAACGGCCGGATGGCAGCTCCAGCTGAAATGGCGTGCAACGCATTATTAAGCGACCGTGGTCAGGCTCTGGCTGCAACTTTGGGCCGGAGAGCATGACCCGCGGTTTCGACGCGATGGTGACGGCCTTCGGCCACACCTGCCTTTCCATGACCGTGGCCGACCTCGCGCAGGCGGATGCGCCCCTGGTCTACTGCAACGACGCCTTCACCGCGCTCACCGGCTACGGCCGCGACGAGGTGCTGGGGCGCAACTGCCGGTTCCTGCAGGGCCGCGACACCGACCGCCGCGAGGTGCAACGGCTCGCCGCGGCGCTGCGGGCGGGACGCTCCCATCGTGCCGTGCTGTTGAACTACCGGCGCGACGGCGAGCCCTTCCTCAACGAGCTCATCACCACCCCCCTTCGCGACGACGACGGCGCCTTGCGCTACGTCCTGGGCGTGCAGCGCGAACTGGGCGTGCGCGACCACGCCGGCCAGCCGGTGGGTCTGCGCTTTCGCCGGGTCGGCCGGCTCGCGCTCGCGGTCGAGCGGGTCGGCGACAACGTCGCGAGCCTGCTCGCGCTCTCCGCCGGCGCGCTCATCGCCGACGGCAGCCGCCTGTTCGAGCTGATGGCCACAGGCGAGCCGGACCGCGTCGATCGCGCCCTGCGCCGCGCCGGCGAGCAGCGCCGGCCGGTCGAGGTCGACGTGCGCGTGGCGGGCCCGCGTCGACACGTCCGCTGGCTCCGGCTCGCCGCCGCGCCGGTCGGCGAAGGCGAGCCGCCGAGCTTCGACGGCACGCTCGTCGACGTCACCCACCAGAAGGTGCTCACCAGCCGGCTCGAGCTGTTGGAGGCGGTGAGCGTCCACGCCCGTGACGCCATCGTCGTGACCGAGGCCGCGTTCGAACATCCCGGGCCGCGGATCGTCTACGTCAACGACAGCTTCACCCGCATCACCGGCTACGCCGCCGACGAGGTGATCGGCGCGTCGCCGCGGCTGTTGCAGGGCCCGGACACCGACCCCGCCGCCATCGCCCGCATGCGCGCGGGCTTCGAACGGTGGCGCCCGGTGGAAGAGACCGTCGTGAACTACCGCCGCGACGGCACCCCGTTTTGGAACGAGCTGAGCGTCGTGCCGGTCGCCGATTCGACGGGGTGGTACACCCACTGGATCGCCATCGAGCGCGACGTCACCGAGCGGCGGCGGATGCAGGAGCGGGTCGCGTTCCTCGCCTACCACGACGACCTCACCCGGCTGCTCAACCGCGCCGGGCTGCGCCACCACCTCGACTGTCGCCGCCGCAGCGCGGCGGCGGACGACGCCTTCGCACTGCTGCAGGTCGATCTCGACCGCTTCAAGGCGGTGAACGACCGCTACGGCCACGCCGTCGGCGACCGGGTGCTCGTCGAGGTCGCGCGCCGCCTCGAGCGCTGCGTCGGCGACGGCGACGCGATCGCGCGCACCGGTGGCGACGAGTTCGTCGTCGTCCGCCACGGCGTGGGGTCGCGCCGCGGGGCGGAAGCGGCCGCCTGGCGCGTGCGGCGGGCGCTGGCGCCGCCTCTGTTTTGGAACGGCCAGGCCGTGGCGATGGGCGCCAGCGTGGGGGTGAGCCTTTATCCCCGCGACGGCACGACCGAGCAGGAGCTGTTGGGCGCGGCCGATCTCGCGCTCTATCGCGCCAAGCGCTCGGATGCCGGCGGCGTCGCCCTGTTCGACCAGGAGCTGCGCGCCCGGCTGCAGGCGGCGAACCGGCTCGAGCAGGAGATCCGCGCGGGCCTCGCGGCGCACGCCTTCACCATCCACTTCCAGCCGCAATGGCGCCTCGCCGACGACGCGGTCGTGGGCGTCGAGTGCCTGCTGCGCTGGCAGCACCCCGAGCGCGGCCTGCTCGCGCCGGGCGCGTTCATGGAGGTGGTCGCGGAGCGCGGGCTGATGTGCGCGGTGCAGGCCGAGATGCTCGAGCTCGTCGCCGCCGCCGTCCGGCGCCACCGGCGGGCCGGGCGCTGCACCGGTCCGTTCTCGGTCAACCTAACCGCCAGCGAACTCGCCGACGACGGGTTCGCGTGGCGATTGCTCGATCGGCTGACGGCGGCCGGCCTCGAGGCGCAGGACCTGGCGGTGGAAGTGGTCGAAGCCGTGTTCCTCGACGAGGCGCACGCCGTCATCCTCGACAACCTGCGCATTCTGCACGCCGCCGGGGTGGCGATCGAGCTCGACGATTTCGGTACCGGCTTCGCGTCGCTCACCCATCTGCGGAGCTTTCCGATCGACCGGATCAAGATCGACTGCGGCTTCGTCGCCGGCCTCATGGTTGATCCCAAGGACGCGACGATCGTGCGCGCCATCGTCGAACTCGCGCACAATCTCGGCATCGCGGTGGTGGCCGAAGGCGTCGAGACCGAAGCCCAGCGCGCCCGGCTCGAGCGCTTCGGCTGCGACGCCGCCCAGGGTCGACTGCGGGCGCCGCCGATGGCCGAGGCCGACTTCGCCGCCTGGCTCGACGGCCGCGCCGCCGGCGCCGCCTCGGCTGAAGCCTACTCCCACTCGATCGTGCCGGGCGGCTTCGAGGTGACGTCGTAGGTGACGCGGTTGATGCCCTTGACCTCGTTGACGATGCGGGTGGCGACGCGGGCGAGAAAGCTCGTCTCGAAGGCGAATACCTCGGCGGTCATGCCGTCCACCGAGGTCACCGCGCGCAGGACGCACGCGCTCTCGTAGGTGCGCTGATCGCCCATCACGCCGACGGCGTTGACCGGCAGGAGCACCGCGAAGGCCTGCCAGATGCGGTCGTAGAGCCCTTCGGCGCGGATCTCTTCGAGGAAGATCCGGTCGGCCTCCTGCAGGAGCTGGACGCGGGCCAGAGTGACCTCGCCCAGGATGCGCACGGCGAGACCGGGGCCGGGGAAAGGGTGGCGGTCGACGAAGGAGGCGGGCAGGCCCAGCTCGCGGCCGAGGGCTCGCACCTCGTCCTTGAAGAGCTCGCGCAGGGGCTCGACGAGGCCGAGGCGCATGCGCTCGGGCAGGCCGCCCACATTGTGGTGGCTTTTGATGGTGACGGCGGAATCGTGCGCCCGCGCGCTCTCGATCACGTCGGGATAGACCGTGCCCTGGGCGAGGAAGTCGACCTCGCCGAGCTTCGTCGCCTCCGCCTCGAAGACGTCGATGAAGAGCCGGCCGATCGTCTTGCGCTTGGTCTCGGGATCGCTCACGCCCGTGAGCGCGCCCAAAAAGCGCGCGCTCGCGTCGACGTGGACGAGCGGGATGTTGTAGTGGCGGCGAAAGAGGCTTTCGACCTCTTGGGCCTCGTGGGCGCGCAGCATGCCGGTGTCGACGAAGATGCAGGTGAGCTGATCGCCCACCGCTTCGTGCAGGAGCTTGGCCGTCACCGAGCTGTCGACCCCGCCCGAGAGCCCGCAGATGACGCGGCCACCGCCCACCTGCGCGCGCACGCGCGCGACCGCCTCCGCGCGGAAGGTGCGCATCGACCAGTCGCCCTTGAGGCCCGCGATCTTGAAGAGGAAGTTCTCGAGCAGGCCGCGGCCGATCGGGGTGTGGTGGACCTCGGGGTGGAACTGCAGGCCGTAGAAGCGGCGGTCCTCGTCGGCGATGGCGGCGAAGGGCGCGCCGGCGCTGGTGGCGAGCGTGCGAAAGCCTTCCGGCAGCGCCGCCACGCGGTCGCCGTGGCTCATCCAGACGACGGCGGTCTCGCCGGGCGAGAGGACGCCGTCGAAGAGTGGCGAGGGTGTGCCGAGCGTGATCTCGGCGCGACCGAACTCGCGGCTGTCGGCGCTCTCGGTGCGCCCGCCCAGCCGCGCGCACATCGTCTGCTCGCCGTAGCAGATGCCCAGCACCGGCACCCCGAGCGCGAAGACCGCCGCCGGTGCGGCCGGGGCGTCGGCGCGGACGGTCGAGCCCGGGCCGCCCGAGAGGATGACGGCGCCGGCGCCGAAGGCGCGGATGGCCGCATCGTCCATCCGCCAGGGGTGGATCTCGCAATAGACGTCGAGCTCGCGGACGCGGCGGGCGATGAGCTGGGTGTACTGCGAGCCGAAGTCGAGGATGAGGACACGCTGGTGCATGGCGGCGGTGTAGACCGGCCGCCGCGGGGCGAAAAGAGCCGAGCGCTCACAGGCTGGTCTGCGCCAGAACGCCGATATAGGCGGCGTAGCCGAGGAGCAGCGCCACCCCCTCGCGGCGCGTCACCCGAAAGCCGGTGCGCACCACCAAAAACATGGCCGCGGTCGCGGCGAGCATGACCCAGATGTCGAAGCGGACGATCTCCGCGGGCACCGCGATCGGCTGGACGGTCGCGGTCGTGCCGAGGATGAAGAGGATGTTGAAGATGTTGGAGCCGACGACGTTGCCGAAGGCGACCTCCGGCTGCTTCTTGAGCCCGGCCATGACGGCGGTGGCGAGCTCCGGCAGCGAGGTGCCCAGCGCCACGATGGTAAGCCCGATGACGGCCTCGGAGACGCCGGCGGCGCGGGCGAGGGTGGTCGCCGCGTCGACCAGGAGGTCGGCGCCGACGACGACGGCGATGAGGCCGGCCAGTGCCATCGCGAGCCCACCCCAAAGGCCGAGCGACGGGCTCGTCAGCAGCGCCGCCTCCTCGCTGTAGACGGCTTCGGCCGGGCTGTGGACGCGGCGTTCTTGGCGGTAGGTGTAGACGACGTAGGCGACCACGGCGGCGACCAGCGCCAGCCCCACCGCGCGCGGCACCACGCCCATCAGCGCGACGCCGATCCCGGCGGCGGTGGCGAGCGCGAGCATGGTGCCGTCGCGGGCGAAGGCCCGGCGGTCGATGTCGACCGGGAAGAGCAGGGCGGTGACGCCGAGGATCAACAGGATGTTGCAGATGTTGGAGCCGACGACGTTGCCGACGGCGATGGCGGGCGCGCCGCTCAAGGCCGCGGTGAGGCTGGTCACCAGCTCGGGGCTGGAGGTGCCGAAGCCGACCAGGACCAGGCCCGCCACCACCGGCGAGACGCCGAGGCGATGGGCGACGGCGACGGCGCCGCGCACGAGCGCCTCGCCACCGCCGAGCAACAGCACGAGCCCAGCGGCCAACAGCACCAACGTCATCGCGGTCTCTCCCAGCGGAGGGCCCGGCGCCTTCTAGCCCGTCGCCCGGGCGCTGCCTACCGCGGGGCGCGCGGGCGTGGGCCGCGGTTTTTGTTGGCCCCCGGGCGCCGCCTTGCTATCACCGCTCGACCCGACGGACCGCACGGTCGGGGCGGGCGGGCGTGGCGGAACCGGTAGACGCGCGAGGTTTAGGTCCTCGTGGCTTCGGCCGTGGGGGTTCGAGTCCCTCCGCCCGCACCAGCCGCCGGGGTCCGGACCGTGGTCCGCGGCGCCGCCCCCGCGGTGGGTTTCCACACAGAGAAGGCGTATCGATGCAGGTGACGGAGCTTTCCGCCGACGGTCTCAAGCGACAGTACAAGGTCGTCGTGCCCGCGGCCGAGATCGAGGAGCGGGTCAACGGAAAGCTCGAGGAGATCAAGCAGTCCGTCCGCATGCCGGGCTTTCGTCCCGGCAAGGTGCCGCTCGGCCTGTTGAAGAAGCAGTACGGCCGCTCAGTCTTGGGCGAGATCGTCGAGCAGAGCGTCAACGAGGGCTCGCGCAAGGCGATCGCCGACCACGAGCTCCGCCCCGCCCTCAAGCCGCAGATCGAGGTCACGAGCTTCGACGAGGGCCAGGACCTCGAGTTCAAGATGGCCGTCGAGGTGCTGCCCCCGGTGCCGGCGGTCGATCTCAAGGCGCTCGAGATCGACCAGCCCGTGGCCAAGGTCGGCGACGACGAGCTCGAGCGCGCGCTCGAGGACTTCCGTCGCCAGCACGCCGTCTGGAAGGAGCCGGAGACGGCGCGCCCGGCGACGGCAGGCGATCGCGTTACCATCGACTTCGTCGGCAAGGTCGACGGCGAGCCCTTCGAGGGCGGCAGCGCCGAGGGCTTTCCGCTCGAGCTCGGCCGCGGCCGCATGATCCCCGGCTTCGAGGAGCAGCTCGAGGGGGTTCAGCCGGGCGAGGAGCGGCAGCTCGAGATCACCTTTCCCGAAGGCTACGGCAAGGCGGAGCTCGCCGGCAAGGCGGCGACCTTCGACGTCACGGTGAAGGCGGTGGAGGAGGCGGAGCTGCCCGACCTCGACGACCGCTTCGCCGAATCGATCGGCTTCGCCAACGCCGAGGAGCTCAAGGACGCCTTCCGCGCGCGGCTGCAGGAGCGCTACGACCAGGCCTCGCGCTTCAAGGCGAAGCGTGCGCTTCTGGACAAGCTCGCCGACACCTACCACTTCGAGGTGCCGGGCGGCATGGTCGATCTCGAGTTCGACGCGATCTGGAAGCAGCTGAGCGACGAGATGGAGCGCCTGGGCCAGACCTTCGAGGAAAGCGGCAAGACCGAGGAGGAGACGAAGACGGAGTACCGCGCCATCGCCGAGCGGCGCGTGCGGCTGGGCCTTTTGCTCTCCGAGGTCGGCAGCGCCAACGACGTGCAGGTGACCTCGCAAGAGCTGGCGCGCGCCGTCGCCGATCAGGCGCGGCGATATCCGGGGCAGGAAAAGGAGGTCTTCGAGTTCTTTCAAAAGAATGCGGAGGCGCGGGAGCAGCTGCGAGCGCCAGTATTCGAGGACAAGGTTGTCGACTTCATCTTGCAGATCGCACCGGTGAATACCAAAGACGTCACCCCTGAGGAACTCATGCGCGACCCCGATGAGGACGCGTCGCCCTCGGACGCCGAAACCACCCCCTGAGACCGACGCGCGGAGTGTCCGTCATGTACGCCAATCTGGTGCCAATGGTCGTCGAGCAGACGAGCCGCGGTGAGCGCGCCTACGACATCTTCTCGAGGATGCTCAAGGAGCGCATCGTTTTCCTGACCGGCGTCGTGGAAGACCAGATCGCCGCGCTCGTTAGCGCGCAGCTGCTGTTCCTGGAGGCCGACAACCCGGACAAGGATATCGCTTTCTACATCAATTCGCCCGGCGGCGTGGTGACGTCGGGGCTCGCCATTTACGACACGATGCAGTTGATCAAGCCCGACGTCGCGACCTTCTGTATCGGCCAGGCGGCGAGCATGGGCTCGCTGTTGCTGGCGGGGGGCGCCGCCGGCAAGCGCCACTGCCTGCCGCACGCGCGGGTGATGGTGCACCAGCCCTCGGGCGGCTTTCAGGGTCAGGCCACCGACATCGAGATCCACGCCAAGGAGATTCTCGAGATGCGGCGCCGGCTCAACGAGATCTACGTCCGGCATACCGGCCAGCCGCTCGAGGTCATCGAGGACGCGGTCGAGCGCGACAAGTTCATGAGCGCCGAGCAGGCCAAGGAATTCGGTCTGGTCGACAAGGTGGTCGAGCAGCGTCCGGCGAAGCCGACGGCGGAGGGCTGACCCCGATCGCCGTCGCCGGCAGCCGCGCCGCCCGCGGGGCGGGGTTGTTCCGCCTCGCGGTCGTCGCTACCTTCATCGCCTGGTCTCGACGAGGGTATCCGACTGCATGAGCAAGACCGGCGGCGACGCCAAGAACACGCTCTACTGCTCGTTCTGCGGCAAGAGCCAGCACGAAGTCCGCAAGCTCATCGCGGGGCCGACGGTGTTCATCTGCGATGAATGCGTCGAGCTGTGCATGGACATCATCCGCGAGGAGCACAAAACGCAGCTCTCGAAGAGCCGCGCCGGCGTGCCGACGCCGAGCGAGATCAACAGCGTTCTGGACGACTACGTCATCGGCCAGGCGCCGGCGAAGCGGGTGCTGGCGGTGGCGGTGCACAACCACTACAAGCGCCTCGCCCACAGCGCGAAGGCCGGTGACGTCGAGCTGCAGAAGTCCAACATCCTGCTGATCGGCCCGACCGGCTGCGGCAAGACGCTGCTGGCGCAGACGCTCGCCCGCACCCTCGACGTCCCGTTCACGATGGCCGACGCCACCACGCTCACCGAGGCCGGCTATGTCGGCGAGGACGTCGAGAACATCATCTTGAAGCTGTTGCAGGCGTCCGATTACAACGTGGAGCGGGCGCAGCGCGGCATCGTCTACATCGACGAGGTCGACAAGATCAGCCGCAAATCCGAGAACCCCTCGATCACCCGCGACGTCTCGGGCGAGGGGGTGCAGCAGGCGCTCTTGAAGATCATCGAGGGCACCGTCGCCAGCGTGCCGCCGCAGGGGGGGCGCAAGCACCCCCAGCAGGAGTTCCTGCAGGTCGACACCTCGAACATCCTGTTCATCTGCGGTGGCGCCTTCGCCGGGCTCGACAAGATCGTGGCGCAGCGCGGGCGGCAGAGCTCGATGGGCTTCGGTGCCGACGTGCAGAGCCCCGACGCCAGGAAGGCCGGCGAGCTCGTCGCCGAGGTCGAGCCCGAGGACCTGTTGAAGTTCGGCCTGATCCCCGAGTTCGTCGGCCGGCTGCCGGTGGTGGCGACGCTCGAGGACCTCGACGAGCCGGCCCTGGTCGCGATCCTGACCGAGCCCAAGAACGCGCTGGTCAAGCAGTACGAGCGCCTGTTCGAGATGGAGGACGTCAAGCTCACCTTCACCGACGACGCCTTGAAGGCGATCGCCAAGAAGGCCATCGAGCGCAAGACCGGGGCGCGCGGGCTACGCTCGATCCTCGAGAACACGCTGTTGGACACGATGTTCGAGCTGCCGGCGCTCGAGGGCGTCGAGGAAATCGTCGTCAACCGCGAGACCATCGACCACGGCACCGCACCCTTGCGCATCTACGCCGAGCGCGAGCAGCGCAAGGAGGGAACCCAGCCGGCGAGCTAGTTGGTGGTGCGGGCTCAACGGACGTGGTCGGCCGTCGACCCGCGTGGGCTTCGCCGAGCTGTTGATCTGGTGATTCGACCGACCCGAACCCGTCAGCGCCGAGCGTGCGGGCGGGCTCACGAGGCACCGTATCCGCGGGCGCCGACCCGTGGCCGTCAGCGCCGTCGCGCCCCGCCTTGAAAGGGCGCCGCGGTCACGCCAACTCAGGTCTCAACGTGACCATGGTCGCGCCCGGAAGTGAGGAAGCATGCCGCAAACCGCCGAGAAACAGGTCTTCCCGGTCCTGCCGCTCCGCGACATCGTCGTTTTCCCGCATATGATCGTGCCGCTCTTCGTCGGCCGCGAAAAGTCGATCGCGGCCCTCGAAGAGGTCATGAAGGACGACAAGCAGATCCTTTTGGTGGCGCAGAAGAACGCGTCCCAGGACGAGCCGGGCCGTGACGACATCTACCGTGTCGGCACGCTCGCCTCGGTACTGCAGCTGTTGAAACTGCCCGACGGCACCGTGAAGGTGCTGGTGGAAGGGCAGGCGCGGGCGCAGGTCAAGACGTTCGTCGACAATCCCCACTTCTTCCAGGTGGCCGCGGAAGTGCTGCCGGAAGTCGAAGCGGAATCGCGCGAACTCGATGCGATGGCCCGTGCCGTCGTCACCAACTTCGAGCAGTACGTCAAGCTCAACAAGAAGGTGCCGCCGGAGGTGCTGGTGTCGCTGGGACAAATCGACGACCCGTCGAAGCTGGCCGACACCGTCGCCGCGCATCTGTCCTTGAAGATCGCCGACAAGCAGGAACTCTTGGAGACGGCGTCGCTCGCCGAGCGGCTAGAGCGCCTTTATGGCTACATGGAGGGCGAGATCAGCGTCCTCCAGGTGGAGAAGCGCATCCGTTCCCGCGTCAAGCGTCAGATGGAGAAGACGCAGCGCGAGTACTATCTGAATGAGCAGATGAAGGCCATTCAGAAGGAGCTCGGCGAGCTCGACGACGGCAAGGATGAGCTATCGGAACTCGAAGAGCGCATCCGCAAGACGAAGCTTACCAAGGAGGCACGGGAGAAGTGCCTGCAGGAACTCAAGAAGTTGCGCTCGATGAGCGCGATGTCCGCCGAAGCCACGGTGGTCCGCAACTACCTTGATTGGATGTTGTCGATCCCGTGGAAGAAGCGCTCGCGGATCTCCAAAGACCTCAAAAAGGCGCAGGCGATTCTCGATGCCGATCATTACGGCCTGGATAAGGTCAAGGAGCGGATCATCGAGTATCTTGCGGTCCAGCAGCGGGTCGACAAGTCGCGCGGGCCGATTTTGTGCCTGGTGGGCCCACCCGGGGTCGGCAAGACGTCGCTGGGCAAGTCGCTGGCGAAGGCGACCGGGCGGAACTTCATTCGGGTCTCGCTCGGCGGCATCCGCGACGAGGCGGAGATCCGCGGCCATCGCCGCACCTATATCGGCTCGATGCCCGGTAAGATCATCCAGTCGATGAAGAAGGCAAAGACCTCGAACCCGCTCTTCATGATGGACGAGGTTGACAAGATGGGCGCGGACTTCCGCGGCGATCCGGCCTCGGCGCTGTTGGAGGTGTTGGATCCGGAGCAGAACTCGAGCTTCGCGGACCACTATCTCGAGGTCGAGTACGATCTGTCGGACACGATGTTCGTCTGCACGGCGAATACGCTGCGGATGCCGCAACCGCTCTTGGATCGTATGGAGATCATCCGGATTCCCGGCTACACCGAAGACGAGAAGCTGGAGATCGCCAAGCGTCACCTGATCCCGAAGCAGCGTCGGGAACACGGTCTCAAGGACGAGGAATGGCAGCTCTCCGACGAGGCGCTGACGGACCTGATCCGGCACTACACCCGCGAGGCCGGCGTCCGCAACTTGGAGCGTGAGATCGCGAATCTCGCGCGCAAGGTGACGAAGTCGATCCTCGTCGACGACAAGAAGCAGGTGAAGATCACCCGCCGCAACCTCGACAAATACGCCGGCGTTCGACGCTATCGCTACGGCGAGGCCGAGAGCGAGGATATCGTCGGGGTGTCGACGGGTCTGGCGTGGACCGAGGTCGGTGGTGAGCTGTTGACCATCGAATCGGTGATGCTGCCAGGCAAGGGCCGCATCACGATGACCGGCAAGCTCGGCGACGTGATGCAGGAATCGGTGCAGGCGGCGAAATCCTATGTCCGCTCGCGAGCGGTGGAGTTGGGCATCAAGCCGCCGACTTTCGACAAGACCGACATCCACGTCCACGTGCCCGAGGGGGCCACCCCGAAGGACGGCCCGTCGGCGGGTGTCGCGATGGCGACGTCGATCGTGTCGGTGTTGACCAAGATCCCGGTGCGCCGGGACGTGGCGATGACCGGCGAGATCACCCTGCGTGGCCGCGTCCTCGCCATCGGCGGCTTGAAGGAGAAGCTGCTGGCGGCCATGCGCGGCGGGCTGAAGACCGTGCTGATCCCGCAGGAGAACGAGAAGGACCTCGCGGAGATCCCCGACAACGTGAAGAAGGGTCTGCGGATCGCGCCGGTGAGCAATATCGACGAGGTGCTGCGCGAGGCGTTGGTTCGACAGCCCGAGGCGATCGAGTGGGTGGACGTCGAACCCGAGGCGATCGCGGCGACCGAGCCCGGGGGCGAGGCGCCGGCGCGGCTGCCGAACTGAGGGTGGCGAAGCGCTCGCGCGCTGGATCGCTTTGGACCGCCCGGGCCTTCGGCCCGGGCGGTTTCGTGTTTTCCCCGGAAATCCGCGGCTTCCAGGACCTCCGGCGATTGACGGCCGCGAAATCCTATCGTTAGGGTTCGTCCGGATCGGCGGCACCCGCCGAACATGCGGCAACCTCGGGGGGTTTGCGGTGAACAAGAACGATCTCGTGGCCAAGGTCGCGGGTCATAGCGGCCTTTCGAAACAGGACGCGACGAAGGCCGTCGACTCGGTTCTCGAATGCATCACCGACGCGCTCAAGGACGGCGACGAGGTGCGTCTCGTCGGGTTCGGGACGTTCGCGGTGACCGAGCGCGAAGCCACGACCGGGCGCAATCCGCGCACCGGCGAGAGCATCGACATTCCGGCATCCAAGTCGCCGAAGTTTCGTCCCGGCAAGCAGTTGAAGGACGCGCTCAACGGCTGACCCGGGGTCGCCCTGCGCCGGCGGCGGGTATCGCGATCGCTTGGCGGCGGGCGAAGGCGATAGCGTTCCGCCTTCGCCCCCGGCGGGCGGGCCTTGGCGTCCGGGGCATCGGTTCGGGCGCGGCTGGTGCGGGCGGAAGGGTTCGAACCTCCGACACCGGCGGTGTAAACGCCGTGCTCTACCGCTGAGCTACGCCCGCGCCGCCCTCCGTGTTACGCCGCCGGTTTTCCCGGCTCAAGACCCGGTTCGCGCGCTTGACAGCAAGGGGGACGACTTCGTACACCAGCGCCACTTCGCGCCGGGGGGTGTAGCTCAGTCGGTTAGAGCGCTGGCCTGTCACGCCAGAGGCCGCGGGTTCGAGTCCCGTCACTCCCGCCATTATCGCGCCTCGCCCGAGGGCGCCGCAACCACCGCCGATGACGAGCCGGCCGCCGGGCGGTATCGCGGCCATATTGACGCTTGCCATAGCTCACCGTGGGCCCGACGACGCACGTATTGCTGATCCGCAACGCGGCGGCGCGCCGGGGTGGCGCCGATCTCGCGGCCGTGCGGGCTAGCTTCGAGGCGGCGGGATGGAGCGTGCACGAGGTGAGGCCGCGGCGGCGCGAGGACGTCGCGACCGCCGTGCTGGCGTATCAAGGACGCGTCGACAGGGTCGTCGTCGCCGGCGGCGACGGCAGCCTCAATGCCGCCGCGCCCGGCCTCGTGGCGGCCGAACTGCCGCTCGGCATCATCCCCCTCGGGACCGCCAACGACCTCGCCCGTACGCTGGCGATCCCGACCGATCCGGCCGCCGCCGCCGGCATCGTCGTCGCCGGTCACACCAGCGCTCTCGATCTCGGTAGCGTCAACGGCCGCCCCTTCTTCAACGTCGCGAGCATCGGGCTGAGCGCGGAGCTCACCCGCACGCTGACCAGCGCCGAGAAGCGCCGCTGGGGCCGCCTCAGCTATGTCAATGCCGCCGTCCGTGTGTTCGCCCGGGCACGCCCCTTCCACGCCCGCATCACCCACGGCGGCGGCAGTGACGACGTGCTCACCCTGCAGATCGCCGTCGGCAACGGCCGCCACTACGGCGGCGGCAACGTCGTCGCGGCCCGCGCCGCCATCGACGACGGGCAGCTCGATCTCTATTCGCTCGAGTTCGAGAACGCCTGGAAGCTGGCGCCGATGCTCCGGGCCTTTCGCAGGGGCGTCCATGGCGCCTGGCACGAGGTCCGCACCCTGCGCGACGTCGCCTTCGAGGTGGCGACCCGCCGCCCGCGCCCGGTCAACGCCGACGGCGAACTCATCACCCAGACGCCCGCGCATTTCCGCGTCCACCCGGCGGCGCTCCGCGTCTTCGCGCCGCGCGGGTAAGGGGCGCGAGCCGGTCAGCCGCCCGACCTTCGGCTCTTCAGCACGCTCTTGGGGCCCAGCGGATGGTCGGCGTGGGGGTAGGGGGCGTGGTGGTGATGGTGGTGGCCGTCGCCATGCCCATGGTCATGGTGATGGTGGTCGTGATGGTGGTCGTGATGGTGGTCGTGATGGTGGTCGTGGGCGGCGACGACGCGGCAGGCGCCGGTGCAGAAGTCGTCGCACAAGCCGCAGTCGGCGACGTTGGAGCCCGGCGCCGAAGCCCCCTGGCCCTCGACGTGGTGGTGGTGGCTCGCCTGCGGCGCGCCGAGCTCGTGCTCGAAGCCCAGCACCTGCGCGCGGTACTTGCACATCGCGCAGTTCATCACGTTTTGGCCGTCGAGGATCTCGGTGACCCGCTCCGCGAAGGTCTCGACGACCAGCGGATGATCGTTGAGGTAGCCCGCCTTGACGAACTGGATGTGCGGATTGGCGGCGGCGACGCGGTCGGTGAAGCCGTAGATGCGGTCGATGAGGATGCCCGTGAAGAGAAAATACGGAAACACCACCACGCGCCGATAGCCGAGGCGGGCGACGTGCTCGAGGCAGGGCTCGACCAGGGGGAAGGTGACGCCGGAGAAGCCGGTCTCGCACCAGCCGAAGCCCATGCCCTCCCAGAGCATGCGCGCGATCTTGGCGACGTTGGAGTTGGCGTCCGGATCCGACGCACCGCGGCCGATGACGACGAGGCAGACCTCGTGGTTGGGGAGCGCGCCGTGCTCGGCGTTGGCGCGGTCGAGCGCCGCCTGGACCCGGTCCGCGGCGGCCTTGATCATCTTGGGATCGACGCCGAGCTCGCGGCCGTAGTCGACCCGAAGCCCGTGCTCCGCCTGATAGGTGTTGAGGACCGAGGGGATGTCGTTCTTGGCGTGACCCGCAGCGAACAGCATGCCCGGCACCGCCAGGATCCGCTCCGCACCCTGCCCGCGCAGACGGTCGAGGCCGACGCGGAGGACGGGATCGGCGAACTCGAGATAGCCGTGCTCGACCGGCCAATCGACGAAGCGCTCGCGCAGCCGCTCCGCGACGACGGCGAACTCGCGCACCGCCGCCGCGGACCGCGAGCCATGTCCGCACAGCATCACGCCCATGCGTTCGTCCATCATATCCTCCTGCTGACAACCGAGCGCGAGGCTGCAGCCGCGGCGGCGGAGCGCAAGAGGCGAAACGGCGCAGGCTTCGCCGCGTGCATGGCGGTGATGCCGCGGTACGCGGGCGGCCCCGGCGCCGGGCTCAGGCGCGTTCCGGAACCAGGGTCTCGGGTTCCTCGAGCAGCCGGCGCCGCAGGCTGGCGTGAGAATCGGTCTCGGGCAGCGGGCGAAAGGCGCACAGTCCATCCTGGACCCGCGTCTCGATGACGCTGCACACGGTATCGAAATCCACGTCCTGGCGGTCCTCCGCGAAGGCGTAGACCAGCGACAGATCGCACAGCGAATTCACCAGACGCGGCAGCCCGCGCGCGAAATAGTGGACGGCCGCGAGTGCCGCCGGCTCGAAGATGTCGGGATGGCCGCCCGCCGTCTCCAGGCGGTGGCGGACATAGGCGGCGGTGTCGTCGCGGTCGAGCGGCTTCAGGTGGTAGTCGATCGAGATGCGCTGGACGAACTGGCGCAGCGAGTCGCTGTTCAGGAGATGGCGCAGTTCGGGCTGGCCCACCAGGATCAACTGCAGGAGATGGTCGGACTCGGCGTTGATGTTGGAAAGCATGCGGAGTTGCTCGAGCGCGTCGCGCCCCAGGTTCTGCGCCTCGTCGACGATCAGCACCACCCGCTGGCCGTGGGCGTAGCGCTCGATCAGAAAGTCGGTGAAGATCTGGTGCTGCGCCACCGCGTCCTCGCGGGCGTAGTCGAGGTCAAAGGCGAGCATGATCCATTTCATCAGCTCGCCGAAAGAGCTGTGGGTGTTGGTCACCAGCCCGATCAAGAGGTGATCGTCGACGGCGCGCAGGAGGTGGCGCAGCAGCGTGGTCTTGCCGGTGCCGACCTCTCCAGTGAGCACGACGTAGCCGGTCTGTTCGGCCAAGCCGTATTCGAGCATGTGCATCGCCATGGCGTGCGTCCGCCCCGCGTAGAGAAAGCGCGGGTCGGGCAGGAGCGAGAACGGCTTTTCGTGCAGGCCGAAATGCGCTTCGTACACGGTAGCGCTCCTAGACGAACGACGATGTCGGATCAGCAGTACCCGTGAAAGGTATGGCTGTCGCTCTCGACCACTGGGTTCAGCAGGCTGCCGAGATACTTGGTCCCATCGAGATATTCGGCGGCGCGCTCGACGTCGTCGCGACTGGTGCGTCCCTGCTCGACCACCGAGAGCCAACCGTCGACGTAGCCCTGGACCACGCGCGGGTCGTCGGTCAGCCGCAGCGGCGGGCAGTCCACGACGAGCTTGGCAGCCGGCACACCACGCAACAACTCGCACACCAACGTGCGCGCACCGTTCGATTTGCCCTCGCCGTCGCGCGCGCTCACGACCGCGATGCTCCGCCCGCCGAGCGCTTGCAGGCGCAGCACCGCCTGCGTGCGGAGCTTGCGGAAGACGTCGCTGCGCGGATCGTCGGTGGAACCGGGGAGCATGCGGTGCGCGCGCAGGTGCTGGGGCGACGAGTGGATCACCCGCGCTGCCGACAGTGCCGCCTCGAGCCCCTCGGCCACCGTGGCCGGCGCGGCTTGGCCCGAGGGCGCCGCGGTGGTGGCGGGTAACCGACCGGCGACGCGGGCCCGCTGCTGTCGAGCCCGTTCGATCGCTTGCTGGATCTTCTCCACCGCGTCACTCCTTGTGCGTCGGGCCCCGAGGTCGGATCGCTCCCCGAGCGTGCCGAGGTCGGCGGCCGGAGCCGGCGAGGATGTTGGCGCGAACGGCGTTTGCACTGCAACAATTTTGCATGACTGCCGCCGTCCAGCGCAAGTGTTCGTTTTC
>JBKHCM010000160.1:0-5728 GCA_046541805.1 Alphaproteobacteria bacterium
ACGCGCGCGGCGAAGGCCGTGGCGTCGCCGACCGGGGCCAAGAGGCCGCTCGCGCCGTCGGCGACGACGTCGGGGACGCCGTGGCCGTCGCCGGCGACGACCGGCACGCCCACCGCCTGCGCCTCGAGGAGCGCCATGCCGTAGGCCTCGTCGACGGCGGGCCAGAGCATCGCGGCGGCGCCGGCGACGACGGCGTCGCGCGCGGCGCGGTCATCGATCCGCCCCAAAAAGCGCACGCGCCCGCCCACCGCCCGGTGCAGCTCGGCCGCGATCCCGCCGCGGGCCGGGCCGTCGCCGACGACCTCGAGCGTCCACGGCCGCTCCGTGAGCGTCGCGAGCGCCGCCGCGAGCACGGCGTAGGAGCGGCGCTTGGCGCCGTGGCGCATCATCGCGACGGTGACGAAGCGCGGCGGGTCGGCCGGCGCGGCCGCGGGCACCGCGGCCGGCACGGCCGTGAAGGGGGCGAGGCGGAGGAGGCGGGCGGGCGGCTCGATCTCGGGCAGGAGGCCGACCTCGTCCACCGCGCTCATCGCCAGCACCACGTCGGCCGCGCGGATGGCGCGTTCCGCCTGCGCGAAGCCTTCGGCCCACGGCCCTTGCGCGCGCTTGGGCGCGATCGACGCCTCGGCGACGACATAGGGCAGGTCCAAGGCGGCGGCGACGCGGGGGCCGAGCCCGTCGGGCGCCTTGTGGTGGCAGTGATAGGTGAACCAGAGGTCCGTCGCGTCGCGCGCCAGCCGCGCCGCGAGGAGCGGTGCGGCGCGGGCGGCCAGGGCGTCGAGGCGGCGCTGGCGGGCGGGGTCGCCGCGGTCGTAGCTCCTGAGCCGGCAGGCGAGGCGGGGCGCGGCGCCGGCGCGGTCGAGCGCCTTGATCAAGAGGCGCGCCATCGCCCGCTCGCCCGACGGCACGGGATGGTCCGGGGCCTTCAACGGCGCGTAGACGGCGGTGGCCATTCAGGCGGCGTCGGCGAGGTCGCCGCGGTCGGCCAACAGCGCGGCGAGGCGGTCGACGCCGACCTCGCGGTCGAACTGGCGGCGGACCCGCACGCACCCGGCCTGGGCGAGGCGGCGGCGCAGCTCGGGCTCGGCGACGAGGCGGTCGAGCGCCGCGGCGAGGGCGGGGGCGTCGTCGGGCGGCACCAACAGGCCGTGGACGCCGTCCCGGATCAACTCGGGGATGGCGGCGACCCGGCTGGCGACGACCGCGACCTCCTGGCTCAGCGCCTCCATCAGCACGTTGGGCAGGCCGTCGCGGTCGCCGTCGGGCGCGATCCGGCTCGCCAGCGCGAAGACGTCGGCGCGGCGGTAGGCGGCCCAGACCTCGCCCGCCGGCCGTGGGCCCAAGAAGCGGACGCGATCGGCGATGCCGAGCGTGGCGGCGCGCGCCGCGAGCGGGGCGGCGTCGCCGCCGCCGATGTGGACGAAGCGCCAGTCCCGCTCCGCCGGCAGGCGGGCGAGCGCGTCGAGCAGCACGTCGAGGCCCTTCTTCGCCACGATCCGCGCGACGCAGAGGATCTCGACCGGGCCCGCGCCGGCGTGTCGGATCGGCGGGTCCGGCAGCGCGCGGACGTCGAGGCCGTGATAGACCAGGTGCACCTTGCCGGGGGCGAGCGCGTTCAGGTGGTCGGCGCCGACGGCGGTGCAGGTCACCGCGAAGCGGGCGTCTTCGAGCTTCTCGCGCTTCTCCCAGTCCGGGATCGTCCAGATGTCCTTGGCGTGGGCGGCGAAGGCGAGGGGCGTGCCGGCGAGCCGTGCGGCGTAGCGCGCGACCGAGCCCGGGGTGTGGATGAAGTGGGCGTAGAGCCGATCGCCCGGGCGCAGCACCTCGCGGGCCAAGACCAGCGCCTGGCCCAGCCGGCGCACGCGGTTGCGGGTCGGATCGCGGCGGAGATCGCGCCACCACAGGCGCAGGAGCCGGGCGAACCCGGGCCGCGTCGCCGCGGCGGCGAGCGCCGTGGCGACGCGGCGCGGCTCGTCGTGGAGGTATTCGGGCAGGTAGACGACCGGGGCGCGCATCGCGGCGTGGACGGGATGGCGCGCGCTGTCGGTCGGGTGGCGCAAGGCGACGATGACGAGCGCGAAGCCGCGGCGCTCGAGGGCGCGCAGCTCCGCCGCGACGAACGTCTCCGAGAGCCGCGGATAGCCTTTGAGGACGACGACCAGCCGCACCGCCGCCCCCTCAGCCGTAGGCGCGCAAGGGCGTGGGCCGGGTGGCGAGCTCCGGGGCCAGCTCGTCGGCGATGCGCTCGAGCCCGTCGAGCGGGAGCGGGCGCAGCGCCGCGCTCGGCGGCGGGGTCGTCGGCAAGGCGGCGAGTGCTTCGGCCATCGTCGCCGGCGTGCGCGCCGCCTCCAGCTCGAGCATGCGCACCGCACCGAGTGCCGCCGCGCGCGACGCCCTGAGCCACTGCTCGCGCCGCGGCCGCGTCCGCGGCACCAGCAGGGCCGGCTTGTCGAAGGAGAGGACCTCGCAGAACACGTTGTAGCCGCCCATCGCCACCACCGCCGACGCGCCGGTGTAGAGCCGCTCGACATGGGCGTCGAAGGTGAGGCAGTGAACCTGCGGTAGCGCCTCGGCGCGGGCGAGAAAACCGAAGCGGTCGCCCGTCTGCATGAACGGGCCGAAGAGGATGACGGCGGGTGTGGCGAGCTCGACGCGGTGCTCGTAGGCCCGCAGCACGGCGTCGACCAGGCCCTCGCCGTCGCCGCCGCCGCCGGGGGTGACGAGGATGTAGGGCCGCTCGGGCAGCGCGCTTTCGGTCTGGTGACGGCGGCCGTCATAGGTCGGCAGGGTGCGGCGCAGGTAGCCGGTGAAGCGGACCTTCTCGGCGAACTCGTCGAAGCCCGGCAGCTCGGTGAGCAGGTCGAACACGCTCGGCGGGCCGTAGACGAAGATGGTGTCGTAGAACTGCCGCAGCGCCGGATAGACCTGCTTGCGCTCCCACTCCTCCATGAGCGCCCGGGGCTCGTCCATGACGTCGCGCAGGCCCAACACGATGCGGGTGCCGCGCGCCTTCAGCATCGCCAGGGTGTCGCGGACCTCGCCGCGCAAGCCCAGAGGCTCCTTGTCGATCAGGCAGACATGCGGGTCGAAGACCTCGGCGGTGTGCTGGATGATCGAGCTGCGGATCGCGAGCGTGTGGTCCGGGTCGATGTGCAGGTGCAGCGAGGTGTACTCGCCGTTTCGGAGCTTGATGACGCCCGGCACGCGGACGAAGTCCACCCGCGCCTTGTAGTCGAAGCTGCCGACGATCGGCGAGCCGGAGAGGATGAGGACCGAGAGGTCGGAGAACCGTTCGACCAGGTGGTGGGCGATCGCGCGGCAGCGCCGGAGATGGCCGAGACCGAAGCTGTCGTGGCTGTAGATCAGGAGGCGACGGGACACGGCCGCGGCACTCCGCGGTGAGCGACAGGCGTTCACGTAACCCCGCCGACCCCACGCGGGCAAGTGTCGCCGCGCGAGGGGGTCGACGCCGGCGCGCAACCCGCCTATGCCGCGGGCGAAGGTGGCGGGAGGTTTCATGACAAAAGACGGTGGCGGTAGCCAGGTCGGACTCTTCGTGACCTGTCTCGCCGACGCCCTGCGGCCCAGCGTCGGCTTCGCCAGCCTGCGCCTTTTGGAGGCCGCCGGTTACGCCGTCCACGTGCCGCGCGCCCAGACCTGCTGCGGCCAGCCCGCCTACAACGCCGGCGACGACGCCACGACGCGGGCCCTCCTGGCGGGCATCGTCGACGCCTTCGAGCCCTTCGATTTCGTCGTCGCCCCCTCGGGCTCGTGCCTCGCGACGATCAAGAAGGGCGGCCACCTCCTTGCGGACGACCCCGAGATGGCGGCGCGCCACGCCGCCCTGGCGGCGCGGTCCTTCGAGCTCTTGAGCTTTCTCCACGACGTCGCCGGCTGGCGGCCCGACGCCCGCTACGACGGCCGCGTCACCTACCACCACAGCTGTAGCGGGCTACGCGAGCTCGGCGTCAAGCAGCAGGCGGAAACCCTGCTCTCCGCTCTCGCCGGCGTCGAGTTCGCGCCGCTCGCGCACCCGGAGGTCTGCTGCGGCTTCGGCGGCACCTTCTGCATGAAGTACCCCGAAATCTCGACCTCGATCGTCGACGACAAGGTCCGTGACGTCGTCGCCACCGGCGCCGACACCCTCGTCGGCGGTGATCTGGGCTGCCTGTTGAACATCCAGGGCCGCCTGGCCCGGCTCGGCCACGACGTGAAGGTCTACCACACCGCCGAGCTGCTCGCCGGGATGGCCGCGGCGCCGTTGGGGCGGAGGGCGCCAGCGTGACGGTCACCTACACCAGCGAGCACTTCAAGCGCGAGGCCCGCCTCGCCCTTCAGCAGCCCAACCTCCAGCGCGCGCTCGACCGCACCACCACGCTGTTGCAGGCGCGGCGGGCCCAGGCCTACCGCGAGTTCAAGGAGTTCGAGGCGGCGCGCGAGGCGGGCTCGCGCATCAAGGACCACGTCCTCAGGCATCTCGACCACTATCTCGAGACCTTCGCGGCCAACGCCGAAGCCGCCGGCTGCACCGTGCACTGGGCGCGCGACGCCGAGGAGGCCTGCCGGATCGTCACCGACCTCTGCCGCCAGGCCGAGGCGAAGACGGTCACGCGGGTGAAGTCGATGCTCGGCGAGGAGATCGGCCTGCCCGAGGCGCTCGACGAGGCCGGCTTCGAGCGGGTCGAGACCGACCTCGCCGAGCACATCAACCAGCTTTCGGGCGATCGCCCCTCGCATATCGTGATCCCGGCGCTGCACAAGACGCGCGAGGAGGTGAGCGCGCTGTTCGAGCGCGCGCATCCGCACCACCGGCACATCGAGGAGGTGGCGGAGCTGGTGGAGAGCGCGCGGCTCACCCTGCGCGAGAAGTACTTCGCCGCCGACGTCGGCATCTCGGGGGCCAATTTCCTGGTCGCCGACACCGGCGCGGTCTGCACCGTCACCAACGAGGGCAACGCCGAGCTCACGATGGAGCTGCCGCGGGTCCACATCGTGACCGCCGGCATCGAGAAGCTGGTGCCGTCGATGGACCACGCCGGCGTGCTGTTGCGGCTGTTGGCGCGCTCGGCGCTCGGCATGGAGCTCACCCAATACACCACCTTCCTCACCGGCCCGAAGCGACCCGGCGACCGCGACGGGCCGGAGGAGATGCACATCGTCCTGGTCGATGCCGGCCGCAGCGCGCTCCTGGGCGACGACCTCGCGCCGATCCTCAAGTGCATCCGCTGTGCCGCCTGCATCAACCATTGCCCGGTCTACGGCCAGATCGGCGGCCACGCCTATGGTGGGATCTATCAGGGGCCGATGGGCTCGGTGCTGACGCCGGTGACGGCGAGCCTCGCCAAGTCGAAGGATCTGCCGCACGCCTGCACCATGAACGGCCGCTGCAACGAGGTCTGCCCGGTCAAGATCCCACTCACCGATCTCATGCGCACGCTCCGCGAGCGGACTTGGCGCGAGCACCTGGTCGACCGGCCGACGCGGTGGGGCATGGCGCTCTGGGGTGCCGTCGCGCGCCGCCCGACGCTCTACCGTGCGGCGAGCGGCCTCGGGGTGGCTGCGTTGCGGTTGTGGGCGCGCGGCCGGCCGGCGCTCCACCGCCTGCCGGCGGCGCGGGCCTGGACGCGCTCGCGCGACCTGGCCGCACCGCCGCCCGGCGGCACCTTCATGGCGCGCTATCGCCGGGGCGAGCGGTGAGCGCGCGCCGCGACGTCCTCGCCCGCGTCCG
>JBKHCM010000161.1:0-5702 GCA_046541805.1 Alphaproteobacteria bacterium
GCGCGCAGGGCGATCAGCGGCGCGCGCAGACTGTCGATTCCGAAGCGGGCGGCGCCGGCGGCGAGCGCCGCGGCGCCCGCCATCCGCGTCGCCGAGGCCTTCGATCTGCTCACCGACAAGCTCGTCGCCGAGGGCAAGACCAGCATGCTGCGCCAGGTCGAAGGCGCGCGCACGCTCGCCTGGGAGCTGCTCATGGAGCCGGAGGCGAACCCGCGGCTCGACGCGCTCACCCCCGAGATCGTCGAGCTGTGGCGGCGGACGCTGCTCACGGTGCCCCGCATCCACGGCAAGACCCACGGCAACAACCGCCACACCGCCAACCGCCGCACGCCGCTCACGAAGCGGGCCGAGATCGAACAGGCGGACGCCAAGGACGCCGCACTCCGCGCCGAGCTCGACGCGGCCTGCGCGCAGCGCGCGCTCACCCGACCGAGCGCCGAGGCGCGGTTCGCCGAGGAGCGGGTCGCGCGCATGGCCGTCGTCACCGTCGAAAAGCACCTGGCCCGCCTCAAGCAGGCCATCGACCTCGCCCGCAAGCGCGGCCGCTTCGCCGGCCCCAACCCCTGCGACGAGGTCGAGCCGCTCGACCGCGCCCAGATCGAGCGGCTCGAGCAGGAGCGCCGGCATCCCGGCCGGGTGGCCTGGGAGCCCGAGCGCCTGGTCGCCCATCTCGACGGCCCGGTCCACACCGGCTGTGCCTCCGAGCACCGCCGCGGCGACCGCGGCGACGTGGTCATCCGCGACTCGCTCTACTGGGTGTTCCTGCTCGCCTGGCTGGCGGGATTGCGGCTACGCGAAGCCCTGCAGCTGCGCTGCGCCGACATCGTCCGCGTCCACGGCGTCTGGTGCGTCGACGTGCAGGCGGGACCGGGGCAACGGCTCAAGAACGCCCACTCCCGCCGGCGCATCCCGCTTCACCGCTTTTTGCTCGAGCTCGGCTTCATCGACTGGGTGCAGGCCAAGCGCGAGGCGGGGCCTTGGCTCTTCGACGACTGCCACGGCTTCGCCGCCGCCGACGACATGGTCCGCCGGTTCACCCGGAGATTCACCAACTACCGCAAGCGCATCGGCACCTACGCCGTCGGCCGTGACGCCCACGCTTTGCGCACGACGTTCAACACCGGGCTGGCCCGCGCCGGCGTCGAGCTCGTGGTCCGAAAGCGGCTGATGGGGCACAAGCTCGCCGACCTCACCGAGGACGATTACCTGCCCGGCGGCCGCGAGCTCCGGCAGCTGAAGGCGGCCGTCGACGCCGCCGGCTTCGGGCTCGACCTCACCGTGCGCGACGGCCTTTCCCGGTTCACCGTCCGCGACGATCACGCCTTCGCCGACGCCTCGGAAGCGGAGACCTGCGCCGGAGACCTCGCCATCGCGCCCGACGGCAGCCCGCTCTTTTTGGAGCTGGTGGCGGCCGCGGACACCCCCGGCGTGCCCGCCGAGATCCGGGCGGCGTGGCTCGAGGACGGCGCGCCGCGGCGCCTCGAGGCGACCATCCGCCCGCATCGCTCCTGGGGCCGACCACCGGCGGCACGGCGCGATCCGCCGGCGCGCGACGCGGTCGAGCTGGCGCGCGCGCTGGCCGACGCGCTGCACGGGCGGATCGTCGTCGGGCTCGCCCGGGACAGCGACGACCTGCTGGCGCGCCTGCTGACGCTGCAGGCCGACCGGCCGCGCTACCGCGTGCTGGAGCCCTCCGTTCCCTTGTCACCGTACGCGGCCGCCCCGGAGCACGCCTCCCACTTCGCCGAGCAGGTCGCGAAGGCCGCCCAAGCCGGCCGGGCGCTCGGCGCGAGCGAGCTCTGCGGCCTGTGGCATCAGGCCGGCGCATACGGGTCGCACCCGGATCGGAGGCCGGCCGACGAAGCGGCGCGATCGCCCTGAGCTCGAGCTGAGGCGCGTCCACGCGGCGCGCGCGCCGTTCGTCGGGACACCGCGCGCAGGCTCGACTTCCGGCAAGGACACGAAAGCCCGGTCATGCCTGTCAATCGGCACCGAATTCTGACCCCTGATCGGCGTTCAAATTTGACCCCCTCAGGATCCGGCAGCGGCGATTTTTGCACGCGACGGTTGCCGCGAGGGAGAGGCGCGGCTCCGCGCCTCTCCCTCGCGGTCAGTCCCGGTTGCGGATGCGCCAGCTCTTGTTGCCGGTCTCGACGATGTCGCAGTGATGGGTCAGCCGGTCGAGGAGCGCCGTCGTCATCTTGGCGTCGCCGAAGACGGCGGGCCATTCGGCGACGTCAGGTTGGTGGTGACGAGGATCGCGGTGCGCTCATCGAGTGTGCTGATGAGATGGAAGAGCAGCTGGCCGCCCGCCTGGGCGAAGGGCAGGTAGCCCAGCTCGTCGATGATCACGAGATCGACGCGGCAGAGCTGGTCGCCGGCTCGCCCGGCGCGCCGTTCGGCGTCGCGGTGGTTCACGAGGTCGGCGGCACTGAAGAAGCGGACGCGGCGGCGGGCGTTGACGGCGTTCACGCCGATCGCGATCGCCAGATGATCGTGTACCGAGAGCGCAAGAGCTTTTCGCGGTGGTGCGCGGGCGCTGTCGGCCGTGGACATGCCGCTTCGCTTGGACAACGCGGGGGCGTTGTCCACATGCCCAGCGCCGCCACCTCGACCGGCGCGATCACCGCTTTCGGTTGCGCCTACGGCGCCGGCGCGCCTGCGGCGTGGAGGATGGGTCGAGCGGCTCGGGTCGGTGCCGACGATCGCTGGACGCGTCGCGCGGCGCGGAGGGCGTGGGGTACGGTGTAGCGCTCGGCGACGATGCGCCGGCCCTCGGCGAGGTCGATGCCGCGCCCGTCGACGTCGCGGAGGACGTAGGGCGAGCCGGTGCGCGGCACGCGGAAGATGCGGTTCACGAGACGGTTGGCGACGGCGCAGAGCGCCTGCTTGTGGTGATGGCCGCGGTCGGTCATCAGGCGATGGTAGACGGCGGCAAGCTCGGGATCCGTGCGGCGGGCGATGTCGGCGGCGAGGACCAGGGCACGTTTGATGCGGTCGTTGCCGGCCTGGGTGATCTTCTGGCCCGGCTTGTCGGCACCGCCGGAGGCGGCGCGGTTCGGGAACAGGCCGCAGAAGCCGCGGAGATGACGTTCGGAGCGGAAGCGCTCGGCGGTGTGCAACACGCCGAGAAGGACGGGGGCGAGATGCCCCCCGACGCCGGGGACGGTACGCAGCACGTCGCTGGGATGAAGCTCGGCGTAGAGGGCGGCGATGCGGCGTTCGAGCTCGGCCATGGCGTCGAGGTGGTGGACGAGCAGATCGACCTCGATGGCGACCTCGGCCTGCAGCTCGGCGAAGTCGACGTGACGACCGTGCAGCGCCCGGGTCTCGCGGGCGGCGGCCTTCAGGCCGTCGACGAGGGCGTCGACGACGGGGCCGCCGTGCGGGTGGTTGCCGCGAGCGTGGCGGGCGACGAAGCGCACCAGCGTCGAGCGGCGCGCCGCGAGCACGGCGTCGGGATCGAACCAGGCGCGCAGGAGCGCGAGCGCCAGGCGCGTGCGCAGATCCGGCCGCACCGTCTCGAGCGACGGTGCGGCCCAGCGCAGGAGATCGAGCAGGCGCCGCTTGCCGGCGGCGACGAGGTCCTGCAAGCGGCGGCAACGCTTGGTCAGGCGCTGCCGGGCGTGGCTCTTGGGCGCCGGGATGTGGACCGGATCGAAGCCCGGGCCGCCGAAGGCGGGCATGGCGGCGAGCAGGTGGGCATCGGCGAGGTCGGTCTTGGCGTGCTCGCAGAGGTATCGGCGCAGCGCGCGAACCCGTTGGCCCTTGACCCGGACGACCGCGACGCCAGCGTCGGCGAGGCGGTGGGCGACCGGGAACCAGCTCATGCCGGTGGGTTCCATCAGGGGCTGAACGGTGCTGCCGGGCGGCAGGCCGCCGGTCGCCTTGGCGACGAAGGCGTCGAGCTGGGCGGTCTGGAAGCGAAAGCGGACGGGTTTGCCGGTGGGTCGGCCGTCGTCGAAGATCTGGGCGACCTGATCGCCGCGGATGGCGAGGTCGATGCCGATGGTGCGGGTCGTCATGGCGGGCTCCGATGGTGGGGAGGAACCGCGCGCCGAGCGCCACAGTCAGGTGTGTCATTCGTGGCCGGCGGTGCCGCCACCATCGTGTTACCCTTGGCCTCGTCGGCGCGGCCGGGTCGGGCTCGCAAGGTCACAGGCGCGAGACGATCGCAGGATCTCTCAGGCTCTTCGGAGCTCGGACCGGCTCGGTTCGCGCCGGCACCATGGCCCGGTTCCCGACACGCCGGAAACCGGGCCCGACCCCCGATCACGTGGTCGAAGCCTGAAGCTCCTTCGTCTTCCCCTTGGCGTCGGACCCGGCATCGCTCTCGATACCTGCGTTTAACCGAGCGAGGTACGGTTCGGCCCGCTGCGATCTCAGCTCGGATCGTCGATCCAATACTCCCGACCATGCCGAACGCGGACGATCAGGACATCGTCGGCGGCATCGACGGTGTAGACGATCACGTGCGCTCCCGAGGGATGAATGCGTACCGGCGGCACGATCTCCGTCCGCTCCTGTGCCAGGCGCGGGTGCAAGGCGATGAGCTCGAAGGTCCGCTCGAGCGCCGCGTGGTAGGCTTCGGCGTGCTCGAGCCCGAACCGCTCGGCGCCGTTCACGAAAATCTCGATGACGTCCGCCTCCGCCCGGCGCGTGAGCCTATACGCCATCGTCCGGCGCAGCGCCGCCCGGCGACCGCGCCCGGGCCTCGACGAGGAGGTCCGCCATCGAGCGGCCGCCGATGCCGCTCTCGAGCCCCTCGTCCACATGGGCCTGCATCGCGGCGATCGCCTTCGCCCGCCGTTGATCGCGCCGGATCAGATCCCGCACGTAGTCGCTCGTGTTCGCATACTGACCGCTCTCGGCCCTAGCCTCCGCCCAAGCCTTGAGGCCGGCAGGCAGAGACACGTTCATGGTAGCCATCGCACCTCCTGCCAGGGGTTCCCTGCGCGTTGTGGCAAAGCTTGTCAAGATGGCCGGAAGCAGCAACTCCGGGCAACAGTCGATGACCGAGCCGCATCAACCAACACCGCCGCTCGAGGAGCGATTTGCCCGGCTCGGGACCGTGCGGCGCGGTCATTGGGCTTGGCCGGACGATGTCCCGTTCCCGTGGCGCGACGCTGAGTGTGCCGCTGCTTTACGCGGCCATGCCGTGCGCTGGCCGTTGACCGTCGAAGAGTTTCGGCTGTTGCCCGGGCGTTGGGAGCTGATCTGCAGAAGTCTGGACTTTATCGGACGAATGAGGGATTGGCGGGGTGACAGGCCGGGGCGCGGAGCCGTCAGGTGGAGCGCAGCGCCCCGGCCGGGTGACGGGAGAGACCGCCATGACGGCGAACGAACGCAAGGTGATCCGAGCCAAGGTCGGGTTGCTGGAGTTGGCCAAGCAGCTCGGCAACGTCAGCCAAGCCTGCAAGGTGCTGGGCTACTCGCGCGACAGCTTTTACCGGTTTCGTGATCTCTACGAGAAGGGTGGCGAGCTGGCGCTGCAGGAGATCACGAAGTCGAAGCCGAACCTGAAGAACCGCGCCGCGCCCGAGGTCGAGGAGGCTGTGGTGCAGCTCGGCATCGACGAGCCGGCCCCGCCGCGGCCTCCTGGCCGCGGCCGCTTCGCGGCTGGATCGGCGGGCCTGCTGGCCGCCGATGGGGCCAGGCCCGGGCGTCGAACGAGCTGAAGAAGCGCGGCATCGAGGTCTCGC
>JBKHCM010000162.1:0-5632 GCA_046541805.1 Alphaproteobacteria bacterium
CGTCCGCGGCGGCGGTGGCGTGGCCATTCGCCGCCGCGCGGGTGAAGACGTCGAGCGATGCGGATTTGGGCACCGCCCTGCCGGTGTCGGCCAGGACCGCCGCCAGGAGGGTCGACGGCGCGCCGCCGCGCTCGCGGCGGCGGCGGGCGAAGCTCGTATCGGGTTCGAATTGTGCCATCGCTCAGAACACCAGCTCGTCGTCCTTGCTGTCCGCGAGGAAGATCTCGCCCTCGGCGGCCAGCTCCTTGGCGCTGTTGACCAGTGCCATCTGCGCCTCCTCGACGTCGCGCAGACGGACCGGGCCCATGCTCTCCATGTCCTCCTTGAGGAGCTTGCCGGCGCGCTCGGCCATGTTGTCGAAGAAAAGGTTTTTGACCTTGTGGCTGCCGCCCTTGAGCGCGACCGCGAGCTGGTTCCGCTCGACCCGGCGCAACAGCGCGCGGATGCCGGCGCCGTCGAGCTTGGCCAGGTCTTCGAAGGTGAACATCAGCGCGCGGACCTTGTCGGCGGCGTCCTTGTGCCGCTGCTCGAGCATGTCGAGGAACCGGCTCTCGGTGTTGCGATCGAAGAAGTTGAAGATCTCCGCCATGACCTCGTGGTTGTCGCGGCGATTGGTGCGGGCGAGATTGCTCACGAACTCGGCGCGCAACGTCTTCTCGACGTCGGCGAGGATGTCCTTTTGGATCACCTCCATGCGGAGCATGCGCATGACGACGTCGATGGCGAAGTCGTCGGGAAGGTTGGAGAGGACGCGCGCGGCGTGGTCGGGGCGGATGCGGGAGAGCACGACGGCGACGGTCTGCGGGTACTCGTTCTTCAGATAGGAGGCGAGGACGGCCTCGTTGACGTTGCCGAGCTTGTCCCAGACCGTGCGCCCCGCCGGCCCGCGGATCTCGTCCATGATCGCCTCGACGCGCTCGTCGTCGAGAAAGCGGGTCAAGAGCTTCTCGGTGGTGTCGTAGGAGCCGATGATGCCGCCGGTGGCGGTCATCTGCTCGCCGTATTCCTTGAGGACGCGCTCGACGACCTCGCTGTCGACGGCTCCGAGGAGCGACATCGTCTGCGAGAGCTCCTTGATCTCGTCGAGATCGAGACGCGAGAAGATGCTGCCGACCTGGCCCTCTCCCACGGCGAGCATCAAGATCGCCGCCTTCTCGTGGCCGGTGAGCCGGTCATAGTCGGTGAGGGTGGCCATGGCTCAATCCCTCTGCAGCCAGTTGCGGACGACGCGCGTCGCCTCGTCGGGATGCTCGTCGATGAGGTCGGTGACGCGGCCCAAAAGCGAGGCGCGGATCTGGCCGCGGATCTGGTTGAGCTGGAGCATGTCCTCCTGCTCCTGCTCGACCTCGGCGGCGACCGCGGCGGCACTGCCGGGCTCGACCAGCACCTGGCCCTCCTGGGTCACGGTGAGCCCGCTCTCGGTCGCGAGTGCCGGCGCCGGCTCGCTCGGGAACGCCCGCTTCAACAGCGGACGCGCGACGAAGAGGGTGACGATCAGCGTCGCCACGAGCAGCGCCAACGCCTCGCCGAAGGTGGCCCAGAGCTCGCGGGCGACCCGCCAGGGGTCGCGCTCGGTCGGGGCCGCCGGCTCGGGCTGGACGAAGGGGTGGTTGACCACCTCCACGACGTCGCCGCGCTCGGTGTCGACGCCGGCCGCGCTGCGCACCAGCTTGGCGATCTCCTCGAGCTCGTCGGCGCTGCGGGGCTGGTAGACGGCCTCGCCGGCGTTGTCGGTTTCGTAGGTGCCGTCGACCAGCACGGCGATCGAGAGCCGGCGGATGCGCCCGCCGCTCTTGACCTGATTGCGCACCATCTTCGAGATCTCGAAGTTCTCCGTTTCCTCGGTGCGCGTGGTGCGCTCGCTTCGGCCCGGCCCGGCCTCCTCCTCCTCGGCCGTCGGCAGGTTGTTCTCGACGGTGACCGCCTCGTCGTCGGGGTCGACCAGCTCGCTGCTCTCCTCGACGATCTGCCGGCTGCGGGCGATCTGGCTCTCCGGATCGTACTCCTCGGAGGTCGTCGTCACCTGATCGAAGTCGATCGCGGCGGAGACGCTGACCTCGATGTTGCCGGGGCCGAGCGAGCGCTCCAAAAGGCTGCGGATGCGCTCGCCGATGCGCTCCTCTTGCCGGCGCTGGAAGGTTTCCGCGCGGCCGGAGAGCATGTCGTTTGAGCTGTCCTCGGTGCTCGCCAAGAGCTGACCCTGTTCGTCGACGACGGTCACCTGCTTGGCCTCGAGCCACGGCACCGCGCCGGCCACCAGCTGGCGGATGGCCGCGACCTGCTCGGCGCCGAGCCCGTCGCGCCGGGCGAGCGTGACCACCACCGACGCCGAGGCCCGGGCGGTCTCGCGCTGGAACAACTCGCGCTTGGGCTGGACGAGGTGGACGCGGGCGCGCTCGACGGCGCCGAGGGTGGCGATGGTGCGGCCGAGCTCGCCCTCGAGCGCGCGCAAGAGGTTGACGTCGGCCTCGAATTGGGTCGAGCCCAAGAGCGAGCGCTCGTCGAAGATCTCGTAGCCGACCCGGCCCGAGGCCGGCAGGCCTTCCTCGGCGAGCGCCATGCGCAAGCGCGTCCGCTCGCCTTCGGGGACCATGATGGCGGTGCCGTCGCGGGTGAGGCGATGGGGCACATCCATCGTCTCGAGCTGGTCGATCACCGTCTGGGCGTCGGCGGGCTCGAGATCGGTGTAGAGCAGGGCGTAGTCGGTGCTGCCGAGCGACAGCGCAAGGAAGACGGCGAAGCCGGCGAGGCCCGCGAGCAGGCCGCCGAGCGCGGCCACCCGCGCCGGACCGAGCCGCTTGACGCGCTCGGTCAGCTGCGCGAGCGAGCCGGTGCGCGCTGTCGCCGTCTCGAGCTCCCTTGACCCTTCGCCCTCGTTCGCCACCGCGCGCATCCCGGCACCGGTTGTTGACCGGACCCGTTCTGCGCGGCCGCGGCTAAGGCCTGGTTAACGGCCGCGGCCGCGGTAGCTCTTGAGGCGGGTGACGCGCAGGCCGGCAACGCCGTGGCGGATGATCGTGCGCTCCCAGGCGAGGAACTCCTCGGGCGAGAGCCGGTAGCGCTCGCAGGCTTGCTCGAGGCTCAGCCGGCCGGCGCGCACCGCGCGGACCACCTGAGCCTTGCGGCGAGCCACCCAGCGCGTGGTGTCCGGCGGCGGCAGGTCGCTCAGATCGGCGCTGGCGGCGACTTGCCCCTCCGCCCGCTCGGGTTCCACGGTTGCCGCCATCGCTGATCTCCCGATCACCTCACGTTCGCCCGACGCTTCCAATATCTCCCCAAAAAACCAAGAAAATTTGAAAGGATCGCAGCGGTTTTGGTGAAAAAACGTTAGCCATTGTTGCCATATCTACTAACGCTTGATTTGCAGAAGCTCCTGGAGCAGCTGATCCGCGGTCGAGATGATCTTGGAACTGGCGGAGTAGGCGCGCTGGGTGACGATCATCTTGGAGAACTCGTCGGCGATGTCGACGTTGGCGGCCTCGAGCGAGGAGGTGGTGATCTCGCCCGCGCCACCGTTGCCGGCATGGCGCAGGTTGAACTCGCCGGCGGCGTCCGTCTGCGAGTAGACGTTGCCGCTTCGGGACTCGAGCGCCGACGGGTTGGGGAAGGTCGCCACCGGCAGCTTGTAGAGCTTGCGCTCCTCGCCGTTGGTGAACGACGCGATGGTGTAGCCCTCCTCGTCGATCCGCACGCCGTTGAGCTCGCCGACCTCGGCACCGTTCTGCGTCACGAAGCCGACGTCGCTCGCGCTGGAGTACTGGGTGAGGCCGGTGCTGGTGCCGACCTCGCCGAAGTCGAGGGCGATGGCGCTGTCCTTCGCGCCGGTGTCGTCTTTCCATTCGATGTTGACGCGATCGTCGTCCAGCGCGTCAACGGTATCGCCCTTGCGCAAATCGACGGACTTCAGCCCACCTTCATCGTTGAATTCGACGGTGCCGTTCGCGAGCAGGCCGTTGGGGTGCGTGCCGGTGTCGACGTGGTCCGGATTGCCGATGATCTCGACCGCCCATTTGTTAGGGTCGTCCTCGGGATCTTTGCGCAAAAAGGCCGCGGTGATCGTGCGCGGGCGGCCGAGGCTGTCGTAGATCTGGATGTCGCGGCTGAAGGTCGGCTTGAAGCCGTCGCTTCCGCTGGTGGCGAAATGCTCGGCCATGTTGGGGCCGCCCGTCGCGTCGTAGTCGTCGCCGTCCGGGTCCTTCTCGGTCCACGTCGCGTCGGCATCGAGGTTGGCGCCGATCGCGACCTTGGTGGTGGCGGCCGCGGCGCCTTGGATCTTGCTCGCGTTGACGGTCTCGAGCTCGTTGACGTCGCGGACGTTCTCGTCGGCGTCGAGCTTCCAGCCCTGCAGGAAGAAACCGGTCGGCGTCTTCAAATCGCCTTTGAAGTCCGGCGAGAACGAGCCGTCGCGGGTGTAGAGCTGCTCGCTCGGCAAACCGTCGGCACCGTCGGAGCGGTTGACGACGAAGAAGCCGCTGCCGGAGATGGCGACGTCGGTGGGCGAGCTGCTGCTCTCGATCAGCCCCTGCTGCTCGACGTCGTAGCTCGTGAAGGCGCGCACGCCGCCGGGGCTGTAGGCCTGGCTCGACGGCCGGCGGGTGACCAGGCTCGCGAAATCGGCCTCCGCACCCTTGTAGGCCGTGGTGTTCACGTTGGCGACGTTGTCGGAGATCATGCTCATCGACTTGCTCTGCGCCGAGAGCGCCGAGACGCTGGAATAGAGCGATCCAAACAGGCTCATGACGACGGTTCCTCCTCGTCGGTGGCCGCCGGCGAGCGCACGGCGGTGATGTCGCCGATGGCGACCCGTTGGCCGTCGACGTCGAGAAACAGGGCGCCGCCCTCGTTCTCGACCGCTTCGACGGTGCCGGAAAGGCGGGTGGAGACGGGCACGGGCTCGCCGTCCGCGGTCTCGGCGGTGACCTCGACCGTGTAGGTGCCCGCCGGCGCGCGCAGACCCTCGGCGTTGCGGCCGTCCCAGACCACCGTCTGCGCGCCGGCCTGTGCCGGCGGCGTCAGGGACGCCACGGTCTCGCCGTCGTCGTCGCGCACCTCGACCGCGACCTCGTCGGGCTCGCCGTCGACGTTCATCGCGAAGCTGGCGGTGCCGGTGCGGCCCAGCCGCAGCGTCGAGACGTCCGCCTCGACCTGCTTGCCCAGATAGCCGGTGCCCGCTCCCATCTGATCGGTGTCGATCAAGCGCAAGATCTCATCGAGCTTGGTGTTGGTCGCCACGCTCTGCTCGACGCTGGCGAACTGGACGAGCTGCTCGGTGAACTTGTCGGAGTCCATCGGCGACAGCGGGTCCTGGTTGGCGAGCTGGGTCGTCAACAGGTTCAAGAAGTTGTCGAAGTCGCCGGCGATATCCGTCTTGCGCTCCTTGGGCGAGGCGTTGCGCTCCTTGGTAGAGGCGGCGGCGGCGTTGACGGCGTCCATGCTCAAGCTGGTTCTCCCACCTCAGGCGTGCAGATCGAGGACATTGCGGATGATGACGCCGGGGGCCGACGACCGCTCAAGCTCGCCGGCATCGGCGTCGTCGCCGGGCGCGGCCGCGTCGCCGGCGTCGCCACCGCGCTCCGCGGCCGCACCGCCGTCGCCGCCGTTGCCGGCACCGCCGTCGCCGCCACCGCCGCCG
>JBKHCM010000163.1:0-5566 GCA_046541805.1 Alphaproteobacteria bacterium
CCGGCATCGGCGCGGCGCGGCTCACCACCGCCACCAACCTCCGCGCCGGCGGGGTGCTGCCCACGGGCACGGCGCGCGACGCCTGGCTGCGGCCGCTGCCGGAGCTGGTCTGCCGGCTCGAGCGACCCTGGGGCGAGCTCGACCACGGCGCGCGCTATCTGGCCGCCGTCGCCCGCGCCCGCCTCGCGCCGGTGGACCTCTTGGTCCTCGAGCTGCCGGCGAGCCGGCTCGCCGGCCCGCGCGTTTTGGACCTGATCCAGGACCTCGCCGCCGAGGGCGTGGGCGTCTTGTGGCTGGAGCGCCGGCTGCGCCTGGTCGCGAGCTTCGCGATCCCGGCCTGGCTCCTGGACGACGGCGAGTTGGTGGGGCCGCTGGACGCCACCACCCTCGAGCACGACGCCCGCGCGCGGCGGCTCGCCTTCGGCGGCCGGCTCGCCGCGCGCTGAGCCCGGCGCTCGACAAGCGGCGCGCGAGCCGGCATGCCACCCCCCGCCACAGCCGACGACGGGGTTAGCGATGGAACTCGAACGGGTAAGCACGCACGCCTGGGCCCATGTCAGCCCGGCCTACCGCTTTTGCGACGCCAATGCCGGCTTCGTCGCGGCGGGGCCCGGCGTCGTCGTCGACACCCTCGCCGACCTGGCGCACGCGGGCGCGTTCAAGGCCGCGATCGCCCAGATCTTCCCCGCGCCGCCCGGCTGGGTCGTCAACACCCACGAGGACCTCGACCACGTCTTCGGCAACCAGGTCTTCGACGGCGCCGAGGTGGTCGGTCACCGCTCGCTGCCGGAGCGGCTGCCCAAGGCGGCGAACCCCAACCGCATGCGCAAGACCCTGGACTACAGCCGCAACAGGCTCGCCCGGCTCGCGCTGTCGGTCTTTGCGCCCGGCGCCCTCGCCGCGGTCGACCAGCTCGGTGGCGACTACGACTTCACCGGGGTCGAGCTGGTGGCGCCGACGCGGCTGGTCGACGACCGGCTGACGCTCGATCTGGACGGCATGGCGCTCGAGCTCACCCATGTCGGCCCGGCGCACCAGGAAGGTGATCTGTTGGTCCATCTGCCGGCCGACGACGTCCTCTTCGCCGGCGACATCGTCTTCAAGAACGCCACGCCGATCGGCTGGCGCGGCACCTTCGACGACTGGCGCCGCGCGCTGGCCGCGATCGAGGCCAAGGCGCCGGCGCGCGTCGTCCCCGGCCACGGCCCCGTCTGCGGCCTCGACGGGGTCGCCGACACCCGCGCCTATATCGACCATGTCGAAGCCGAGGCGCGGCCGCTCTTCGACGCCGGCGTCAAAGAACTGGAGGCCGCGCAGCGCATCCCGCTGGACCGCTTCGCCGACTGGCACTGCCCGGCGCGGCTCTACCCCAATGTGGTGCGCGCCTATCGCGGCTTTCGCGGCGATGCGCCGGACGCGCCGTGGAATTTTCTGGATCTCTTCAGCGGCATGCACAAGCTGGCGCGCCAGCGCGGCCTACCGGTGGAGTACTGACGGTCGCAGCCACCTCGCCAAGCCCCCACCCCCCGGTCATAATGGCGCCATCCCGCCCGTGACGGATCCCTCGATGGACGCTCTCGCCGTCAGCCTCGCCGACATCGAGGACGCCGCCCGCCGGCTGCGCCCGGTTGCGGTGCGCACGCCACTGTTGCGCTCGCCGCGCCTCGACGCGGCGCTCGGCGCCACCGTGCTGGTCAAGCCCGAGCCGTTGCAGCGCACGGGCTCCTTCAAATTCCGCGGCGCCTGCAACGCGGTCAGCCGCGCCGGCGGCCGGCCCGTCGTCGCCTACAGCTCGGGCAACCACGCCCAGGGCGTGGCAGCGGCAGCACGGCTCGCGGGCGTGCCGGCGACCATCGTGATGCCGCGCGACGCCCCCGCCATCAAGATCGCGAACACCCGCGCCGACGGCGCCGAGATCGTCCTCTACGACCGCTGGCGGGAGGACCGCGAGGCCATCGGCGACGCCATCGCCGCGCGCCGCGGGGCGGTGCTGATCAAGCCCTATGACGCGCCCGCCACCATCGCCGGGCAGGGCACCTGCGGGCTGGAGATGGCCTGGCAGTGCCGCGAGCTGGGCCTCGCCCCGGACCTCGCGGTGGTCTGCTGCGGTGGCGGCGGGCTCATCGCCGGCTCGGCGATCGCGCTCACCGCCGCCTTCCCCGCGCTGGCGGTCTACGCGGCCGAGCCCGTGGGCTTCGACGACACCAAGCGCTCGCTGGAGCTGGGCGAGCGCGTCGGCGCGACGCCCGAGGCGATCTCGGTCTGCGACGCGCTCTTGGCGCCGATGCCGGGCGCGCTCACCTTCGAGATCAACCGCCGCCTCCTGGCCGGCGGGCTCGCGGTGAGCGACGCCGAGGTGGCGCACGCGATGCGCGTCGCCTTCGAGCAGCTCAAGCTGGTGGTCGAGCCCGGCGGGGCGGTGGCGCTCGCCGCGGTGCTCACCGGCAAGCTGGACGTGCGCGGCAAGACCGTGCTCGTCGTCCTTTCCGGCGGCAACGTCGACGCCGCCACCTTCCACCGCCTCGTCGCGGAAGCGCCACCCTCGGCGCCGGCCGCCTGAGCTCGAACCGGAGCGCGCGATGATCGCACCCGCCCTGTTGCTGCCGAAGGTCGTAGCCCTCGTCGACGAGGCCGCGGCGGTGGTCATGGACCACTACCGCGGCGACGTCGCCGTCACCGAGAAGGCCGACGCCTCGCCCGTGACCGCCGCCGACGAGGCCGCCGAGCGGGTGCTGGTCGAGGGCCTGCGCGGGCTCACGCCCGAGATCCCCGTCGTCGCCGAGGAGGAGCGCGCCAAGGGCCTGAGCCCCGAGCCCGCGGCGGTGGGCGAGATCTTCTGGCTGGTCGACCCCCTCGACGGCACCAAGGAGTTCATCAAAAAGAACGGCGAGTTCACCCTCAACGTCGGCCTGATCCACGCCGGCCGGCCGATCCTGGGCGTGGTCGCCGCCCCGGCGCTGGAGGCGCTCTGGACCGGTGCGGCCGGCCACGGCGCCAGCCGGCGCGCGGGCGGCGAGGCCCGCGCCATCGAGGCGCGGCCGATGCCGGCGAGCGGGCCGGTGGCGATGGTCAGCCGCAGCCACGGCACGCCGGAGGAGGCGGACTTCCTCGCCGCCGCGGGCGCCGTCGAGCGCCTGATGGCGGGCAGCTCGCTCAAGTTCTGCCGCATCGCCGAGGGTGTGGCCGATCTCTACCCGCGCTTCGGGCGCACGATGGAATGGGACACCGCCGCCGCCCATGCGGTGCTGGCGGCGGCGGGCGGCCGCGTCACCAGCCGCGACGGCGCGCCGCTCGGCTACGCCAAGCCCGAGTTCGCCAACGCGCACGGCTTCGTCGCCCGCGGCCGCGCGGGGTAAAAAAAACGCGGCCCCGGGGGGCCGCGTCAGCCGAGATATGGGAGAACCATGAAACGCCTCGGCAACGCCGCGTCGCTTCATGGAGACAAACTAGCAGAGTTGATCGGGTTTGGCGTGATCTTCGTCACCTTGGCGTAGTGCAGGATGAGCTTTGAGGCGATGACATGACGCCGCACGCAAGCCTCGGCGACGCCCTCGCCGGCCACAAGTGGTTCGCCACCGGCGGCGAACCCGTGCGTGCGGCCTTGGCCCGCACCGCCCGCGGGGTCGAGGTCGCGCGCGGCACCCAGATCTTCGCCCGCGGCGAGCCCGGCGAGCGCCTGCTGTTGCTGCGCGATGGTGTGGTCAAGATCTCGACGGTGTCGCTCGAAGGCCGCGAGATGGTGTTGAGCTTCGTGCAGGCGGGCGAGCTGTTGGGCGAGATCGCCGCCCTCGACGGCGGCCCCCGCACCGCCGACGCGACCGCCATGACCCATGTCTCCGCCCTGGCCTGGCCGCGCGCGGCCTTTCTCGACGTCATGCGGGCGCATCCCGACTTCGCGCTGCGGGTGGTCACCCAGCTCTGCGAGCGGTTGCGGCACGCCAACGAGATGGTGGAGGCCGCGGTGCAGCTGCCGATGGCGGCGCGGGTGGCGCGCGCGCTCGCCGGCCTGTTGAAGAACGCCGGCCACGAGACGGCCGAGGGCTGGAGGCTCGACTTCAAGCTCAGCCAGCGTGATCTCGGCGCCTATGTCGGCCTCGCCCGCGAGAACGTGAACCGCCAGCTCAAGCAGTGGGAGCAGGCCGGGCTGATCAAGCTGGACAAGGGCGAGATCATCGTGCGCGACCGCGCCGCCGTCGAGCGGCTCGGCGAGGTCGAGAACCTGTGAGCCCAACTTGACAGTTCTGCACGCGCTTTCTACCTGCGCCTCCACCCGGCGCGTCGGCCGGCCATGCGAAGGACCGCGATGCCCATCAAGCTTCCGAGCGATCTGCCCGCCTTTCGGCAGCTCGAGGCCGAAGGCGTGCAGCTCATCGAGGAGGACGCCGCCCAGCGCCAGGACATCCGGCCGATGCGCATCGGCCTCGTCAATCTGATGCCGGACAAGATCAAGACCGAGACTCAGCTCGCGCGCCTGCTGGGCGCGACGCCCTTGCAGATCGAGCTGGTGCTGCTGACGACCGAGAGCTATCGCCCCGGCAACGTCGAGCCGGGCCATCTCTCGCGCTTCTACCACACCCTGCGCGAGGTCCGGGACGAGAAGTTCGACGGGCTGATCACCACCGGTGCCCCGGTCGAGCTCATGCCGTTCGAAGACGTCAAGTACTGGCGCGAGCTCGCCGACATGTTCGACTGGTCGCGCAGCCACGTCCACACCACCTTCAACATCTGCTGGGGGGCGCAGGCGGCCCTCTACCACTTCCACCGGGTGCCGAAGCACACCTTGCCGATGAAGCGGTTCGGCATCTTCTGGCACCGGGTGGTGACGGGCAGCGGCGCCCGCTCGCCGCTGCTGCGCGGCTTCGACGACGAGTTCCTGGTGCCGGTCTCGCGCCACACCGAGGTCCGGCGCTCGGACCTTCCCGACGAGGACGCGATCCGCGTCCTGGCGACATCGCCGGTGGCGGGTTTGTGTCTGGTCGAGGACACCGCCCATCGCGACGTCTTCATGTTCAATCACCTCGAATACGACACCTATACCCTCGATCACGAGTACCGCCGCGACCGCGAGAAGCGCGAAGACGTCGAGGTTCCCCTCAACTACTACCCCGGCGACGAGCCGACGCGGGTGCCGGTCAACCGCTGGCGGGCCTATGCGCATCTGTTGTTCGGTAACTGGATCAACGAGATGTACCAGACGACGCCGTTCGACACGGCGAACATCGGCACCGGCAAGGTGCGCGACTGGCGCGTGGCCAGCGCCGACTGCTGACCGTGGCGGGTGACGACCTCGGACCCTGTCCGTTGTGCGGACGGGCGATGGTCGACGGGCCGAGCGTCGACCGCCACCATCTCGTCCCCAAGACCGAGGGCGGGCGCGACACGGTGGTCATGCACCGCATCTGCCACCGCAAGATCCACAGCGTCCTCAGCGAGCGGGAACTGGCGACCGGCTACGCCGACCTCGCCGCCCTCAAGGCGCATCCCGAGATCGCCCGCTTCGTCCGCTGGGTGCGGCGCAAGCCGGCCGAGTTCCACAAGCGCACCGAGCCGGCGCGGCGGCGGCGGC
>JBKHCM010000051.1:0-21565 GCA_046541805.1 Alphaproteobacteria bacterium
ACGAGATCAACCTCCTCGACTTCGGCTGCATCCGGGTGTTCGAGCCGAAGTTCGTGGGCGGGGTCATCGACCTCTACTACGCGCTCAGGGACGGCGACATGGACCTGGCGGTGAGCGCCTACGAGGCCTGGGGCTTCAAGGACCTCACCAAGGAGGCGCTCGAGATCCTCAACATCTGGGCGGCCTTCCTCTACGCCCCGCTCTTGGAGGACCGCCCGCGCCTGATCGACGAGAACAACATCGGTCAGTACGGCCAGGCCGTCGCCATGGACGTCCACAAGCGGCTGAAGGAGTACGGCGGCGTCACCCCGCCGCGCGAGTTCGTGCTGATGGACCGCGCCGCCATCGGCCTCGGCTCGGTCTTCCTGCGCCTCAACGCCGACCTCAACTGGCACCGCATGTTCATGGAGCTCGCCGAAGGCTTCGACCGCGACCGCCTCGCCCGCCAGCAGGAAGAGGCGTTGGCGGTGGCGGGGCTGGAGCCCGGGGCCTGAGGCGGGACCGCCGATGACCCGATAAAGCCCTGATCCGGCGGCGAAACCCGGTGTTTTGGCTTCGTTCGGCATCTCCCGAGCACGCACCGCCTTCGCCCGCCTGGCCGCCGCGACACCGGTTTATAGGATAACATTCTGGCAGGCCGAGGGCGACCCTGCGGGCGATCGGCCCCCGCCATGGGCGCGTCGAGGCGCCGCGCGTCCGACGCCGGCGGCGGACCACCGGTCGCGCTCGTCGCGTCGGCGCCGGTTGCACGCCGCTGCGACTGGACGGCGACGACGATCATGCCCCAAGCCACCCGCCGCGGGCCGACACCGGCCTCGGGCGCGAGGTCTCCGAGCGAAGGCGCGCCTTCGATAGCGCCGCAGGCCGCGCGCTGGGTCGACTGCGGCGTCGCCGAGGTTCGGCGCACGCCGCGCACGCGCCGCGGTGGCGCTCGACGTCCGCGCAGCTCCGCCTCAACCGCCGCTGTCGTCGGCGCCGCCCTCCCAGTCGTCCGGCTTTTTGAAGAACAGCATCACCTCGCCGAGGGTGAAGCCGAACTTGCTGACCGTGGCCTTGTTGATGACGACCTCGTCGTCCTGCCGCACCATCCAGTCGTCGAAATGGACCTGCCAGGTGTTGTCGCCGACCTTGAGGTCGAAGCTGTAGGTCCAGTTGAGGGCGGGGCCGACGACGCGGCCCTCGGCGGCGCCGACGACGCCGTCGGTGGTGCCGCGATAGCGCCCGTCGCCGAGCATCTCGATCTCCCAGACGCGGCGCTCGCGCTCGCCGTCGTCGTAGACGAAACGCTCGTCGAGGGTCAGCACGCCGTCCTCGACCGTGCCGGTCATCTCGACGACGAACTGGCGGCGGATCTTGCCGAAGCGGTCCTCGAACCAGCCCCAGGCCTGGGTCGGGCCCAAAAAGTACTCCTCGAGGCGGAAGGTCGGTTCCTTGCCTTCGAAATCCTCGAGCTTCATGCCGGCTCCACACCCGGAAAGGAAAAGGACGAGGGCGAACGCCCACAGCAGCCGCCGCATCGCGACACCTCCAGCATCATCACGCACACGAGCCGTCAGGACCCCTGGGCCGCGAGGCGTGCCCGGATGTCCGCCTGCGCGCCGGCGTCGAGCGAGAAGCGGTGCACGAGCCAAGCGGCCGCCAGCTTGATGGGAATGGGGGCGACGCCGTAGAGCAGCGTCAGCGCCCAAAGCGCGGTGGCGTCGTTGCCGCCCTCGGCGTCGAAGCCGACGGCCCCCAGGATCGGAAAGGCGATGCCGACGGCGAGCGCCATCGAGAGCTTGGTCGCCATCGACCACACCGCGAAGAAAAAGCCCGTGCGCGAGCGTCCCGAGAGCGTGCGGTCGAGGTCGACCACGTCGGCCTGCATGGCGGCCGGCAGCGCCAGATCGGCGCCGAGGCTGGCACCCGAGAGCGCGCAGATCAAAAAGAACCAGCCGACATCGCCGGGGCCGAGCAGCGGCACCGTCGCGAACACCGCGCAGGCCCAGACGATCGAGGCGATCCAGGCGCGGTGCTTGCCGATCCGATAGCTCACCTGCAGCCACAGGGGCGCGGCGGCGACGCCCGCGAGGAAGTAGACCAGGAGCAGCCAGCCCGTCGCGGCCCCGGCCTGCAGCCGCTGCTCGGCGAACAGCAGAAACAGCGTCGCCGGCAGGCCGTTCGCCATCGAGTTCAACAGGAAGGCCGCCACCAGCGTCCGGAAGGGCCGGTTGGCCCAGAGATGGCGGAACTCGGCCCAAAAGCGCGCGGGCTCGCCCACGGGCGGCGGTGCTTCGGGGATGAGCTTCAAGACGGCGACGAGGCAAAGCGGCAGGGTCGCCACCACGCCGATCGCCAGCCAGTGCAGGATGCGGCCGAGCTCCACCTCGCCGCCCAGAAGCGCCGGCAGCGAGGCGCCGACGGCGACGCCGGCGATGGTGAAGGCCTCGCGGAAGGTCGTGATGCGGGTGCGCTCATGGTAGTCGGCGGAGAGCTCCGCGCCCCAGGCGGTGTAGGGCAGCACCACCATGGTCCAGCCGAGATAGGCGAGGCTCGCCCACAACAAGAGCGCGAGCGCGGTGGCGCCCTCGCCCGGGTGGAACAGCGCCCAGGTGCCGACGGCCACCAAGGGCGTGCCGGCGATGACCCAGGGGCGGCGCCGGCCGATCGGCGTGCGCGTGCGGTCGGACCATTCGCCGATGAGCGGGTCGGTGACGGTGTCCAGAAGACGCGCGGCCAGCAGCGCGGCGCCGACGGCGGTGACGCCGAGCCCGACCTCGCCCGCCCAGAAGGTCGGCAAAAAGACGTAAAGCGGCAGGTTGAGCGCCGCCAGCGGCAGCGCCAGCGCGCCGTAGACCAACAGCGTGCGGCCGGGCAGGCGCGCCGGCACCTCAGCCGGCACGACGAAAGACGATCTGCTCGACATCGATGGTGCCCGCCCGAAAGCCCGCCTCACAATACGCCAAATAGTACGACCAGAGCCGGCGGAAACGCTCGTCGAAGCCCAGCCGGCGGATCTCCGGCCAGGCCTGGGCGAAGCGCTCGGCCCAGGCGCGCAGCGTACGGGCGTAGTCGAGCCCGAAGGTGAAGCGCTCGCGCACCTCGAGGCCGGCGCGCGCCGCCGCCGCCTCCAGCGCCGCCGGCGATGGCAGCATCCCGCCCGGAAAGACGTAGCGCTGGATGAAGTCGACGTTGCGTCGGTAGTCCTCGAAATAGGCGTCGTCGATGGTGATGACCTGCAGGCCCACGGCGCCCTTGGGCCGCACCGCCTTTTTCAGCTTCTGGAAATAGACGGGCCACCAGGCCTCGCCGACGGCCTCGAACATCTCGATCGAGGCGACCGCGTCGAAGCGGCCTTGGAGGTCGCGGTAGTCCTGAAAACGAACCTCGACGCGGTCGGCGAGGCCGGCGGCGGCGATGCGCTGCTTGGCGAAGTCGTACTGCTCCTCGGAGATCGTGAGCGCGGTCACGCGCGAGCCGTACTCGCCGGCGGCGGTCACCGCGAAGCCGCCCCAGCCGCAGCCGACCTCGAGGACGTGGCGGTCGGGGCCGAGGCCCAGCCGCTCGGCGAGGCGGCGGTACTTGCGGCGCTGCGCCGCCTCGAGGTCGTCGCCGTCGGCGAACAGCGCCGAGGAGTAGGTCATCGAGGGGTCGAGCCAGCTGGCGTAGAAGGCGTTGCCGAGGTCGTAATGGGCGTGGATGTTGCGCCGGCTGCCGCGCTTCGAGTTCGGCCGCAGGCGGTGGTAGAGCCGCCGCACGGCGCGGGCGACGGCGCCGCCGCGCCAGCGCTCGGCGAGCGCGTCGGCGTTGGCCAAGAACAACGCCAAAAGCGGTTGCAGATCGGGGGTGTCGATCTCGCCGTCGAGATAGGCCTCGGCGAAGCCGAGCGCGCCGCCCCGGAGCGCGCGGTAGACGAAGCCCGGGCGATGCACGACCAAGGTGGCGTCGAGCGCCGCCGCGTCGTCGCGCGCGCCGAAGCGGCGGCTGGTGCCGTCGGGTGCCACGATCGTGAGGCGGCCCTGGTCGAAGCAGCTCGCGAGCCCCGCCAGCATGCGCATCGCCGGCGTCCCCCAGCCGGCGCCGCGGCCGCCGGCCTGCGCGCGCGAGGTGGCCAGATCCGCGTCGCTCATCGTTCCACTCCTCCCTCGGTCGTGTTGCCCGCGACCACCTCCTTCGGCTGCTTGGAGGGGGCGTGGAAGCGGGCCCCGCGCCACCAGAGCCGAAGCGCCTGGAGATGAATGCCCGCGATCACCGTGAAGGTGATCGGGCCGATCGCCAGCAGCCGGCCGAGCAGCTGGCCGTCGCGCAAGGGCCGGCGCCGCGCGGTCAGCGAGGCCACCAGCTGCGGGCCCGCCTCCACCCGCTCGTTGATGACGATGCTCAAACGCTCGCCCGGCGGCTCCAGGTTGAAGGCGTAACGCGCGTCCATGCCGATGAAGGGCGAAACGTAGAACGCCTTGTCGCAGCCGTGGGCGAGCCGCGTCGCGTCCGGCTCGACCTGGAACGCGTAGACGTGCTGGCCACCGAAGGTGTTCTTCACCTCGTAGAGGATCGCCACCAGCCGCTCGCGGCGGTCGTAGGCGTAGTAGACCGTGAGCGGATTGAAGACGTAGCCCAGCACCCGCGGCATCGCGAGCATGAAGATGCGGCCGTCGCCGTGGTCGATCCCGCGCGCCTCGAACTCGGCCCGCACCCAGGGCTCGAGCGGCCGGCCGTCGCGTGGGCCGTGGTCGCGCGCCTTGAGCGACAGCAGCCCCGGGCGCTCCACCGCCAACAGCTTGAGGTCGCGGGCGAGCGTGTCCCAGCCGTCGAGCGGCACGAACAGCGTCCACATGCGGTAGGTGAAGCGCTGGCGGAACGGGCGCATTCGGTGGTGCATGACCCGTCCGACATAGAGGCAGGGCGCGGGTGCGTGGGTCGTCATCGCGCGTGCCGGGCTCAAGCGGACCGGGCCGCGGCGCGCTCCGGCAGGCCGGCGGCGACGCCGGCCGGGCGCGGCTGCTGCCAGGGCGGGCGCACATCGAAGGCTTCAGCGCAGACGCGCACCGCCGAGGCCAGGCCGTCCTCGTGGAAACCGTAGCCGCACCAGGCGCCGGCGTACCAGACGCCGCCGCGGCCCTGGATGCGGTCGAGCTCCGCCTGGGCGTCGACCGTGGCGGTGTCGAACAGCGGGTGGGCGTAGTCGAACTCGGCGTGCACCAACGCGTCACGCGGCTCGCTGAGCGGGTTGAGGCTGACGAACAGGGGGGTCGCGGCGTCGATGTTCTGCAACAGGTTCATCCAGTAGGTGACCGAAACCGGCATGTCGGGATCGGCGGCGCTGCCCGTCAAGAAGTTCCAGCTCGCCCAAGCGCGCCGGCGCTTCGGCATCAAGGCCGGATCACTGTGCAGCACCGCGCGGTTGGACTGGTAGGGAAAGCGCGCCAACAGCGCGCGCTCGTCGGCGGTGGCGTCGGCGAGCATCGCCAGGCTCTGATCGGCGTGCGCCGCCAGCACCACCGCGTCGAAGCGGTCCTCGCCGCCCATCGCGTCGGTGACGACGACCCCGCCCGCGGTGCGCCGCACCGCGCGCACCGGGGTCGCGCGGCGGACCTCGCCGTCGAGGCTCGCGGCGATCCGGTCGACGTAGACCCGCGAGCCGCCGCTGACCGTGCGCCACTGCGGCTGCTCGTTGACGGTCAAGAGGCCGTGGCGCTGGAAGAACATCAAGAAGCTGCGGGCGGAGAAGTTCATCACCGTGCGCAGCGGCGCCGACCAGATCGCCGCCGCCATCGGCAGCACGTAGTGCGGCGCGAGGCGGCGCGCGAAGCCGCGCGCGGCGAGCCAGTCGCCCAGCGGCAGGTCCGGCTCGGCGCTCGTCAAGAACCGCGTGGCGGCGCGGTTGAAGCGCGGGATGTCGGCCAAGAGCGCCCAGTGCCGCGGCGACGCCAGTCGCCGGCGCTGCGCGAACAGGGCGTCCCAGCGGGTGCTGGCGTATTCGAAGGCGCCGTCGTCCTGGCTCACCCCGAAGGACATGTTCGACGGCTCGGTCGCGACGGCGAGGGCGTCGAACAGCTGCACCAGATGCGGGTAGTTGCGCGCGTTGTAGACGATGAAGCCGGTATCCACCGCCACCTCGCGCGCGCCGAAGCGCGCCGTTACGGTGTGGCTGTGGCCACCGAGGCGCGGGTTGGCTTCGTAGAGGGTCAAGCGGTGATGACGATCGAGCAGCCAGGAAGCTCCCAGTCCGGCGATGCCGGAGCCGACGATGGCGATGCGCAACAAAGGGTCTCCTCGACGATGGGGCGCCGGACGGGCACTGCCCGCTACGCCGGTGCGCGCGCGATGGATCACCACCAAGTTGGCAGACATCCAACCGCCGGCGGGCTGCGTAATAGAACTTGAAGCCGCCGTCACGATGCGACATGCCGAGCAGGGTCGCACCCTGGCGGATGGCGGAGCTGAACGTTAGATAACGGACGAACGCTGCGGGTCGAGGTTCGAAACGTGAAGCCGGTGCATCATCTGAGCGACGAGTTGCTGACCGCCTACGCTGCGGGCCTCCTGGCGGAACCGCTGGTGCTGCTGGCGGCCACGCATCTGGCGATGTGCGCGCTCTGCCGCAACCGCGAGCGCGAGTTGCGCGCGGTCGGCGGGGCGATGCTGGAGGGCGAGGTTCCGGCGCGCGTGAGCGAGGGGCTGCAGGCCCGGGTGATGGCGGCGCTCGATGCCGCGCCGGCGGCGCCGAGCCGTCCGTGCGCGCGCGCGCCGGGCGACGTGCCCGAACCGCTGGCACGCTATGTCGGGCCGCGCTTCGACCAGCTGAAATGGCGCTCGCGCGGGCCGGTGAGCGAGATCCGGCTGATGCCCGAGCAGGAGGGCTGGGTCACGCGGTTGTTGAAGATCCGCCCCGGCGCCGCGATGCCCGACCACACCCACGAGGGCCTCGAGGCGACGCTGGTGATCCGCGGCGCCTTCAGCGACTGCACCGGCCGCTACGGGCCGGGTGACGTCGCGCTGGTCCAGGGCGATCTGGACCACAGCCCGGTCGCCGGCGACGAGGACACCTGCATCGCCCTCGCCGTCACCGACGCCCCCTTGCGGCTCACCGGCAGCTTCGGCCGCTTCTTGAACCCGTTCGTGCGGCTCTGAGCCGAGCCGCCATCGCTGCTCGACCGTTGGGCGCCGTGCCGACCTCGTCGGCACGGCGCTTTGGTTTCGCCGACGAAAGTGGCTAGGGCCGACCGATCGGCCCTGGCACGCTTCTTGCTCTAAGCGAGCGGAACCATCCATGCGGGCACATCATGACCGGCGCCGCCGATCTCGAACTCGTCAAGCTGACCAAGCGCTACCAGGACACCGCGGCGGTGCGCGGCCTCGACCTCAAGGTGCCGGGCGGCACCTATTGTTGCCTGTTGGGCCCGTCGGGCTGCGGCAAGACCTCGACGCTCAGGATGATCGCGGGCCACGAGGAGGTGACCGAGGGGGACATCGCGCTCGGTGGTCGTCAGATCGACCAGCTCGAGCCGGCGGCGCGCACCACGGCGATGATGTTTCAAAGCTATGCGCTGTTCCCCCACCTCAATTGCCGCGACAACGTCGCCTTTTCCTTGAAGATGAAAGGGGTCGCCAAGCCCGAGCGCCACGCCCGGGCGCGCGAGCTCTTGGCGCTGGTCCACATGGAGGACTTCGCCGAGCGCCTGCCGGCGCAGCTCTCCGGCGGCCAGCAGCAGCGCGTCGCGCTCGCCCGCGCGCTCGTGACCGAGCCGTCGATCCTGCTCCTGGACGAGCCGCTCTCCGCGCTCGACCCGTTCTTGCGCGTGCGCATGCGCGCGGAGCTCAAGCGCCTGCAGCGCGAGCTCGGCATCACCTTCATCCACGTCACCCACAGCCAGGACGAGGCGCTGGCGCTGGCCGATCTGATCGTCGTCATGAAGGACGGCGTGATCGAGCAGGCGGGCCATCCGCGCGAGGTCTTCAACCATCCCAAGACGCCCTTCGTCGCCCGCTTCATCGGCGGCCACAATCTCGTGAGCGCGCGGGTGACGGGTCGTGACGGCGACGTCGCCGAGCTCGAGGACGCCGTCGGCCGGCCCTTTCGCGTGCGCGCGGGCGAGGTCGCCGTCGGTCGCGAGATCGCCTTCGCGCTGCGCGCCGACCACCTGGAGTTGGCCCACGCCCCGGCGCTGCGCGTGGCGGTGGGTGCGGCGCGCGAGCCGAAAGCGCCGGCGGTCAACGCGATCGACGGCGCCGTCACCTCCGTGCAGTATCAGGGTACGCATGTCGCGGTGCGCCTCGAGGCCGACGGGCTCGAGCCGCTGCTGGTGACCGTGCCGGAGGCGACCTTCTACGCCGCGCCCTTTGAGCTCGGCGCGCCGGCGCGGTTGTCCTTTCCGGTCGGCGAGGCCCACGTGCTCGAAGGCTGACCACCCGATAGTCCAACGATAGGGAGAAGCACAGATGACCGACCAGTCCATGCGCCCGCCCACGCTCGGCCTCACCCGCCGACGCGCCCTCGCCACCACCGCCGCCGCCGGCGCCGCCGCGGTCGGCTTTCCCTATGTCGTGCGCGCGCAGGAGCCGATCACGATCCGCATCGCCGGCACCGGCGTCAACGCCTACAACGAGATCGCCGACAAGGCGAAGGAGGATCTGGGCTTCAACATCGAGTACACGGTGCTGACCTCCGACGACGTGGTCCGTCGGGCGGTGACCCAACCGCGCTCCTTCGATCTCCTCGACCTCGAATACTGGATGATCGCCAAGATCGTGCCGGCCGGGACGCTCTTGGGCATGGACACGAGCCGTATCGAGCTGTTCGACAAGATCGTGCCGATCTTCACACGCGGCGAGATGCCCGACGGCACCAAGATGGCGAGCGAGGGCACCGCGCCGTTCGAGGTGAGCTACCTGACCGAGCAGGGCGGGCGCGAATTCGCCGACGGCGGCAGCGACTTCATGACGGCGATCCCGACCGTCTACAACGCCGACACCCTCGGCATCCGCCCCGACCTCATCGGCCGGCCGATCGAGAGCTGGGCCGAGCTCTTGAACCCCGAGTTCGCCGGCCAGGCGTCGATCCTCAACATCCCCTCGATCGGCATCATGGACGCCGCGATGGTCTGCGAGGCCATGGGCGAGATGTCCTACGGCGACAAGGGCAACATGACCACCGACGAGATCGACCGGACGCTGGCGATCCTCACCGAAGCCAAGCGCGACGGCCAGTTCCGCGCCTTCTGGAAGGACTTCAACGAGAGCGTGAACCTGATGGCTTCGGGCGAGGTCGTCATCCAGTCGATGTGGTCGCCCGCCGTCACCGCCGTGCGCCAGCAGGGCGTGCCGTGCGAGTACGTGCCCTTGAAGGAGGGCTACCGCGCCTGGGCCTCGGGCCTGTCGGTGCCGGCGCATATCGACGGCCGCATGCGCGACGCGGCCTACGACTTCATCAACTGGTACCTCTCGGGCTGGGTCGGCGCCTTCCTCAACCGCCAGGGCTACTACACCGCCGTGCTCGACACCGCGAAGGAGCACATGAGCGAGAACGAGTGGGGCTACTGGATGGAGGGCAAGCCCGCCACCGAGCCGATCACGAGCCCCACCGGCGATCCGATCGACGAGGCCGGTGCGGTGCGCGACGGCGGCTCCTACTGGGAGCGCATGGGTGCCGTCGCCTGCTGGAACGCGGTGATGGACGAGGACCGCTACATGGTCCGCAAGTGGAACGAGTTCATCGGCGCCTGAGCACGCCCGCCCGCCGGCCGGGCCCGTCCCGGCCGGCCCCTTGGTCGAAGGACGCCGGCTTTGATGCGTTTCACCCGCTCGGTCGCTCCCTATCTCCAGGCCCTGCCGCTCGCCCTCGTCTTCGCCGCGTTCTTCGTGGCGCCGATGCTGCTGGTGGTCGCGGTCAGCTTCTTCGACTATCAGACCTATGATATCCTCATCCCTGACTTCGTTCTGTTCAACTACTTGGACGTCTTTACCGCCAACGTCACCTATAAGACCTATCTCAGCACGGTAAAATTTTGCCTGACGACTTGGCTTTTTACGCTCGTTCTCGGCTTCACCGTCGCCTATTTCCTCGCGTTCCACGTCCGCACGGTGCCGATGCAGATCTTCTGCTTTTTGTTGTGCACCATCCCCTTTTGGACCTCGAACGTCATCCGCATGATCGCCTGGATCCCCTTCCTCGGCCGCAACGGCCTGGTCAACGAGACCCTTCTCGCCTGGGGCGTCATCGACCAGCGGATCGACTGGCTGCTCTACAGCGACTTCACGGTCATTTTGGGCTACGTGCACCTCTACACGCTGTTCATGATCGTGCCGATCTTCAACTCGATGATCCGGATCGACAAGTCGCTCGTCGAGGCGGCGCGCGATCAGGGGGCGTCGGGCTTTCAGGTGCTCGCCAACGTCATCATCCCGCTCGCCAAGCCGGGCATCGCCATCGGCTCGATCTTCGTCCTCGCCATCGTCATGGGCGACTTCATCACCGTGAACGTCCTCGGCGGCGGCCAGATCGCCTCGGTCGGCAAGGCGATCCAGACCGAGCTGTCGTACCTCCAGTTCCCGCCGGCGGCGGCGAACGCGGTCGTGCTGTTGATCGTGACGGTGCTGATGATCATCGGCCTCATCCGCATCGTCGACATCAGAAAGGAGCTCTGAGCCATGGGGGGTGAACGCCGGCCCACGAGCTTCTACGTGCTGCTCGCCGTCTTCGTCCTGTTCATCCTGTTCCTCTACGGCCCGATCGTCACCATCGTCATCCTGTCGTTCCAGGGCCCGGACGGCGGGCTCGTCTTCCCGATGCGCGGGGTGTCGCTGCACTGGTTCTTCGAGCTCTTCCGCGCCCAGTCGATCGGCGACATCGGCGGCGCGTTCCGCCGCTCGCTGGTGCTCGGCCTCGTCGTCATGGTGCTGACGGTGGTCTTCTCCTACCTCGCCGGGCTCGCCTTCCGCCGGCGCTTCAAGGGGGCGACGCTGCTCTTCTACATCGCGATCGCGAGCCTGATCATGCCGTCCGTCGTCGTCTCGCTCGGCATCGGCGCCGGCTTCGAGCTCTTGGGCCTGCCGCGGAGCTGGTGGGGCTCGGCGCTCGGGGCGCATCTCACCTGGACACTCCCCTTCGGGCTGTTGATCATGTTCGCGGTCTTCAACCGCTTCGATCCCGCCTACGAGGAGGCGGCGCGCGATCAGGGGGCGAGCGCCTGGCAGACCAACCGCCACGTCATCCTGCCGATCGTGGCGCCCTCGCTCGTCGGCGTGGCGCTCTTCGGCTTCACCCTCTCCTATGACGAACTCGCCCGCACCAGCCAGGCGGTCGGCTACGAGAACACCCTGCCGCTCGAGCTGCAGGCGATGCAGGCGAACGCGACCACGCCCGTGATCTACGCCCTCGGCACGCTGACCACCGGGCTCTCCTTTCTCGTCATCGTCACGACGATCGGCGCGGTGCTGTGGCTGCGGCGACGGCGCGCCAGGCGCGTGCCGACGCCGGCCCACGACCCCGACGCCATCGCGGTCCCGGCGGAGTAGCGCTTGATGCACGTCGTCGTCGTCAACCCCAACACCACCGCGTCGATGACCGCGAAGATCGAGCAGGCCGCCCGCTCGGTGGCGGCGCCGGCAACCGAGATCACCGCGGTGAACCCCGAGGTCGGCCCGGCCTCGATCGAGGGCCACTACGACGAGGCGCTGTGCGTGCCGCCGATGCTGGCGTGCTTCAAGCGCGGCTTCGCGGACGGTGCGGATGCGGGCGTCATCGCCTGCTTCGACGATCCGGGCCTCTACGCGGTGCGCGAGATCACCACCAAACCCGTCCTCGGCATCTGCGAGGCGGCGATGCTCACGGCCTCGGTCGTGGCCAGCCGCTTTTCGGTCGTCACCACGCTCGCGCGCGCCGTACCCATCGTCGAGGGGCTGGCGCAGCGCTACGGCATGGCCGAGAAGTGCCGCCGCGTGCGGGCCGCCGAGGTGGCGGTGCTGGCGCTGGAGGAGGCAGGCTCGGGCGCCCGCGAGCGGGTGAAGGAGGAGGTCGCGCGCGCGGTCGCCGAGGACGGGGCCGAGGCGGTGCTCCTCGGCTGCGCCGGCATGGCGGACCTCGCCCGCGCGCTCACCGCCGAGGTCGGCGTGCCGGTCGTCGACGGCGTCGCCGCCGCCACCAAGCTCGCCGAAGCGCTCGCCGGCCTCGGCCTCGAGACCAGCAAGGTCGGCGCCTTCGCCTGGCCACGCCAAAAAGAGATCAAGGGATGATCGACGACGCCCCCTATCCGCGCGACCTCGTGGGCTACGGCCGCACGCCGCCGGATCCGCAATGGCCGGGCGGCGCGCGCGTCGCCGTGCAGGTCGTCGTCAACTACGAGGAGGGCGGCGAGAACTGCATCCTCCACGGCGATGCCGCGAGCGAGGCGTTCCTCTCGGAGATCATCGACGCGGCCCCCTTGGAGGGTGCGCGCAACCTCAACATGGAATCGATCTACGAGTACGGCGCCCGCGTCGGCTGGTGGCGGCTCCATAAGCTCTTCACCGAGCGCAAGCTGCCGGTCACCGTCTTCGCCGTCGGCATGGCGCTCGCCCGCCACCCCGAGGCCGGCGCGGCGATGCGCGAGGCCGGCTTCGAGGTGGCGAGCCACGGCTGGCGCTGGATCGACTACCACGGCGTCGACGAGGCGACCGAGCGCGCGCACATCCGCCAGAGCCTCGACGTCATCGAGCGGGTCGCGGGCGCCCGCCCCGTCGGCTGGTACACCGGCCGGGTGAGCGCCAACACCCGCCGCCTCGTCGTCGAGCAGGGCGAGCTGCTCTACGACGCCGACAGCTACGCCGACGAGCTGCCCTACTGGGTGCACGACTTCGGCCGGCCGCACCTCGTCGTGCCCTACACGCTGGACGCCAACGACATGCGCTTCGCGACGGCGCAGGGCTTCAACTCCGGCGATCAGTTCTTCGCCTATCTGCGCGACGCCTTCGACCAGCTCTACGACGAGGGTGCGGAGCAGCCCCGGATGATGTCGGTCGGGCTGCACTGCCGGCTCGTCGGCCGGCCCGGCCGGGCCCGCGCGCTCGCGCGCTTTCTCGACCACGTCCTCGCCCACGACCGGGTGTGGGTCTGCCGCCGCCAGGACATCGCCCTGCACTGGCACGAGCACCACCCGCCCGAGGCGGCGCGATGACGGGGCTCGTCATCAAGCCGATGACCGCCTCGGACCTGCGCACCGCCGTCGACTGGGCGGCGGCGGAGGGTTGGAACCCGGGGCTCATGGACGCCTTCTGCTTCGCCACGGTCGACCCCGACGGGATGCTCGTGGCGACCGTCGACGACGTGCCGGTGGGCTGCATCACGGTGGTCAACTACGACGCCGCCTTCGCCTTTTTGGGCTTCTACATCGTCCAGGCGGAGCATCGCGGCCGCGGCTACGGGATGGCGCTTTGGCGCGCCGGCATGGCCCATGCGGGCGAGCGGCTCGTCGGCCTCGACGGCGTCCCGGCGCAGCAGGCGAACTACCGCAAGTCGGGCTTCGTCTACGCCTGGCGCAACGTTCGCTATGGCGGCCACATCGCGCCGGCACCGCCCGAGGCGCGGCTGGTGCCGCTGGAGCGCGGCCATCTCGACGCGGTCGCGGCCCTCGACCGGCAGGTCTTCCCGGCGGCGCGGGCGGGCTTTCTCGAAGCTTGGCTCACCGCTGCGGGTCACATCGCGCTGGGCCAGGTCGAAGACGACCGGCTCACCGGCTTCGCGGTGCTCCGGCGCTGCCGCGAGGGGGCCAAGATCGGCCCGCTCGTGGCCCCCGACCGCAGGACCGCCGAGGCGCTCCTCGACGGCCTCGTCGCCCGCTTCGGCGCCGGGCCGGTCTTTCTCGACGTGCCGGAGGTCAACCCGGCGGCCATGGCCGTCGCCGAGGCGCGCGGGCTGACGCCCGTCTTCGAGACCGCGCGGATGTACACCGGCCCGGCCCCGGCGGTCGACACCGCCCGGATCTTCGGTGTGACCACCTTCGAGCTCGGCTGAACGGCCGCTTTGGGAGAGTCTGGATGATCCTCGTCGGCGTCGATGTGGGCGGCACCTTCACCGACTGCGTGCTGCACGAGCCCGCGAGCGGGCGGACGGTGACCCACAAAGTCCCGACCACGCCGTTTGATCCGTCCGAGGGCGTCATCCGCGGCATCGCCGAGCTGTGCGAGCGCGCCGGCGTGCCGCGCGACGCGGTCACCGACGTCCGCCACGGCACCACCACCGCCACCAACGCCGTCCTGGAGCACGAGGGCGCCGAGGCCGGGCTCATCACCACCGCCGGCTACCGCGACATCCTCCACATCGGCCGCCACCAGCGCCCGCAGCACTACTCGATCCGCCAGGAGATCCCCTGGCAGGACCGCCCGCTGGTCAAGCGCCGCCACCGCATCGGCGTGGCCGAGCGCCTGGCCCCGCCCAAGGGCGAGGTGCTGGTCCCGCTCGACGAGGACGCGGTGCGGGCGGCGGCGCGGCAGCTGAGGGACGCGGGCGTCACCGCCATCGCGATCGGCTTTCTCTTCGCCTACCTCAACCCGGCGCACGAGCGGCGCGCCGCCGAGATCGTGCGCGCGGAACATCCCGAGGCCTTCGTCACCACCTCGGCCGCGGTGTCGCCGCAGTTCCGCGAGTTCGAGCGCTTCACGACGACGGCGATGAACGCCTTCATCGGTCCCAAGGTGCAGCGCTACGTCGCGCATCTGGCTCGCGCCCTGCGCGCAGGCGGCTTCGCCGCCGAGCTGCACGTCATGACGTCGTCGGGCGGCGTCGCCACCCCGGCGATGATCGCCGAGCGGCCGGTCCTCACCCTGCTCTCGGGCCCGGCGGCGGGCGTGCTCGGTGGCGGCTTCGCCGGTGCCCTCTCCGACCGCGACCGGCTCATCACCTTCGACGTCGGCGGCACCTCGGCGGACATCGCGCTCGTGGTCGACGGCCAGTTCGTCCACGCCTCCGCGCGGGACACGCAGATCGCCGGCTTTCCCGTCATGCTGCCGATGATCGACATCCACACCATCGGCGCCGGCGGCGGCTCGATCGCCCATCTGGGCGCCGGCGGCGCCTTCAAGGTCGGCCCGAAGAGCGCCGGGGCCCGGCCCGGCCCCGCCGCCTACGGCCACGGCGGGAGCGAGGCCACGGTCACCGACGCCCATGTCGTGCTCGGCCGGCTCGCCCCCGACCATTTCCTCGGCGGCGCGATGGCGCTCGACGTCGAGGCGGCGCGGCGCGCCGTCGGCACCTTCGCCGAGACGGCCGGGCTCGGCCTCGAGGAGGCGGCGTCGGGCATCCTCCACGTCATCAACGCCAACATGGCCAACGCCATCCGCTCGCGCACGGTGGAGAAGGGCATCGACCCGCGCGAGTTCGCCCTCGTCGCCTTCGGCGGCGCCGGCCCGCTGCACGGCTGCGAGGTGGCGGAGATGCTGGACGTCACGACGGTCATCGTCCCGCCCCATCCCGGCATCACCTCGGCCGTGGGCCTGTTGACCACCGATCTGCGCTACGACCAGATCCGCACCGCCTTTCAGCCCTCGACCGAGCTCGACCTCACCCGGCTCAACGCCGACCTCGAAGCCGCCGAGGCCGAGATCACCGCCCAGTTCGAGGCCGACGGCGTGGCGGCCTCGGCCGTGCGCTTCGTGCGGACGGGCGAGCTGCGCTATCTGGGCCAGGGCTACGAGCTGCAGGTGCCCTTGCCCGCGGGCCGGCTCGACGAAGCGGCGATGGCCGGCGTCATCGACGCCTTCCACGCCCGGCACGAGGCCGAGTACGGCCACGGCTTTCCCGACAAGACGGTGGAGATCGTCAATCTCCGCATCGCCGGCGTCGGCCGCGGCGACAAGGTGGCGGCCCCGCCGCCGCTCGCGGGCGGCGACCTCGCCGCCGCGCAGGTGCACGCGACGACGTGCCTCTTCCGCAGCGAGGCCGGCCTCGAGCGGGTGGCGACACCGCTCTACGAGCGCGACCGGCTGCCGGTGGGCCGGCCCTTCGACGGCCCCGCCATCGTCCTGCAGGCGGATGCGACCACGGTCGTCCCACCCGGCTGGCGCGCGGTGGCGGAGGCCCGCGGCAACCTCGTCCTCACCCGGAGTGCCTGAGCGATGGCCAAGGCGATCGATCCCGTCACCGCGTCGGTCATCCACGGCGCGCTCGAGACCATCACCGTCGAGATGGGCCACAAGCTGATGCGCATGGCCCACAGCTCGATCATCCGCGAGAGCGAGGACTTCGGCGCCGCCATCGTCGACGCGGCGGGCAACGGCCTCGCCGAAAGCCCGCAGTCGACGCCGCTGCAATCGGGCCCGATCCCCGGCTACATCCGCGGGATCAACAAGATCATGGCCGCCCGCGGCGAGCGCGTGCGTCCGGGCGACGTCATCATGCACAACGACCCCTATAGCGGCGGCAGCCACGGCCCCGACGTCGCCTTCGTCATCCCGGTCTTCGTCGAGGGCGAGCTCGTGGCCTATGTCGCCACCACGGCGCACCACCTCGACATCGGTGCCTTGAGCCCCGGCAGCTGCGGCATCGTCGACGCGCTGGATGCCTACGCCGAGGGCCTGCAGCTCAAGGCCATCAAGATCGTCGACGCGGGCCGCCCGAACGCGATGGTCTGGCACCTGCTTCGGGACAACATCCGCTCGGCGGACGTGGTCGTGGGCGACATGGAGGCCCAGATCGCCGCCGGCCGCATCGGCGCGGAGCGGGTCTCGGCCCTGATCGAGCGCTACGGCCTCGCCACCTTCAAGGCCGCGAGCGAAGCGCTGATGGACCAGGCCGAAGCGCTGATGCGCGACGCCATCCGCGCGGTGCCGGACGGGGTCTATCGTGCGGAGACCGCCATCGACGGCTTTTTGGACGACCCCGAGCGGCGCGAGCTGCCGCTCGTGGTCACCATCACCATCGCGGGCGACGACCTCACCGTCGACCTCGAGGGCACCGCGCCCCAGGTCCCCGACCGGCCGATCAACATGCCGTTCGAGGGCACGGTCGACGTCGCGGTCTGGCTCACCATCCGCTCGATCCTCGTCGACACCGCCGAGCACGGCCACATCCCGGTCAACGCCGGCCTGTTGCGCCCGATCACGCTGACCGCACCAGTGGGCTGCCTCGCCAACCCGATCTTTCCCGCGCCGACGATCGCGCGCTTCGCGCCGGGCAACCAGCTCGCCGACACGGTGATGAAGGCGCTCGCCCAGGCGGTGCCGCACCAGGTCTCCGCCGGCATCGGCAATCTCAAGGTCATCGCGTTCTCCGGGCTTCAGGGCGAGACCCACTGGGTCCACATGGAGATCTTCGAGGGCTCCTACGGCGGCCGGCCCGACCAGGACGGCATGGACGCCGTCGACACCCTCTTCGCCAACACCCGCAACAACCCGATCGAGGACATCGAGAGCCACCTGCCCTTGCGCGTCACCCGCTACGAGCTCAGGGAGGACGTCGTCGGCGCCGGCCGCACCCGCGGCGGCGTCGGCGCGATCCGCGAGTTCGAGTTCCTCGCCGACGGCGGCATCTCGGTCGAGGGCGAGGGCCACCGCTACCGGCCCTGGGGCTTCAGGGGCGGCCACGCGGGCCAGCCGGCCCAGCTCACGGCCACCCGCGACGGCAAGGAGGAGCCCCTGCCGAGCAAGGTGCCCTACCGCCCGGCCCGCAAGGGCGACCGCTTCATGGCCGTCGGCCCCGCCGGCGGCGGCTACGGCGATCCGCTGACGCGCGATCCCGAGCGCGTGCGCGCCGACGTGCTCGACGGGCTGATCTCCGCTGCGACGGCGCGCGACACCTTCGGCGTGGCGCTGAGCGAGCGCTTGGAGGTCGACGCGGCGGCGACGGCGGAGCTGCGGCGACCGGCGTGACCGCGCGGTGGCGGCGGCGCTCGCGCGCTTGAGCCGTGGCGGTGGCGCGCCTAGAAGGGCGGCGGCCTTCGCGCCCCGTTGCCGACCGCGCCGCGACGCCGGTTCCGGCAAGGCGCCGACGGATTGTGCCCGCCAGGGGACGCGGTGTGAGCGGCGTCCCCGTTGATCGTCCGGAGCCTCGCATGCCGCGCACCGACCGCGCCCCCGACGACCTGCGCCCCGTGACCCTCGAGACCGGCGTCTCGCGCCACGCCGAGGGCTCCTGCGTCGTCCGCTTCGGTCACACCCAGGTCCTCTGCACCGCCAGCGTCGAAGACCGCGTCCCGGGCTTTTTGAAGAACACCGGCCGGGGCTGGATCACCGCCGAATACGGCATGCTGCCGCGCTCGACCCACACCCGCAGCCCGCGCGAGGCCGCCCGCGGCAAGCAGAGCGGCCGCACCCAGGAGATCCAGCGCCTGATCGGCCGCTCGCTCCGGGCGGTGACCGACCTCGAGGGTCTGGGCGAGCGCCAAATCACCCTCGACTGCGACGTCATCCAGGCCGACGGCGGCACCCGCACCGCCGCCATCACCGGCGGCTACGTCGCCCTCAACCAGGCGCTCGCGCACCTCGTCGCCCGGGGCGAGCTGCCGCGCCTGCCGCTGTTGGAGCCCGTCGCCGCCGTCTCCTGCGGCTTGGTCGACGGCGAGTGCCTTTTGGACCTCGCCTACGAGGAGGATTCGACGGCGGCGGCCGACGCCAATTTCGTCCTGACCGCCTCGGGCCAGGTGGTCGAGATGCAGGTCACCGCCGAGGACAAGCCGTTGGCGCCGGCGACCGTCGACCTCTTGATGACGCTCGCCTTGAAGGGCTGCCGCGAGCTCGCGGCGCTGCAACGGGCGGCCTTGGAGCAGGCGGCGTGACGGCGCGGCGCTACCGCGAGCCGCGGCTGCTCTTGGCCACCCACAACCCGGGCAAGGTTCAGGAGTTCGAGCGCCTGTTGGCGCCCACGGGCGTCGCCCTGGACGGCATGGGCGCGCTGCCGGCGCCCGCGGAGACCGGCACCACCTTCCTCGACAACGCCCGCATCAAGGCGCGCGCCGCGGTCGCCGCCAGCGGCCGGCCCGCGCTCGCCGACGACAGCGGTCTGGCGGTGCGCGGGCTCGACGGCGCGCCGGGGGTGGAGAGCGCGCGCTGGGCCGGGCCGGAAAAGGATTTCGCCCACGCCATGCAGCGCGTCCACGACGCCCTCGAGCGCCGCTTCGACGGCTTCGCCGAGGCCGATCACGCCTGCGCCTTCGTCGCCGTGCTGGTGCTCGCCTGGCCCGACGGCCACGAGGAGGTGGCCGAGGGCCGGCTCGAGGGCACGCTCGCCTGGCCGCCGCGGGGCGAGGGCGGCTTCGGCTACGACCCGCTGGTGGTGCCGGAAGGCGAGCGGCGGACCTGCGCCGAGCTCACCCCCGCGGAGAAGGGCGCGATCAGCCACCGCGGCCGGGCCGTGCGCGCGCTGATGGCGCGGTGCTGGCCCGGCGCGGTGGCCGACTGAGCCGGGCGTTCGGCCGGCGGTCTGCGCGAGCGCGACGCCCCTCGCCGGCGGTCACCCGCGCCCGATCGCCCGCCTGGCGGGGCATCGCCGCGCAGCGCGATGTCGCAACGCGCGGGCTGGACGACGAGCCCTCGCCTCCGCCCGTCGGGCGTCGCGACGCGCACGGCGTCGATCGCTGGATCGCACCGCTCGACCGCCACCACCCTAGTGACCGCGCGGCCGAGCCGCGGCGCTCAGGCCTCGAAGCGGATGGTCTGGGCCCCCTCCCACAGGCAGCGCCGGCCGAGCTCGGCGAGGTTCTCGAGGCCGGAGGTGAGCGTGATGAAGTGGTTGCCGGCGAGCTGGCCCATCTTCGAGGCGAAGTGGACGCTGCCATAGGCGAGAAGGATCTCGGTCTCGCTGATCCCGCCCGGATAAAGGAGGATCTGGCCGGGTGCGGGATAGCTCGTGGGGTTCTCGTAGCCGACGCCGAAGCGGGTATCGCCCAAGGGCATCCACACCCCCTCGCCGCTCCAGCGCACGTGCACGATCTGGCCGATGAACGGCATCACCTCCTCGAAGGCGGCGACGGTCTCCGGGGCGGCGGCGCGCTCGAAGCGGGCGTCGAAGCGGAAGGGGCCGGCGGTGACGGTCAGATCGGCCATGGCGGCGGTCCTCGCGGGTCTCGGGTCGACGTCCGGCAGCTAGGTAGACGAACCGATCCGATTTGCCCATCGTCGCCACGGTTGACGCCGCGCCGCGCGTGGTTACGCCTCGTCGGGTGACGGTGGCGAGGCGGTGATGGCCGTGCTCGACATCGGTGCGCCGAGCGGCGACGGCACGCTCGGGCCCCGTGCTTGACCGAGAGCCGCAACGATCCGGAGGGTTCGGCGTTGTCCTGCGAGAATGACGAGGGATCGTCCCTTCCGGCCACGGTCTCGAGCTTCGCCGACACGTGTTCGAGCGAACGCGCCGGGACGGATGCGCCTTGCGGCGGTGTGGGAGGACGGTCCCGCTCTGCGACGGATGAGCCGTTGACGCGACGCCATCGACGCGCCGAGCGATCCCCTGTGCGCCGTGAGCCGGACGGCGGCAGGGCGGGTGATCCCTTCGATCGCTGGGTCGACCGCCAACTGCAGTGCCTTTACGGGCCCGTCGCCGACGAGCCGATCCCGCCGCGCCTGCGCGCGCTTTTGGAACGCGCCGGGCGCGCGGTCGACGACACCACCGACGGCGGCGGAGCCGACGATGGCGCTCGCAAGGGCGAGGACGGCGACGGCGCGGGCGACGGTCACGACGAGCGCGGCGCATGACCGCGCGCGACGAGCTCGAGCGGGTCGTGCCGCGCCTGCGCCGCTACGCCCGTGCCGTCCTCGGCGACGCCGCCGCTGCGGACCGCGGCGTCGCCGCCGCGCTCGCCGACGCGGTCGCCGCCCCGCCGGCGCCGGACGACGTGACGCTCGGGCTGTTTCGGCGCGTGCACGCGGCGCTGCGCGCCGGGCGGCGGCGGTCGGGCGGCGCCGAAGCCGCGCTGGGCGAGCTGGCGGTGCTCGACGAGGAGGTGGGCGAGCTCGCCGAGCTGGAGCGGAACGTGCTGCTGTTGAGCGCGCTCGAAGGCTTCGATAAGGCGGCGATCGCCCGCATCGTCGAGCGCGAGGAGGGCGAGGTCGAGGCCCGGCTGGCGGCGGCCTACGCGGCGCTCGACGGCGAGCGGCGCGCCCGTGTCCTCGTCTGCCCCGCGGAGCCCGCGGGCGGCGGCCCGCTGGTCGCGCTGGTGCGGGCCGCGGGCCACGAGGTCGTCGCCACCGCGCGCGACGGTGACGAGGCGATCCGGCGGCTGCGCGAGACCGCAGCGGAGCTCCTGTTCGCCGATCTCGACCGGCTCGACGCGGCCCCCGGCCCCGCCGCCCTCGAGGCCGTCCGCGCCCTCGACGACGTCGGCTGCGTCGCGGTCACCGAGGGGGTCGACGACGCCCTCGCCCGGCTCGCCGACACCGCCGTCGTGGTCATCGCCAAGCCCGTCGACGCACGCCTTTTGCGCGTGGCCTTCGCTCACGCCCTGCGCGCGTCGGGACGCCCCCACGCGGCCGGCTGAGCGGTTCGGCGGCGTTCGCGCGGGCGAGCGTGCGGCCGTCGTCGACGGCGAAGCGCTCTTGCGGGTTGTCGGGCCCCGGCCGGCCGGCGCGCGGCCCATCGCCCGGCGCCCTTGCCGGTGGCCGGCGCCCCGGTTGACCCCACCGT
>JBKHCM010000002.1:0-58211 GCA_046541805.1 Alphaproteobacteria bacterium
GCGGCGAGGACGGCGAGCCGCCGGCGCCGCCGCTGGGCGAGGGCCTGGGCGAGGCGGAGTTCGCTCGCGAGGACGGCGGTGCTCATCGCGTCTTCGCAACGAGGTCGGGATGCAGCGCGTGGGCGAGCTCGCTCACCGCGTGGCCCAGTCGCGGCCCGAAGCCCAAAAGCAACAGCCCGTCCATCGCGACGACGCGGCCGGCGTCGGCGGCCGGGGTGTGGCGCAGCTCGGGACGGTCCAACAAGGCCGCGCGGCCGCCCGCCGCCTCCAGCGTGTGGTCGGGGACCAGCACCACCTCCGGCGCGGCCGCGAGGGCGGCTTCCTGCGAGAGCGGCTTGTAGCCGTCGAAACCGTCCGCGGCGTTGCGCCCGCCGGCGAGGTCGATGAGGGCCGCAGCGGAGGTGCCCGTCCCACCGGCGAGCGGGGCGCCGCGGCCGACGTTCAAGACGAACAGCACCCGCGGGCGCCGCTCGGCGTCCGCCACCCGGGCGCGGGCCTGCTTGACCTCCGCCTCGACCTCGGTCGCGAGCGCGTCGGCCGCGGCCTCGAGCTGCAGCGCCCGGCCGACGGCGTCGATCTTGGCGAGGACGCCGTCGACCCCCCCCGGCGTCGGGGATGATCGCGACCGCGACCCCGGAAGCGCGGAGCTGCTCGCGCACCACCGCCGGCCCGCTCGCGGCACTGGCGAGCACGAGATCCGGTTCGAGGGCGATGATCGGCTCGGCGGCGAGCCGGCGGAAATAGCCGAGGTCGGGGAGATTCGCCGCCGCGGGCGGATGGTCGCTGGTGCTGTCGACGGCGACCAGACGCTCGCCCGCGCCGAGCGCGAACACGATCTCCGTGACGTCGCCGCCGAGGGCGACCACGCGCTCCGCGCCCGCCGCCGGGCCGGCGACGAGACCGACCAGGAGCGCCAGCATGCTGATCAACGACGGTATCCGAGGCGTCACGACGGCTGCCCTCCGCTGGTCGCCGGCCCGGCCGCGGCAATACGGACCTTTTTGGTCCTGTAATCGAGCAGGCGTGGCTGGGTCAATCACCGACAAGTGTCGTGGTCATATTGGAAGCGTTCTATTTCCAAGGTAGACTTAGAATACTTCAAGAAAGACGCCCGTCCTTTGGTCGGAATCGGTGCGAGGGTAGATGGCGCGGCCGCGCGGCGCCTTGGCCGGAAATTCGCCGTTTGCGCGCCGCCACCCGCCACCCCGTCGCCGGTGGCGCAGCATCGAGGCGCGTGCTCGGGATGACGTGTTCGCGCCCAGATTGTGTCGAGCATGCCGCCTTCTGCGAAAGGCGTATTGGTGATCCGAACCGCCTCGGTCCACTTTCCACCCGGCGGAACGATGCTGGATTGCCGCAGCGCACCTGAGGCTTCGCGCTGGGGCGATAGCGGCACGGCGCCGGGATAGAGGTTTGCGGTCTGCCGGTTCCGGTCGGGTGAACACCCGCGCGGACGCACCGGTCGACCGAGAAGGAGGTGAGCATGAGGTTTCGAGACGTCTTCCTGGCCGCGTCGACGGTCGCGCTGCTGGCGCTCGCGGCACCGGCCGTGGCGCACACCCCGCTCTTCAACTGCTACGACATGGGCGGCGGTGAGATCCTCTGCGAGGGCGGGTTCTCCGACGGCTCGTCGGCGGCCGGGATCACCGTGGACGTCCTCGACGGGGAGGGCGATGTCGTCCAAGAGGGTGAGATGAATTCCAACAGCGAGTTCGAATTCGAGCGTCCCGAGGGCGACTACACCGTCCGCTTCGACGCCGGCGAGGGGCACCGCATCGAGGTCGCCGGGGACGAGATCTTCTAAACGCTTGCTTTTCGGGAACAAAACCATGAAGCGACTGATGCTCGGCGTCGCCGCCGCGGCGCTGTGGGCGGGCTCGGCACATGCCCACTTCCAACTCGTCCACACACCCGAGGTGAACCTCGCGGAACCGGCCGAGGTGCCCTTCGCGCTCGTCTTCTGGCATCCGATGGACAACGGCCACGCCATGGACATGGGCGAGCCGGAAGCGTTCTTCCAAGTCTTCCGCGGCGAGCGCACCGACCTCATGGACAGGCTCGAGCCCGCGACCTTCGAGGCCGCCGGAAACGAGGGACAGGCCTACAAGGCGACCGTGCCCGTCCGGCGCGCCGGCGACTACGCGTTCGTGCTCGAGCCCGCGCCCTACTACGAGGAGAGCGAGGACATCTACATCCAGCAGGTCACGAAATCCTATGTGAACCGCGGCGGGTTGCCGACGGGCTGGAGCGAGCCCGTGGGTCTCGACACCGAGATCGTCCCGCTCAACAAGCCCACCAACGTGGTGGCGGGCTCCACCTTTAGCGGCGTGGTGATGGGCGACGGCGAGCCGGTGCCCGGCATCGAGGTCGAGATCGAGTACCTCGCCGTCGAGCCGGACGTCTCGACCCTGAGCGTCGGCGACGCGGAACCGGAGATCGCCGAGCCGCCAGGCGGCACCCTGGTCGCCGTCACCGACGCCGACGGGCGTTTCACCTTCGGCATTCCGCGCGCGGGTTTCTGGGGCTTTGCCGCTCTCGGCTCGGGCCCCGAGACCGAGTACGAGGGCAAGGAGCTGAGCCAGGACGCGGTACTCTGGGTACGGGCCCACGCGCTGGACTGACCGCGCGGGCACAGGATTGATCCGAGCTTGCAGGGGCGCCGCCCGCCACGGCCAAGGGGCGGGCGGTTGCCCGTTGAGGGAGAGCGACGCGCGATGATGGACGGATGGTTCCGCGGACGCGGCTGGGGACGGCGGCGCCGGCGGCGGCGCGACTGCGGCGGCTGCTGCGCGGAGGTGGCGGCGGCCGAGGCCTGCCCTTTCCGCTCGCTCAACGATGTCCCGCCTGGGTGCGCCTGTCGAATCCAGTGCCTGCGCGGCGGCGGCGGCATCCGCCAGCGCCTGTTGGACGCCGGCATCCTGCCGGGTGCCGAGGCGACCGTGATCCGAAGCGCGCCCTTGCGCGATCCGATCGAGATCCGCATCGGCGACACCTTCGTGACGCTCCGGCGCCGCGAGGCGGCGATGGTGGGGGTGGAGGATGGCTGATGAAGGCCGCACGCGCCTACTGGTCGCCCTAGCCGGCCAGCAGAACGCCGGCAAGAGCACGCTCTTCAACGCGCTCACCGGTGTGCAGCAGCACATCGCCAACTACCCCGGCGTCACCGTCGACAAGAAATCGGGCAGCTATCGCGGCGAGCGCGGCGAGGTCGAGGTCGTCGACCTGCCCGGCAGCTACAGCCTCACCGCCTTCTCGCTCGAGGAACGGGTCGCCCAGCGTTTCCTCATCGAGGATCGCCCCGATGTCGTGGTCAACGTCCTCGACGCCACCAACCTGCGCCGCGGGCTCTACCTGACCTTCCAACTCCTGGAGCTGGGCCTGCCGCTCGTCGTCGTCCTCAACATGATGGACGTCGCCGAACGGCGCGGCCTTGCGATCGACCGCGCCGCGCTCGAGAGGCGCCTCGGCGTGCCGGTGGTGACCACGGTGGGACGGCGCGGCGCCGGCACCGCCGAGCTCCGCGCCGCGATCGGCCGCGTCGCCGCGCGGCCGCGCCCGCAAGGGGCGACGCTGAACTACGGTCCGCTCGAGGACGAGGTCGTCGCCCTCCAGGGCGCGCTCGCGGCCACGGGTGAGCTCGCCCACGCCATCCCGCCACGGTGGTTGGCGGTGAAGCTCCTCGAGGACGATCCCGAGGCCGCGCACCGCCTCGCCGCGCACGTCGACAACCCTCACGGGCTGCTCGACCACGCGCACCGGGCGCGTACGTCATTTGCTGAGGTCCACGGCCTCGCCGCCGGCGATCACGTCGCCCGTACCCGCGACCAGCTCGCGGGCGAGGTCGTCGCCACCACGGTGGTCGACCACCAGCGCGGGCGGGTCCCGCTCTCCGAGCGCATCGACCGCTTCTTGTTGCACCGCTGGCTGGCGCCGGTGTTCCTGGCCCTGACGATCTGGGCGGTCTACCAACTCTCGATCGTGCAGGGCTACCGGCTGACCGAGGTGACCTGGCCGCTGCTCGCCGAGTTCCGCAGCCTCGCCGCCGCCTGGCTGCCCGACCCCGGCTTCCTGCACGACCCGCAGGCCCGCTCCCTCGGCCTGTGGATGGTCGATTCGGTCAACACGCTGCTGAACTACGTCCCGATCTTTTTGATCCTGTTCGCCCTGATCGCCATCCTCGAGGACAGCGGTTACATGGCGCGGATCGCCTTGATCCTCGACCGCGTGCTGCACCGTTTCGGCCTGCACGGTCAATCGACGCTGCCCTTCGTGCTCGCGGGTGTCTTCGCCGGCGGCTGCGCGGTCCCGGGGGTGATGGCGACCAAGGGCATCCCCGACCACCGCGCCCGGATGGCGACGATCCTCACCGTGCCCTTCATGAACTGCATGGCGAAAATCCCGCTCTACACGCTCCTGATCGCCATCTACTTCCCGAACGACAAGGCCCTGGTCCTCTTCTACCTGTCGACCATCACCGTTTTCGCCGCCTTGCTGGTCGCCAAGCTGTTGACGGTCACGCTCCTGCGCGGCCACGAGACCGCCCCCTTCGTCATGGAGCTGCCCCGCTACCACCTGCCGACCCTCAAGGGCGTGCTGCGCCGCGCGCTCGAGCGCACCTGGCTCTACATCCGCAAGGTGGGCACGGTCGTCGTCGCGGTCGCCGCGGTCGTTTACGTCCTGTTGCAGTTCCCGGGCATCGCGCCCGAGCGGCAGGCGCACTACCAAGAGCGCGCCGAGGCGGCGATCGCGGATTTCTATACGGCGCTCGAGGGCAACCCGTTGCGGGCCGCCGTCGACGAGCCCGACCGCCTCGTCGAGCTGGTCAACGTCTACACGAGCTTCAGCTCCGCCCGGCTCAACGTCCGCTCGCGCGAGGCGGCCACGCGGCTCGCCGAGCGCTACGAGGAGCGCCATCCGGAGTTCTGGCCCTTCCTTTCCCCGCCGCGCGAACCCGAGCAGCGCGCCGCCGTGGGCGCGCTGCGCCAGCTCGCCACCACCCGCAAGACGCTCCGCCGCGAGATGCGCGAGGAGCGGATCGAGAACAGCTTTTTGGGCCACATCGGCCGGGCGATGGAGCCGGCGACGCAGTTCGCCGACTTCGATTGGAAGATCAACGTGGCACTTTTGAGCTCCTTTGCCGCCCGCGAGAGCAGCGTCGCCACCCTCGGTGTCCTGTTCGATCAGGGCGACGGCGAAAACCAGCAGCTGGAGGAGCGCATGGGTGCCGAGCAGCGGGAGGCCGGGCGCACCGCGATCACCGCGGTGGCGCTCATGCTCTTCTTCGCGCTCTATCCGCCGTGCCTCGCCACGACGATCATGGTGCGGGTGCAGACCGGGTCCTACGCCTGGATGGCCTTCTCGATCATCTTCCCGACGATCCTCGGGCTCACGGTGGCAAGCCTCGTCTTCACCGCCGGCACGGCGCTCGGCCTCACGGGCCTCGAGACGATGTCGCTCGTCTACTTCTCGGCCCTGGCTCTCCTGCTCACCGTCGGCCTCGCCGGGCGTCGCCTCACGGCCATGCCGGCGCCCGCTACGCTGGAGAAACGCGCATGAGCGACGGGACATCCCCCCCACCGGTCGACCTCGGCGCCGAAGCGGCGATGGGCCTCACCGAATGGGCCCTGGTCGCGATCGTCGCCGCGGGCGGGCTGGCCTATCTCGTCCGCGGCTTCGCCAAGCGCAAGAAGAGCGGCTGCGGCGGCTGCGCCGGCTGCGACAAGTCCGGCGCCTGCCCGGTCGTGAAGCTCGAGGAGCCCCCCACGGCGGCTCCCGCAGCGGATCGCGCCTCGAGCAACGCACCGTGAGACGGCGCGGGCGACGCGTTCGGCCGCGCCGGCGTGACCGGCGCGGCCGGGTCGCCGTCGTCGCCGGCGCGACGCTGACGACGTCTCGAGCATCCAGCGGAGCGCTGGCGCCTTGAGAGCCTGCCATCCGCGCCGTGGCGGCGATCTCGCCCGAGGCCGCGCCGCCCGTCTCCGTGCGAAGCAGGGCCATCGTCGCGGCACTCGCGGTGGTGCCCTGGAGAGCTTGCGCAAGCTGGAGCCCAGATCCACGACGGCGCGCTCGGCGGCTGGCGCTAGGCCCACCTCCGTTTCGGCGCGAACCACGCCCGCAACCAGCGGCGCACCTGCCGGGTGTCGCATGGCGACGCCCGGCGCGGCGCGCTCGATCACGGTGATGGCCCAATGTCTGGGCGGGCCGGCACGCCCGTGACGCCCGCTCCAGCTCGGCACCGCCAAGCTCGGCGAGTTCGCGGGCTTGGCGCGTGGTCTTAGGGTGCCGTGTCGCTGCCGACCGTCTTGGACCCGGTCCTCCGCCTGAGCCGACCGGCGGGGGTGCACGTCGACGAGGCGATCGCCGGCGCGGTCTCGGGCCTCGTCGTCAATCTCCGTGAGCGCCGGGCTCCCGTAGGCGGGCGCACCTTTGTGACCGCGGCCAGGCGCCTCATCGACGGGACCACCACCAAACTTGCGCGCGGCCTCCTGCACCACGCTCCGCGCCGTGGCTACCGGCTGTCGTCCGGAGCGGCGGATCTGCGCCCGCCAGCCATTGCCCCGCCGCCTGATCGACGCCATCTTGCGCACGGTCCGCCACGTGATTTCGGCTCACGCCGCGTTTCGGTTCGAGACCGTCTCAACCCGCAATTGAAAGATCCGCGTCCGTTCACGGTGACCGAAGCTCTTGAAAAACGACGGAATCGGCCTGCCCGCCTCGACCATCGCTTCAGCGTGGCGCCGATGATGGATTGGACGGACCGGCACTGCCGCTGGTTCCACCGGCTGCTCGCGCCCGAGGCCTTGCTCTTCACCGAGATGGTGACGTGCGGGGCGATCCTCTACGGCGACCGAGCCCGTCTGCTCGACCACGACGCGGCCGAGCACCCGGTGGTGCTGCAGCTCGGCGGCAGCGAGCCCGAGGAGATGGCTGCGGCGGTGCGCGCGGCCGAGCCCTGGGGCTACGACGGCTACAACCTCAATTGCGGATGCCCCTCCGACCGGGTGCAGCGCGGGCGCTTCGGGGCGGGCCTGATGCGCGAGCCCGAACGCGTGCGCGAGGTGCTCGCCGCGATGCGGGAGGCCACCGGCCGCGAGGTCAGCGTGAAGTGCCGCATCGGCGTCGACGACAGCGAGGACGACGCCTTTCTCGAGCGCTTCGTGGCCAGCTGCGCCGAGAGCGGCGTGGAGACCTTCATCGTGCACGCCCGCAAGGCTTGGCTCGCGGGGTTGAGCCCGAAGGAGAACCGCGAGAAGCCGCCCCTGCGCTACGACGTCGTCGAACGCCTGGCGGCGCGCCACCCCGAGCTGCGGGTCGTCGTCAACGGCGGTCTGCGCACACCCGAGGGGATAGGCGCCGCCCGGACCTGGGCGCACGGCGTCATGGTCGGCCGCGCGGCCTATCAGAACCCCGGCGCGCTGCCGACGCTCGTGGCCGCGGCGCTCGACCGCCCGCCGGCGCGCTGGGACGACGCCGAAGTGCTGGCCACACTCGGCGCCTATATCGAGGCGCGGCGGCGCGACGGCGTGCCGGCGGCGGCGGTCCTCCGCCACGTGCTGGGCCTCTTCCAGGGGCGACCGGGCGCCCGTCGCTGGCGGCGCACGCTGAGCGAGGGCATGCGCGACGCCGATGCCGGCGCGGCGCTCCTCGACGAGGCCGCCGCCGCGTTGCTGCCGCGCGCGGCCTGAGCCTAGTCTCGTTCGTGGCGACGCAAGCCGAGCCCGGACCGGCCGTTCAGGCGAGCGTCGCGTAATCGGCCATCCAGCCGTCGCACGCCGCCAGATAGCGCGGCTTCTCGACGCTTTGAAACCAGTGCAGCGACCAGTCCGCATCGGCGACGTCGAAGACGTCGTCGAGGTCGAGATAGCAGTTGGCGGCGACCATGCGGGTGCCCTGCTGGACGCGCAGGATCTCCGGCGCGTACTCCTCCGATTCGAAATGGTCGACGCGGGCGCGCTCGTCGGCGCTGCGGGGTTGAAAGAGCCGGCCCTTGACGTGGCAGGCGCGATGCGGGCGCAGCACGGGGTAGGGGGCGTTGCGGGCGGCGTGGCGCCGATAGCCCCACAGCCACGCCTCGCCGAGCTCCCGGGTCGCTACCGGCCGCGCCACCACAAGGCTGAGCACGTCGACGTCCATGAGCGTGCCGAAGAAGAAGAACGGCAAGCCGGGCGTCGAGATCGGCTCAGCCATCGCCACCTCCAGCGACACCGCCGTCGCTCGAGTTGAAGAAGAGCTCGACGAGCGTGCGCTCGTCGGGCAGCCCCGACGGTTCGAGGCCGCGGGCCTCTTGAAAAGAGGTCAGGGCGCGCCGGCTCTGCGGCCCGTAGGCGCCGTCGACGGCCCCATCGTAGAAGCCGAGTTCCTTGAGCGCCCCCTGAGTCCGCCGGAAGATTTCCTGATGGACGCGCACCGTGCGGCCCTCGTGGCTGAGGTCCAGCACGGGGCGGCCCGAGCGCAGGCGCTGGTTCGAGAGTTCCTCGGCCAACGGCACCATCACCTCCACCACGGCGGCGTCCGGATTCCGTTCGCACTGCTGCATGACGATGTTGGCGATGATCTCCGGCGGCGCCAACGGGGCGATGTCGAAGGTATCGTCCTGATAGACGTTGGCGCCCGTAAGGTAGCCGGCGATCCAGCCCACGAAGAGCGGGCGGTCGACGCTCTCCTCACTCTCGACCGCGCTGATCAGCGCCTCGCAGCGGCCGGCGGCCCAGCCGTGACCCGCGAAGCGGCCTTCGCTGTCGGCGGCCTGTGCCGGCATCGGCGCGAAGCCCGAGACGCCTGCGAGCACAGCCGGTAGCCACCACCAACGCCGCATCCGCTTCTCCCCGCGCAAACCCGCCGTCACGAACGAACGGCCGACGTCGAACGCCGGCCGTGCCCGCATGAAGATGCGCATTTCCAATGCCGAAGGCAAGACGCGGAACGGCGCCGGCGCGCGTGGCGTTCTGCTCCGGCTGGCCGCTTGGCGGTTGGCGGTTGGCCGGCGGATGGGGTAGTCAGGCTGCAAACGTCGAGAGGAGAGGTTGATGGCTCGCCGCGCCGCCGCCGTTCTGGGCGCGCTCGCGCTCGCCGCCTGCGCCGGCTCGGAACCGCCCGTCGGCACGGCGTCCGAGACGCGCACCTTGCCGGCACCGCCACCGATGCCGGCCGCCGAGATCGCCGAGGGCGGCGAGCCCGCCGACCTCAGGACGGCGCATGCGAGCGCCTGCACCATCGCGGTCTTCGGCGAGGTGCCGCGGCAGATCGAGGGCGTCGAGCGCGTGCAGGCGGACGACGCCAGTCTGACCGCTTTCCCGGCGGAGGAGGATCGGGTTCGGGTCGTGGGTTCCGGGCGGTATTACAGCCGGGGCGCCGAATGGCGGCCTTTCACCTTCGAATGCGTCTACGACCAGGCGGCCCAGCGGATCGCGGCGTTCACGGTGAAGCGGGCATGAGCGTGCACGTGCCGACGGCGACGCGCGTCGACGGCTTCAACCTCGAAACCCTGACCGCGCTGCCGCGGGGCGCGGCGCAGCCGGTGGACGTGCTGTTCGTCCACGGCATCTGCACCGGTGCGCGGATCTTCGCCGAGCACTTCCTCGGCGCCTTCGCCGCCGCCGGCTTTCGCGCCCACGCCCTGTCGCTGCGCGGCCACGGCGGCAGCGACGGGCGCGAGTGGCTCAAGACCTTCACCCTCGCCGACTACGTCGCCGATCTCAGGGCCGCGCTCGCGGCGATCGCGCGGCCCACGATCGTCGTCGGCTTTTCCATGGGCGGCGCGGTGCTGCAGGCCCATCTGCGCGCCGGCGGCCGGCCGGCGGGAGCGGTCCTCCTGGCGAGCGCGCCGCCTTGGGGGCTGGGCCCGTCGACGCTGCGGCTGATGGCCGACGACCCGGCTCTCTTTCATCAGCTCTGGCTGTTGAACACCGTCGGGGTGGCCGCGGTCGATGCCACCGCGATGCGCCGCGCGCTCTTCACCGACGCGATCGACGAGCACGCCTTTCGCGCCTTCCTCGAAGATGCCCACGACGAGAGCCCGCTGGTCGGCCTGGAGCTCCTGGGCGGGCGGCCGATCGCGCCCTGGCCCTTGGGGCTGCCGCCCGTCGCCGTCGTCGGCGGCGCGCTCGACCGGCTCGTGCCGGCGGACGACGTCCGCGCGACGGCGACATGGTACGGCGTCCGCCCTGTGATCCTCGACGGCCTCGCCCACGCCATGATGCTCGAGCCCGACTGGCCGCGGGCGGCGGCGCCGATCCTGGACTTTTGCGGTCGCGTCGCGGCGACCCGGAGCGAACGCGCCGCCTGAACCGCTCTGTGCCGGCCGCTTCGGGTGGCGCCTCGCGCCTCGCTGCGCTGCCGAGCACGACACCGGCAGAAGCCGCCGGCGACGGACGCGACGGAACGGGACGAGCGCCGGCTGCCGGCACGGGTCGAAGGGACCGCCGTCCCGGGGCGACGGTATGCGGCGCGTTCGCCGGGCCGGGCCACGAGGCCGACCGCGCCGCGCTCACCCACGCCGGGCGCGAGGCTGTGGCCTTCGCTTTAAAAGACGGTCTCGACGCGCTCGCCGCCGAAGGCAGCGAGGTCGCGGCGATCACCGCCGTCGGCGACGGCCGGGGCTCGACCTTCTGGCTGCCGGTCCCGGCGAGGGCTCTGGAGCGGCCGATCGGGCTTCCCGCCGCCGGCGACGTCGACGCCGCCTTCGGCGCGGTGCGACTGGCGATGAAGGCGGCCGGCATCCCGGCGGACGACGCTTGGTTCGGGTCACCGCCCGCGCCGCCGTGATCGCGCCCGACCCGTGCCTTGCTCCCGCCTACCGCCACCGCCTCGCCGCGTTCCGAGCGCTCTATCCGGCGCTGCGCGCGGGTCTGGGCCGAGCGGGGGCGGGGAAGGGCGCGCCTCGCGGCGCCGGCCTCGCCGGGCGGGCTTCGACGCGGCGCCGCGTCACGGTCCTTCACAGCCCTGAGCCTTTGGTGTAATGCCGACGTTCAACGCCGCAAGGGTGGCCAATTTCCTTGCCCACGTCGACTGCGCGTCATCACCGGGTGCTTCTCGTCGTCGGCGGTGGTATCGCCGCCTACAAGACGCTCGAGCTCGTCCGTCGGTTGCGCGAGCGCGAGCTCGCGGTGCGGGCGATCCTGACCCGCGGGGGGCGCGAGTTCGTCACGCCGCTGTCGCTCGCCAGTCTCGCCGGCGACAAGGTCTACGAGGACCTCTTCTCGCTCACCGACGAGGCCGAGATGGGCCACATCCGGCTGTCGCGCGAGGCCGATCTCGTCGTCGTCGCGCCGGCGACCGCCGATCTGATGGCGAAGATGGCGGGCGGCCACGCCGACGATCTCGCGACCACCGCCCTGTTGGCCACCGACAAGCCCGTGCTGATCGCGCCGGCGATGAACCCGGTGATGTGGGACCACCCGGCGACCCGCCGCAACGTCGCGCAGCTGCGCGCCGACGGGGTCGCGATCGTCGGCCCCGAGGGCGGCGACATGGCCTGCGGCGAGGTCGGCACCGGGCGGATGGCGGAGCCGGCGGCCATCCTCGACGCCATCCTCGCCCGCCTCGGGCCCGGCGCCGGCCGCCTCGCCGGCCGGCGCGCGGTGGTGACCAGCGGGCCCACGCACGAGCCGCTGGACCCGGTGCGCTTCCTCGCCAACCGCTCGTCGGGCCGGCAGGGGCACGCGATCGCCGAGGCGCTCGCCCGCGCCGGCGCCGAGGTGACGCTGGTGAGCGGGCCGGTGGCGCTGCCGCCGCCGGCGGGGGTGCGCGTGGTGGCGGTGGAGAGCGCGCGCGAGATGGCCGCGGCCGTCGAGGCCGCCTTGCCGGCGGACATCGCCGTCTGCGCCGCCGCCGTCGCCGACTGGCGCCCGACGGAGGTGCGCGACGCCAAGCTCAAGAAGCCGGACGACGGCTCGGCGCCCGCCATCGCGCTCACCGCCAACCCCGACATCCTCAAGAGCCTGGCCCGGCCAGGACCGCGGCGGCCGCGGCTGGTCGTGGGCTTCGCGGCCGAGACCGAGGACGTCGAGCGCCACGCCCGCGCCAAGCTCGCCAAGAAGGGCTGCGACTGGCTTTTGGCCAACGACGTCTCGCCGGCGACGGGCACGTTCGGCGGTGCGCGCAACCGGGTCGTCCTCTTCACCCGCGAGGGCGGGGCCGAGCCCTGGCCCGAGCTCGCCAAGACCGAGCTTGCCGCCCGGCTCACCGCGCGCATCGCCGACACGCTCGCAGCGCACGACACCGCCGCGGCGGGGGCCGATTGAGCGCGGCCGTCACCGTCGAGCGCTTGCCGCACGGCCGGCACCTGCCGTTGCCGGCGAAGGCGACGGCGCTCGCCGCGGGCTTCGATCTGCACGCCGCCCTGGCCGCGCCGCTGACGCTGCAATCGCTCGAGCGCGCGGCGGTGCCGACCGGGCTCAAGCTGGCGATCCCGGCGGGCTTCGAGGGTCAGGTGCGGCCCCGCTCGGGCCTGGCGCTGCGCTTCGGCCTCACCGTCGTCAACGCGCCCGGCACGATCGACGCCGACTACCGCGGCGAGCTGATGGTGGCGATGGTGCACCTCGGCGCCGAGCCGATCGTCATCGAGCCCGGCATGCGGATCGCGCAGATCGTGTTCGCGCCCGTGCTCGACGCCCGGCTCGTCGAAGGCCCGGTCGAGGCCGCCGCGAGCGCCCGCGGCGCCGGCGGCTTCGGGTCCACCGGGCTCGCGCCCCGCGGCGCCGCCGACGTTACCACCAGCGGGGATCGATCGACATGATGCGGCCGTCGAAGAAGCTCGCACTCGCCCTCGAGGCGGTCTGCGACATCGCCTATCACGGCGGCGCCGAGCCGGTGCAGAGCCACGACATCGCGCGCCGGCTCAACCTGCCGCGGCGCTATCTCGAGCAGGTCATGCAGCAGATGGTGCGCGCCGGCATCCTCAGGGGCGTGCGCGGGCCGCGCGGCGGCTACCGCCTCGCCCGCGAGCGCCGGCGCATCGCCGTGGGCGACGTGGTGCGGGTGGTCCGCGGGCTCGACGGCCAGGTCGCCGACGACGACGGCCGCGCCAGCTCGGCCCTGGGCGAGGCGGTCGTGCAGCCCTTTTGGGACGAGGTCGAGGCCGACTTGATGAAGCGTCTCGACGCCGTGACCATCGACGACCTGTGTCGACGTGCCGCCGACAAGCACGTCGCCTCGGAGGCGCAAAAGGGCGTCGACTTCGTCATCTGATCTGCGCATCACCACGGCAACGCAGGGCGCTGGGGGGTCTTCGACATGGACGGCAGCGACGAGGCGCGCTTCGGGCTCCGGCCCGCGGTCGGCCACGTCTTCGGCGACATCACCGAGACCATCGGCGGCACCCCGCTGGTGCGGCTCAATCGGTTGCCGCAGGCCGAGGGGTGCAAGGCGCGCATCCTGGTCAAGCTCGAGTTCTTCAACCCGCTGGCCTCGCTGAAGGACCGCATCGCCTTGGCGATGGTCCGCGCGGCCGAGGCCGAGGGCCGGCTCCAGCCCGGCGCCACGCTGGTGGAGCCGACCTCCGGCAATACCGGCATCGCGCTCGCCTTCGTCGCCGCGGCCAGGGGCTATCGGCTGATCTTGACGATGCCGGAGAGCATGTCCATCGAGCGGCGCAAGATGTTGCGCCTTATGGGCTGCGAGTTGGAGCTGACCCCGGCCGAGCGCGGCATGGCCGGGGCGATCGAGCGCGCGGCGAACCTCGCGGCCACCCTGCCCGGCGCGGTCATGCTCCAGCAGTTCGACAATGCGGCCAACCCCGACGTCCACGCCGTCTCCACCGCCGAGGAGATCTGGGCGGACACCGCGGGCGACGTCGACGTCTTCGTCGCCGGCGTCGGCACCGGCGGCACGCTCAGCGGCGTCGCCCGCGTCTTGAAGCCGCGCCGAGCGGGAGTGCGGATCGTGGCGGTCGAGCCCGAGGACAGCCCGGTGCTGACCGGCGGGCGGCCCGGCGCCCATCAGATCCAGGGCATCGGCGCCGGCTTCGTGCCGGAGGTGCTGGACACCGACCTCATCGACGAGGTTTTGGGCATCGGCAACGAGACCGCCTTCACGACCGCCCGCGCCCTCGCTCGCCTCGAGGGCATCCCCGTCGGGATCTCTTCGGGTGCGGCGGTCGCCGCCGCCATCGAGATCGGCCAGCGGCCCGAGATGGCGGGTAAGACGGTGGTGGCGATCGTCGCCTCCTTCGCCGAGCGCTACCTCTCCACCGACCTGTTCGCGGAGCTTTGAGGCTCCCGCGGCCGTGCAGCGGTCGTCGGTATCCGCGCCTGGGCGGGCGCCGCGGCTGCCGATCAGGTCTTCGCCGCGCTCGGTCGCAGACTGATCGACACCAAGAGGGCACCCTGCAGCGCGGGATTTGGCCGGGATGGTCGAGTGCGAGGTGATCCTGGTGCTTAGCGCCCACAACCGCATCCATGTCGACCTCGACGACGGCGAGGCGCGCGGGCTCGCCCACGAGGCGATGGAGCTCTTCGAGACGTTCGCGAACGAGCGCTTGGCGAGCCCGATCGGCGTCGTCTTCGTGCAAAAGCCGCGCGATCGGCTCGTCGCCCGGCTACTCGCCGGCCGGGGCGAGGTCGCGGTGGCGAACCTCGCCGTCACCCCCCAACGCTCGGCGCCGATGGTCTTCACCGCGCCCCTGCGCGAGGACGCGGCCGAGCAGGCGCGGTTCACGCTCGTCGCCGACAACGCCGGACCCGGCAACATCGCCCGGGCCCGCGAGCCCGCGGCGGCGTGCGGGCGCGATCCGAACCGCTGGTTCGACCACGTCGAGGTGGCGACCGCCGAGATCGTCTCCGCCGAGCCGCGCCGCTACGTCCGCAACCTCGGCAAATACGACGTGCCCTACCGCCGCCTGCTCGACACCGCCGCCGGGGCGTGAGGCGGTCGTGCGTTATCTCAAGCATTGGGCGCTCAACTTCGCCGCCTGGGTCGGCCTCTACGTCGTCTACGCCACCGGCGCCTCCTTCGTCGACGACAAGCCGTTTTGGGGCTATGGCGGACCGACGTGGATCCTGCCGCCGATGGCCGGCCTCGCCGCCATCACCGCGGTGATCACGCAGCAAAAACCGAAGAAGCGGCCGCGATCGGGGGGACGGCGATGAACGCGCGCCCGAGCCTTGGCAGAGCCGGCGCTGGCTCGCAGCGCGAGACCCGCGCGCCTTCGGCCATCGCTCGCGGGCGATGCCGATGGGCTGCGGGCCCGAGGACCGGGCCGGCAGGCCGGTCCTCGCCGGCGTCGACAGCTGGTCCGACATCAACCCCTGCCACGCCCACGTTCCGAGCGCGTCACGGCCGTCAAGCGCGGCATCCTGCTGGCGGGCGGCGTTGCGATCGAGCTGCCGGCGATGTCGCTGGCGGAGCCGTTCGTGAAGCCGCCGACGATGCGCTATCGCAACTTCTCGGCGATGGAGACCGAGAAGCTGTCGCGCTCGCACTTGGTCGACGGCGCGGCGCTCTTGGGCGGCTGCCAGAAGACCACGCCGGCCTAGCCGAGGGGCGCGATCTCGATGGGGCTGCGCGCCATCTTCGTGCCGGCGGGGGCGATGCTGTCGGGGGCACGGGAAGGCCCGGACGCAGGGCTCGGGCTCGGACACCTGGAAATCTCGTGACGAGCTCCGCACCGGCCCGATCACGCCGGAGGACTGGGGCGACATCGAGGCCGGCACCACCCGCTGCGTTGGTCACTCGAGGACCATGGGCGCAGGCTCGACGATGACGGCGATCACCGCGACGCTCGGGGTGACCCTACCCGGGACGTCGCCGATCCCGACGGGCGACAGCGGCCCGCTGGCGACGGCGGCGGCCGCGGGACGGCAGGACGAACGCGCTCCTTGACCTGACCGCGCTCGCGCGCCGGGCCGGCGACGCCGCGTTCGGGCTCGACGACGTCGAGCGGGCGCGCCGCGTGGCACCGGTGCTCGCCAACATCCGCCCGTCGGCCGAGCGCTGCCCGATGGAGGGCTTCGCCTACGCCGGCGGCCGGCGCGTGCTCTTGACCCGCATCGACGAGCGCCTGCACGGCACGTGCCTCACCGCCAACGGTTGGACCCTCGCCCAGAACCTCGAGCGGGCCGAGGTCGTCGACGAGGAGCTGGCGCGGCGGCGCGCCGCCCAACTGCCGCCGGCGCGGACGTCGGGGCCCGCCGACCGGTTTGATCCCGTCCCTGAGCGCGCCGCGGGTCGTGGCACGCGACCTATCGGGCAGGCTCCGCGCGTGACCCGGGCGAGCGGTCCGCTCCGGCACCCCGCGCCCTGGCGGATCGGACCGTACCCCCTCGGGTGATCAAAGTGTCGACGTCGCCGAGCGCGACCTGAAGCGGTCCCCCGGCGTGTCGAACGCGAGGCTCGTTTCGAGGCTCCCCGCGCCGTCGCCGAGCCGCCCGCTCAGGTTGTCGGCGCCGGTGGGGCGGTTTTTGGTGGCGATGTCGAGGCTGGGCGTCGCCTCGACGACACCGAGGTGGTGCGCGGAGGCTCGGTCGTGCACCGGCTTGTGCAGCTGGGTCTTCGCCGTGAAGGTGGCGATGTTGCGGTGGGGATCTTCGGTGCCGGCGTGCGTCGCCGCCGCGGACCGTCGACTGAGAGTAGGCGCCGGGTCGGTGATCTGACCACGCCCGGCGAGGCGGCGGCTCTCTGCGCGCTGGTGGGCGTGCGCCTCCCGCCGCCGCGGGCGGTGCCCGGGGGCGACGCCGGCGGGGTGGCCGGCCTCGGTGCGCGAGCCCGCCCGCAGCCCGTCGCGTGGCGAGAGCTTCGCCAGCGCGGGTGTTTTTCGCTATCCCTTCCGCTGCGTCAGCTGACGAAGGACCGGGGCCGTCATGACCTATTCGATCCTCGCCCGCGACCCGGACACCGGCTGGTGCGGCATGGCCGTCGCCAGCCGCTTCTTCGCCGTCGGCCATATCTGCCTTTGGAGCGAGGGCCGTGTCGGCCTCGTCTCGACCCAGGCGCTGATCAACCCCGCCAACGGCCGCCGCGCCCTCGAGGCGCTGCGCGAGGGCTTGGCGCCGGAGGCGGTCGTCGAGCGCCTCCGGCGCGCCGATGCGGCGAGCGACCAGCGCCAGCTCCACGTCCTGGCCTGGGACGGCCGCACCGCTGCGTTCACCGGCGAGCGCTGCGTCGACTGGTGCGGCCATCGTACGGCCGACGACCTGAGCGTCGCCGGCAACATGCTGGCGGGCGCCGCGGTCGTGGCCGAGACCTTCGCCAGCTTCCGCGCGGGGACGGGCCCGGACCTGCCCGGTCGCCTGCTCGCCGCCATGCGCGCCGGCGAGGCCGCCGGCGGCGATCACCGCGGCCGGCAATCGGCGGCCCTCGCCATCCAGGGGCCCGAGCCCTTCCAGCGCTTGAACCTGCGCGCCGACGACCACGCCGACCCTTTGGGCGAGCTCGAGCGCCTCTACGCCGTCGCCCGCGAGCGCTATCTCGCCTTCGCCCGCAGCTATCCCACACCGGCGCAGCCCGACGGCCTCGCCGACCGCGCCGCCATCGAGCGGATGGTCGAGGCGGACGCAGGGCGGCCCTTCGACCCGGCGCGGACCAGGGCGGCGTCATGAGGGTCGAGGACGCCGACCTGCCGGCGCGGGTGCGGGCGCATCTGCAGAACCTCCAGCCCGCCCAGGTGCCGTTGACCTACCGCGAGCTGGCCAACGGGCTGGGGCTGCGACCGCCGCACACGATCCACCGCCTGACCCTCGCGCTGGAAACGACCATGCGCGAGGACGTCGAGCGCGGCCGCCCGCTGATCGCGGCGCTCGTGGTCAGCAAGACCGGCGGTGACTTGCCGCAACGGGGTTTCTTCGAGCTCGCGGCGACGCTCGGTCGCCTGCCGGCGGCGCCCGACGCCGCGGTCGCGGCCTATCGCCGCGAGTTCGATGCCGCCGTCGCCGCCTGGCTCGCCGCCGGCGCGCCCTAATCAGGCGGCGGCCCCGATCAGGCGGCGGCGCGGAGCGCCTCGTCGATCGCGGCGGCGACGGCGGCGGGCGGCTGGAAGCCGAGGGCGATCACGCGCGGCTTGGGGCGGGTGAGGGCGAGCAGGGTCGGATAGCCGGTGACGCCGAGACGGGCCACCTCGGCGTTCTCGGCGGCGAGGGCGTCGCCGGTCTCCAGATCGGCGAGTGCCGCCTCGACGATGGCCGGAGCGAGCCCGGCCTCGGCCGCGATCTCCGCCAATACCGCGGGTTGGGTGACGTCGCGATTGTCGCGGTAGAAGGCGGTCTGGACCGCGCCCAGAAAGGCGAGCGTCTGCGCCGGCATGGCGGCGCGGACGGCGGCGACGGCACGGCTCGCCGGCCGCGTGTCGTAGACGAAATCGGTTCGCTCGAGCAGAGCGACGTCGAACGGCCGTCCGGACATGGCGGCGACCCGCGCCCAGGCGTCGCGCAGATAGGCCTTCTGCTCGTCACGCAAGGGCTCGGTGTCCTCGCGCAGCGCGCCGAGCGCGACGGTGGCGGTCACCGCCGCGGTGCGGGCGCCGAGCGCGGCCGCGAAACCGGCGTGGAAGCCGTAGCACCACGAGCACATCGGATTGGCGAAGTAGACGAGTTCCAGGTTCATGTCGGCCTCGCTCCGTGGCCCGCCAACACCGTCGCTCACTCCTCGAGCGGCGGGGTCGGCTGCAGGATCTCGACGAGCTGGCCGACGCGGCCCGCGGGCATCCGGCGCAGATTGTCCATCATGGCGTCATCGGCGTGAACCCAGGCGACGGCCTCCAACAGCTCGTCGTCGGTGGCGCCGGTAGCGAGGATGGCGGCCGCCGTCTGCTCGTCGACGCTGCCGAGAATCCGCCGTATCGACTCCGACGACAGTGGTTTCATGGCTCGCACCTCCGACGGCTGGGCGCAGCGACCGCGGTCCGGTCACCGGCCCTCGCTTGCGAAACGGCACTGAACCGCGCCGGGTTTCCCGGCAACGGTAGTCCACAAGGTCTTTTTCGTGGCACGCGCTGTCTTGGGCGGCGCCGTGGATATGCCGCTTCGGCCCGCGGCCGGAGCTTGGACGACGCGCGGCCTCGTCCACATGTCCACCGCGACCACGGTCCCAGGCCCGTCTGTTTTTGCGGGTTTGCGGGGGTATCGCGCCTCGACGCCCGGGTCGTGGTGCCGGGTCGACCGTCGCTGCCGGCGGCGAGCATGGCATTGAGGACCGCCAAGAGCTTGCAGGCGGTGGCGATGATCGCGGCCTTCACCGGTTGCCCGCCGCTTCGAGCCGCCCGCGGAAGGCGGCATCGCGACGCGACGCTTGAAGGTCGGCGATGTCCAGCCTCGTCCGGACGATCGGTCGCCCCCACCGATCGTTCGCCGCCCGGCGCGTCGGCCGCTGTCCCGGGCGATGGGTGCGAGAACGGCGAGGGCCGCGATGCTGGGAGGATCGCGCATGCGGCGGTCGGCCTTGGCGATCCGGCGGTCGAGCAGGGTGACGGGGCTCTTGATGTCGGCACGGGCCTCGGCACGGGCGGTTTGCTGCAGCCGGGTCGCTTCCCGCTTGCGGAGCCCGACCGGCTGGCGGCGACGCGTCGCCTGGGCTTGGAGCGCGCGGCGAGCGGGCGCCACCGGCGCGGTGGCCGCGGGACGCGAGCGTGCGCAGGTCGGCGAGCATATGGGCATCGACGCGATCGGTCTTGCCGATCACACCCAGCGCCCTGGCGAAGTCGCGAGCCCGGCGGGGATTGACCCGACTGAACCCGACAGCCTGCGCTTGCAGCCCTTCACGCAGCAGCCGAGCGTCGCCACCGCTCGCCGCGAAAACGACCCGAAGGCCGCGCGCAGCGCCGCCGGCGAATTCCCGATCCGGCGGGTGCCCCGACCGGGATGGTGGATATCCAGCGAACCCTTGGCGACATCGACGCCGACGAAGACCTCCGGCATGATGGTTCCTGCTCCCGTGCTGCGAGGTCGGCGGCAGCAGCCCCCCTCAACTGTTCAAGATGACCTGCGCAAGGGCGGACGGCGCCCGAGCCGGCAAACCCGGTACGGTTCACATCGGCGCGGGGGATGTTCCCGCCACCTTTCGGGAACCGTTGAGACATGGTCTTGTTTGGACGCTTGGTCATCGCCGCCGCCGTCGCCGGGGTGCTCAGCCTCGTGCACCACGTCGGCGCCGATACGAGGCGCGCCCGCGAGCTGCCATCCGGTCTCTCCGGTACGGCGGGAGGCCTTTTCGCCGTCCTGGTGCGGGCCGAGCTGCGCCGCCACGGCCGCGACGCCTGACGCGGCGGCCCGATGCGCTCGCACCGGCACCGCTCCGCCGCGACCAACCTGCTGGTCGCCGCCGCCGCGGCGCTGTGGGGGCTCTACTGGCTGCCGGTCCGGGCGTTGGCGGAGTGGGCGCCGGGTGCCTGGGGCACGGTCGTGGTCGTGGCGGTGGCGGCGCTCGTGCTCGCACCTGTGGGCGTCGTGCGCCGCCGGGAGCTCTTTCGCGCCGGCGGCGTGGCGTTGGCGGCAACAGCGCTCGGTGGGGCGTCGTTCGCGCTGTACTCGCTCGCCGTGGTCGAGGGCCGCGTCGCCGCCGTCATCCTGCTGTTCTATCTGACCCCAGTGTGGAGCACCCTGATCGGCCGGCTGTGGCTGGGCTGGCCCACGGCGGGCCTGCGCTATGTCGCGCTCGGCCTCGGGCTCGCCGGGCTCGGGCTCGTCCTCGGTGCCGACGGCGAAGCGCCGCTGCCGCAGAGCGCCGCCGACTGGCTCGGCCTGCTGTCCGGGCTGTTGTGGTCGTTCGCCACCACCGGCATCCGGACGCGAAGCCGCCTCGCCGCCGATGCCGCCGCCTTCGTGTTCGCCCTCGGCGGCTTGGCGACGGCGCTCGCCCTGACCCCGCTGCTCGCCGCTGCGCCGGCAGCGCCGCCAGCGCCCCCCGGTCCGGCCGCGTGGGTTTGGGTGGGGCTCGCCGCCGGGCTGTGGTGGGGGTTGTCGTTGATGGTCCTGCTGTGGGCCGCCACGCGCATCGAGCCGGCACGGCTGGGCATGCTGCAGATGAGCGAGGTGGTGGTGGGTGTCGTCTCGGCGGCGCTCTTGGCGGGCGAGGCGTTGGGCCCGGCGACCGCTATTGGCGGTGGGCTCATCGTCGCCGCCGCGGTCCTCGAGGTATGGCCCGTGCACGCGCGTGCCGAGCCGGGAGCGCCCACCGGCGCATGAAGCCGCCCGTGCGCGTCCAATCGATGCCGTATCCGGCACCGCTGCGGCCGGGATCGGGAGAAGAACGGGGACGCGCGCGGTCGTCTCAGATCAGCGCGCGCGCCGCGGCGACGATTGGGGCCCAAAGCGCCAGGCTGGCCGTGACGATGAAGGCGAGCCGCAGCGACAACGGCAGCGGCCTCTCCTCCACCCCGAATTCCTCGCCCTCGGATGCTGCCGCCGGGGGGCGCGGCCGGATCGACCCGGCACGGTCCGGTGTCGACGGCGTCCCGAAGCGGCCGCCGGGGGTCCGCAGGCCACCGCCGGCGTCGCGCGCTGGGGGCACGGCGATGCGCGCGTCGGCGATGTAAAAAGCGGCATGGTGTTCCAGCATGGGCAGCACCGCTCACGATTCGATGTGGCAATCGAGACGCGATGCTGCGCCGGATTCGTGAAGATCTCGCTAATCCCGCGTGAGTGCCGGCGCCTGCGCTCCACCGCTGGCGGCACGCGCGTCGCGTTCGCCGCCGCCGCGCTCAGCGGCGCACGCTGAAGCTCTCCCAGCGGGCGCCGCCCAAGAGGCGGTGGAAGTCGCCACCGCTGACCGCGACGAGGTGCTTGTGGTCGCCGGCCTCGAAGTAGACGGTCTCGCTGGTGTCGAGCGAGCGGTCCACCACCGTCTCGACGCCGTAGGCGGCGCCGAGGGCGGGCACGGCGCCGGGCGCGCAGTCGGCGAAGTAGACCGCGATCTGATCCTCCGGTGCCAGCTCCAGCGAGCGGTCCAGCGCGTGGCCGGCGCGTTCCTCGCTCACCTGATGGGTGCTCGACAGCACCGCGAGCACCGGCCCGGCACCGTCCTGCAAGAGGACCGCCTTGGCGAGGCGGTCGCCGGGGACGTGCGCGGCCTGGGCGGCCTCGCTGGCGGTCGGTGCCCAGGGATGCGCGTGGACGTCGTAATAGACGCCGGCGGTGTCCAGATGGGCCTTGAGCTTAGGCGCGAGTGTGGTGTCCAGCGCCATCATGCAGGCCTCCCGTTCGTTGGCTCGTCGTGCCGGGCGTCGCGCATCAGGCGCACGACCTCGGCGTCGTCGAGCTGGTGGAAATCGTCGTAGAAGGCGCCGACCGCGCCGAAGGCGGCCGGGGTCTCGAGGCAGACGACCTCGTCGGCGACGGCGGCGAGCGCCCGGGCGGCGTCCGCCGGCGCCACCGGCACGGCGACGACCACCCGCGCCGCGCCGCGCTCGCGCAGCGCCTCGACGGCGGCGCGCATGGTGGTGCCCGTGGCGAGACCGTCGTCGACCACGATGGCGGTGCGGCCCTCGACCGGTACGGGTTTGCGCCCGGCCAGATAGGCCTCCCGGCGCCGCCGGATCTCGGCTGCGGCCTCGCGGTAGGATTCGTTCAGGTGGTGCTCCCACTCGCGCCCCTCCCAGCTGCCGAGGGCGGGGTTGCGCACCAGCCGCGGCGGGTCGCCGTCGACCACCGCGGCGATGGCGAACTCCGGCTGATAGGGTGCGCCGACCTTGCGGACGAGCACGAGGTCCAGCGGGCAGCCGAGGGCGCGGGCGACCTCGAGCCCGACCGGCACGCCGCCGCGGGGCAGCGCCAGCACCACCGGTCTCTGCCAGTCGCGCGCGGCCAGCTCGGCGGCCAGAAGACGGCCGGCCTCGGCGCGGCTGGCGAAGACGTCATCGGCCATGGCGGTCGTCCCGGCGCGCACGCGCCTCACGTCCTTCCCGATGATCCCCGCCTACAACGAGTACGGCCGGAATGCGTTGAGCGAGATCACGCCGCGGCCGGCCTTGACGGCCGCTGGAGCGCGGCCGTTTCTCTGGCTGTGCCAACGGGCTGGAGAGGCGTCATGGCGAGGCGGGCGCGCGGCGACGAGGAGACGCTCGCGTTCCTGCGCCGCGGCGAGGCGCATCCCGAACCGGGCGCGCGTGTCGAGGTCGTCGAGACCCATTTCGCCTGGGTGTTCTGCGGGCCGCGCACCGTCCGCAAGCTCCGCAAGCCCATCCGCACCGCCCATTTCGATCTGACCACGCCGGACCGGCGCGAGGCCGCGTCGCGCGAGGAGGTGCGCCTGAACAGCGTGCTCGCCCCGGACGTCTATCTCGGCGTCGAGCCGATGGTGCGCACCGCCGCCGGCGGCCTCGCTCTGGACGGCGCCGGCACGCCCGTCGACTGGCTGGTGGTGATGCGGCGCCTGCCGGCGGCCGCCGCCCTCGACGAGCGCAACCCCCGCGGGCCCGAGGCGCTCGAGCACCTCGTCGATCTCCTGGCGGATTACTACCGGCGCGCGCCGCGGGCGGCCGACGCATCGACGGCCTGGGCGGGCCGGATCGCGGCCATGCTCGACGCGCTGGAAGGCCGCGTCGCCGCGAGCGCCGTCGGCGGCGGCGCCGCCCTCGCGCGCCGGCTGGGGCGGTGGGCGCGGCGCGAGGCGGCGCTCCTCGATGAGCGGGCCGCCGCCGGCCGCGTCGTCGACGGCCACGGCGATCTGCGCCCGGAGCACGTCTATCTCACCAGCCCGCCGCGGGTGCTCGACCGGCTCGACTTCGACGCCGAGTTGCGGCGGGTCGACTGGCTCGAGGACCTCGCGCTCCTGGCGGTCGACCTCGAACGGCTCGGCCGGCCGTGGATCGCGTCGGCGCTGACGCGGGCCTTGGGCGCGCGGCTCGACGACCCGCCGCCGGCCGTGCTCGGCCGCTTCTACCGCGCTTGGCGGGGCCTCTTGCGAGCGCAGCTCTGCCTCGAGCACCGCACCCGGCCCGGTCGCCTCGGTGCCGCCGGCTGGCTCAGCCGCGCCAAGGCCTACCTCTCCATCGCCGAACGCCACGCGGCGCTGATGGAGGCGCTGCGAGATCGCCCCGGTCGAGGTGGTCGAGACCGGGCGGTGTAGCGGGTTCGCTGAAGCCCTGGCCGGGCGAGCCAGGCCGCTTGCCGCTTGCGTTCCATCGTAAACGACCGCGCCGCCTCGCCATCGTCGGTCACGCGCTCGTTGGCTGAGCACGTCAGCCGAGCGCCGCTGCCGGTCTCGTCCGCGCGGATGGCCGCGTTGCCGCAGGCGCGGCGTTGCCGCTAATCTCATCGTACCGGGTTGCGCGGGGGATGGACACGGCTGATGGCGGGATCGGCACTCACGGTACGGCTCGTCGGCGATGATCTCGACGACGAGCGTCGCCGCGCCCTCGCCGCCGGGCTGGCCCGCCGGCTGAGCCGCGCGGGGGACTTCGCGGTCGCGGAGGCGGCGGGCGAACCGGTCGAAGGTGCGCGCGGCGACCTCGCGACGGTCGGCGCGCTGCTGGTCGAATGGGCGCAGGTCTATGGGCCGCTGGTCGCCGCCGGCGCCGCGGGCGCGCTCGGCGAGCGGATCGTCGGCGCGCTCGTGGTGACGGTGCAGGGCTGGCTGCGCGACGCCGGTCCCGAGGTGACGGAGGTCGTCGTCGACACCGGCGACGGCACGCGGCTGACGGTGACGCCGAACGGCGCCGACGCGGAGGAGGTCCGCGCCGTCGTCGACGCCTACGCCGCGCGGCTCGAGAGCGAGGCGCCGTGACCGGCGAGCGCCACGCCCTCCTGGTCGGCTGCGGCACCTTCGACGACGCGAACATCCCGCCGCTCCCCGGGGCCCTGCGCGACGTCGAGGCCTTGCGCGCGGTGCTGGCGGAGCGCGGCGGCTTCGCCGGCGTGACGGCACTGTCGGACCCGACCTTGACCGAGTTTCGCCGCGCCGTCGCCGCCCTCTATCACGGCCGCCGCGAAGACGATTTCGTCCTGTTTTACTTCGCCGGCCACGGCAGGCTCGATCATGTCCGCGACGACTTCCACTTCGTCGCGCGCGACACCGAATTGGTCCACCTGTCGGCGACGGCCATGGAGCGCGACTTCCTCTTGGCGCAGATGCGTCGCAGCGGTGCCCGGCGCCAAGCGGTGATCCTCGACTGCTGCCACGCCGCCGCGGCGCTGCCGGGCGCGCGACGGGTCGGACCCGAGCGGGTGCACGACGAGGCCAGCTTCGCGATCGAGGGCTACGGCACGGAGTTCCTCGCCGCCACCGACAAGCTCCTGCTCGCCCACGAGGAGCAGGGCGTCGGCCTCTTCACCGACGCGCTGATCGAGGGGCTCGCGGGTGCCGCCGGCGCCGACGACGCCGAGACCATCACCCTGCGCGACCTCGACGACTATGTGCGCCGCCGGCTGGCCGAGCGGATCGCGGATCCCACCAAGGACATGCGGCCGATCTACGGCTGCCACACCGAGACGACCTTCCCGCTGGTGACCAAGCAGCGCCGGCGCCTGCCGCTGCCGCCGGACCTCGTCGAGGCGCTGACCCACGACGTGGTCTACGCTCGGCTGGGGGCGTTGGACGCCCTGTTGGAACGCGTCGAGGTGGAGCCGCGCCACCGCGCCGACGCCGTCGCCCTGATCGAGCGGCGGCTCGCGGTGGACGCGGAAATCCACTTCCAGGTGCGCGCCAAGCTGGAGCGGGCGCGGGCGCAACTCGCCGAAGCACCGGTTACCGTCTTCCGCGACGTCGATGCGCCGTGGTGCCCGCGGATGGTGGCGATCCCGGCCGGCCGCTTCACGATGGGCTCGCCGCCGGAGGAGGAGGGGCGGTTCGACGCCGAGGGGCCGCAGCACGAGGTTTCCGTCCCGGCCTTCGCCATCGGCCGCTACCCGGTGACCTTCGCGGAGTACGACCACTTCTGCGAGGTGACGGGACGCGCGAAGCCGAACGATCGCGGCTGGGTCGCGGTCGGCGGCCGGTCATCAACGTCTCCTGGGCAGACGCGCAGGCCTATCTCGCCTGGCTGAGCGAGGCGACCGGCCAGCCCTACCGCCTGCCGAGCGAAGCCGAGTGGGAGCACGCGTGCCGGGCCGGCACGACGACGGCTCGCTACGCCGAAGCGTTAGGCGAGATCGCGTGGTTTCGAGGCAACAGCCGTCAAAGCACGCATTCGGTCGGCGAAAAGGCGGCGAACGGGTGGAGCCTGCACGACACGCTGGGCAACGTATGGGAGTGGTGCGCCGATCACCGGCACGACAGCTACGAGGGTGCGCCGAGCGACGGCTCGGCGTGGATCGACGACGGCGCGGACCGCGTCATCCGCGGCGGCGCCTGGGGCCGGGAGGCGCGGCTCTGCCGCGCGGCCTGCCGGCTCGGGCACCTCCCCTTCTACCGGTTCGACTACCTCGGCTTCCGCCCTGCCCGAGGTCAGGGGTGAGCTCCAGGCGCGCGGAGCGCGCGCGGCGGCGGGGCCGGCGAGGTGCGGCGGCGCCGCGCCCCGCAGGACCCGCCGCCGCCGGCCGGCAGCTGCGCTCAACCCTGCAGCTGGCGCGCGACCTCGACGGCGGCGTAGGTGAGGATGGCGTCGGCGCCGGCCCGCTTCATCGCCAACAGCGCCTCGCGCATGGCCTTGTCCGCGTCCAGCCACCCCTGGGCCCCGGCGGCCTTCACCATCGCGTACTCGCCGGAGACCTGGTAGGCGAGCGTCGGTACGCCGAACTCGGTCTTCACCCGGTGGAGGATGTCGAGATAGGGCAGGCCCGGCTTCACCATCACCAGATCGGCGCCCTCGGCGAGGTCCATGGCGACCTCGTGGAGCGCTTCCGTGCTGTTCGCCGGATCCATCTGATAGGTCCGCTTGTCGGCGGCGCCGAGCGCCTTGGCGGAGCCGACGGCCTCGCGGAACGGCCCGTAAAAGCAGGAGGCGTATTTGGCCGAGTAGGCGAGCACGCGCGTCTCGCCGAGCCCGGCCTCGTCGAGGCGGCGGCGCACGGCACCGATGCGGCCGTCCATCATGTCCGATGGGGCGACCGTGCAGCAGCCGGCCTCGGCCTGCACGCGAGCCTGCTCGACCAGCACGGCCACGGTCTCGTCGTTGAGGATGCGGCCATCCTTGAAGATGCCGTCCTGGCCGTGGGAGGTGTAGGGATCGAGCGCCACATCGCCGATGAGCCCGAGTTCGGGCACCGCGTCCTTGAGCGTGCGGGCGGCGCGGCAGATGAGGTTGTCGGGGTTCGTCGCCTCGCGTCCGTCCTCGCTCTTGACCCGATCCGGCGAGCAAGGAAACAGCGCCAGCGCCGGGATGCCGAGATCGCGCGCCTCGCGGGCGGCGAGGACGGCGCGGTCGATCGAGAGCCGCGCGACGCCGGGCATCGCCGCCACCGGCTCCGCGGCGTCGGTGCCCTCGACGAGGAACATCGGCAAGATGAGGTCCCCGGGCGTGAGCAGGTGCTCGGCCGCCACTCGCCGCACCCAGTCGGCGGTCCGGCGCCGCCGCATGCGGGTGGTGGGAAAGTGGCCTAGACCCGTACGCATGGCTGTTATCCTCGTCGTCGCCTCGTCTCCTAGCGCCTGGGCGGCGCTGAGGGCAACCGCTCGGGCGGCGCGATTGACCGGCCGTCACCCCTTCGATACCCCGACATCGAGAGGAGACGGCATTGGACTTCCGGCTTTCCGACGAGCAAGAGGCGTTCCTCGACACCGCGCGGGCCTTCGCCGCGGCGGAGATGGCGCCCCATGCCGAGCGGTGGGATGCGGCCAAGGAGTTCCCCGCGGCGACGCTCAGGCGCGCGGCGGCCTTGGGGTTTGCCGCGATCTACACGGGCGAGGCGCGGGGCGGGGCCGGGCTGGGGCGGCTCGATGCGGCCTTGATCTTCGAGGAGCTCGCCCGCGCTTGTCCCTCCACTGCCGCCTACATCTCGATCCACAACATGGTCGCGTGGATGATCGACCGCTTCGGGGACGAGGTGCAGAAGACACGGTTTCTGCCGCGGCTGGTCACGATGGACGCCTTCGCCTCCTACGCGCTGACCGAGCCGGGCGCGGGCTCCGACGCCGCCGGCCTACGCACCAAGGCGGTGCGCGACGGCGACGGCTACGTCCTCGACGGCACCAAGGCCTTCATCTCCGGCGGCGGCCGCAGCGACCTTTATCTGGTGATGGCCCGCACGGGCGGGGCCGGCCCCAAGGGCATCTCGTCGTTTCTGGTCGAGGCCGGCACGCCCGGGCTCTCCTATGGCGGCCAGGAGCAGAAGATGGGCTGGAACTCCCAGCCCACCTGCCAGGTCCGCTTCGACGGCTGCCGGGTGCCCCTGAGCCACCGCCTCGGCGCCGAGGGGGAAGGCTTCAAGATCGCGATGGCCGGGCTCGACGGTGGCCGCGTCAACATCGCCGCCTGCTCGCTGGGCGGGGCGGCGGCCGCGCTCGCGCAGGCGCGCGCCTATGTCGGCGAGCGCGAGCAGTTCGGCCGGCCGATCAGGGATTTCCAGAGCACCCAGTTCAAGCTGGCCGACATGGCGACGGAGCTGGAGGCGGCGCGACTGTTGACCTGGCGGGCGGCGGCGGCGATGGACGCCGGCGAACCGGAGCGCACCGTCGCCTGCGCCATGGCCAAGCGCTTCGCCACCGACGCGGGCTTTCGCATCGTCGACGAGGCGCTGCAGCTCTTCGGCGGCTACGGTTACATCCGCGACTACGGCATCGAGCGGCTGCTGAGGGATCTGCGCGTGCACCGCATCCTGGAGGGAACCAACGAGATCATGCGGCTGATCATCGCCCGGCATCTGTTGGAGGACGGTGCCCGTGTCTGACGTCCAGCTCTTCGTCGAGGGCCGGCTCGCCCGCATCCACCTCAACCGGCCGAAGGCGCTGAACGCGCTGACCCACGCCATGGTGCGCGAGGTCGGCGCCGCGCTCGCCCGCTGGAAGGATGACCCTCAGCTCGTGGCGGTGCTGGTCACGGGCGAGGGCGAGCGGGCCTTCTGCGCCGGCGGTGACGTCCGTGAGGTCGCCCGGCTCGCCCGGGAGGAGGGCGTCGGCGCCGCCACGCCCTTCTTCTTCGACGAGTACCGCATGAACTGGCGGATCAAGCACTTCACGAAACCCTATCTGGCCGTGCTCGACGGCGTGACCATGGGCGGCGGCGTCGGCATCTCGGTCCACGGCACCCACCGCATCGCCACCGAAGGAACGCTCTTCGCCATGCCCGAGACGGCGATCGGGATGTTCCCCGACGTCGGCGGCACCCATGTGCTCGGCACCATGCCCGGCGGGCTCGGCAACTGGCTCGCGCTCACCGGGGCGCGGCTCGGCCCCGGCGACACGCTGGACGCGGGGATCGCCACGCACTACTGCCCGCGCGCCGGGATCGACGCGCTGATCGCGGAACTCGCTCGGGCTGCCGACGCGCCGGCGGTGGAGCGGATCGTGCGCGCGCACACCGCCGGCCCGGAGTCGGGCGAGATCGCCCGGCATCATCGTGCCATCGAGACCGTCTTCGACCGGCCGAGCGTGGCCGCGATCGCCGCGGCGGCCGCGGCGGAGCCGACGGGCTGGGGGGCCGAGCAGTGGCAGCTGATCGAGGGCCGCTCGCCCACCAGCGTGCGGCTCGCCTTCGCCCAGCTCGCCCGCGGCCGTGCGCTCGCCTTCGACGAGGCCATGCGGCTCGAATACCGCATCGTCCACCGCATCCTCGCGGGTCACGATTTCTTCGAGGGGGTGCGGGCGGTGCTGGTCGACAAGGATCAGACCCCGCGCTGGCGGCCGGCGACGCTGGACGCGGTCGAGGAGGCGGCGATCGAGGCGTATTTCGCCGAGCTTCCCGGCGGCGACCTGCCGCTCGATTGGACCTGAACGCGGAGGCGGCGATGGCCCGGATCGCCTTCGTCGGTGTGGGCAACATGGGCGCGCCGATGGCGCTCAACCTGCTCGAGGCCGGCCACGAGGTTCGCGCCTTCGACCGGGACGTGGCGGCTGCGGCGCGGGTCGAGGCCGCCGGCGGCGGCGCGGCGCCGACGCTCGCGGCCGCCTTGGACGGCGCCGACGCCGTCATCACCATGCTGCCCGACGGCGCGCAGGTCCGCGCGGTCTACGGCGAGGGCATCGTGCCGAGTGCCGCGGCCCACACGCTGTTGATCGACTGCTCGACCATCGACGTCGAGACCGCGCGGGCGGTCGCGGCGATGGCGGCCGAGCGGGGGCTCGCGATGGTCGATGCTCCGGTCTCCGGCGGCGTCGGCGGGGCGGCGGCCGGGACGCTCACCGTCATGGTCGGCGGTCCCGACGCAGCGGTGAGCCGCGCTCGCCCGCTGCTCGCGCCCATGGCCAAGACGGTTGTGCACACCGGCAGTGCGGGGACCGGACAGGCGGCCAAGATCTGCAACAACCTCATCCTCGGCGTCTCGATGACCGCCGTCGCCGAGGCCTTCAACCTTGCCGACAAGCTGGGCCTCGAGCGGCAGAAGCTGTTCGACGTCGCCGCGGTCAGCTCGGGGCAGTGCTGGTCGCTCACCACCTATTGTCCGGTACCGGGACCGGTGCCGGGTTCGCCCGCCAACCGCGACTACGAACCCGGTTTCACGGCGGAGATGATGCTCAAGGATCTGCGGCTCGCGCTCGCCGCGGCGCGCACGTACCAGAGCGCCACGCCGCTCGGCGCCCTGGCCGGCGAACTCTTCCAACTCTTACGCAATCAGGGCTTGGGTAAAAAAGACTTTTCCGTCATCATCAAAATGTTAGAAGGGATGCATGGCAGGGGTCGCTAAGCGGTCGCAGTTGCGGCCACGCTGGCGTTGTGTCGACGAAACGGCCCGGTGATGGCGTGAAGCAGAGTTACCTTGAAACGATCCGCCTGATCGAACGGCTGCATCGCCGCTTCCTCGACGTGATCAAGACGGAGTTGGATCGTCGCGGCGTCGAGGATATCAACAACGTGCAGACCCTGATCCTCTTTAACATCAATGAAGAGCAGCTCACCGTTGGTGAGTTGACGGCGCGAGGTTACTACCTAGGCTCGAATGTCTCGTACAACGTCAGGAAGCTTGTTGAGAACGGGTACTTGCAACAGGAGCGTTCGCCACACGATAGGCGGATGACACGTGTGCGCCTGTCCGACAAAGGACTGGAGTTGACCCAAAAGATCGACGAGCTTTACCAGCGCCAAGCGAGCGAGCTGGGCGAAGGCATCGTCTCGGCGGAACAGCTTAGCGAAATCAATCGGGTGCTCCACGCCGTCGAGCGGTACTGGAGCAACTATATGAGCTTCATTCGCTGAACCAACGGACGAGCGTGACGCGGTCCGGCTGGGTCCGCACGCTCGTCGCACGACCGGCGCTACGCGGGCGAAGAGGCATGGCCGCGCCAACGGCCATGGTTCAGCGGAGCGGGACGACAGGGTGTCGCGAGCGTTGGGCGCCGACGAACGGGCGGCGGACGAAACTCGAGGCGGCGTGCCCGTCGCGCGCCTCAGCGGCCGCCGGTGGCCGACCGCTGCTCGGCCTGGTCGCCGGGCTCGCCCGTCGCTTCGGCGCGGGCGAGCCGTTCCTTGAGGTCCGCCACTTCCTGCTGCAAGCGCTGGATCTCGCGTTGTTGCGCCTCGTAGACGGCGTCGCGGCCCTCGTCGCGAGCGCTCGCGGTGCCCGCTGGATCTTCCTTGCCCGCGTCCTTCGGTGCCGGGAAGGGGCTGAACATCGAGGTCGCCTGCTGCAGAAGCGCCATGTTCTGCCGCGTCATGTCGTTGATCTGGTTGACGGGAAAGAACCGGCCCATCGTCCCTTCGAAATAGCGCTGCATTTGCTCCTGGTTCTGGATGAAATGATCCATCGTCGCTTCCAGGTAGCGGGGCAGCATCGCCGGCACGTTCTCGTCGTAGAACCCGATCAGCTGGCGCAGGAACGTCACCGGGAGGACGTTGCGGCCTTTGCTGTCCTCCTCGAGGATGATCTGCGTCAGGACCGAGCGGGTGATCTCGTCGCCCGACTTGGCGTCGAAAACCACGAAATCTTTGCCGGCACGCAGCAGATGCGCGAGCTCCTCAAGAGTGACGTAGCTCGACGAGCTCGTGTTGTAGAGCCGCCGATTGGCGTACTTTTTGATGACGATCGGCGGCTGGGCCGGAGCGCCGTTGGAGTCGGCAGACGAGTTCGCAGCCATGCGACGAGCTCCCTAAGGACAGGCGACCGCGCCGCCCTTCACGAACAAAGGTAGCACTCGGAGGTGCCCCCGGTCACCCGAGAACGTCAAGCCCGCTCGGCCTCGGCGAGTTCCTGCTCGATGATGTCGGCGAGGTCGCTGCCCTCGTCCGCGAAGGCTTCCGCCTCCTCCTCTTGCTCGTCGTCGGCCTTCGGCGCCGCCTTGCCGGCCTGGACGTCCGCCTCCTCCATCGAGCGGGCGACGTTGACGCGCAGGGTCGTATCCACCTCGGGGTGCAGCGAGACGCGGATGTCGTAGACGCCGAGTGTCTTGATCGGGTGGTCGATGCGGACCTGACGGCGGTCGAGGGCGATCCCTTCCTGGCTGAAGGCGTCGGCGATGTCGCGCGCGCTCACCGAGCCGTAAAGCTGCTTCATCTCGCTGGCCTGGCGTATCAGCACGACGCTTCGGCCTTCGATGCGGGTCTTCATCGCCTCGGCCTCGCTCTTGCGCTCGAGGTTCTGCGCCTCCAACTGGGCGCGCCGCTGCTCGAACGCCGCCTTCGCCTGCTTGGTGGCCCGCAGCGCCTTGCCCTGGGGGATCAGGAAGTTGCGGGCGTAGCCGGGGCGCACCTTCACGATCGCGCCCATCTGACCGAGCTTCTCGACCCGTTCGAGCAGGATTACGTCCATCTACGTCTCCAGACCGCCGCGCGGGCCTGCGCGCCCGCCGGCGGGGTCGTTTGGCACATCGCGTCGAGCGGCGGCCGCAGCCGCCACGCCTCAGCGCGTCACGAAGGGTAGCAGCGCGAGATGCCGCGCCCGCTTGATCGCGGTCGACAGCGAGCGCTGCTCCTTGGCGGTGACGGCGGTGATCCGGCGCGGGACGATCTTGCCGCGCTCGGAGACGAACCGCTGCAGCAGCTTGACGTCCTTGTAGTCGATCGGCGGCGCGTCGGGGTGCGCGAACGGGCTCGCCTTGCGCCGGCGGAAGAACGGCCGGCGGATCGTGATCTGCGGCGGTTCCTTGCGCTCCGGCCTGGCGTGCTGCTGGCTCTGCTGCGACTGCTCGCTGCGGGGACGGGTCTCGGACATGGCGAACTTCGTGGCTGCGACGAGGGACGGGGCTTAGGGGCGATCGCGGCGGGAGCGCTCGTCCCGCGACGACTTCACCTGCATGATGACCGACTGCCCCTCCTGGTGTTGGTCGACCTTGAGCGTCAGATAGCGCAACACGTCCTCGTGAAGGCGCTGCGTTCGCTCCAGTTCCTGGACGGTCGCCGCCGGGGCGTCAATGTTCATGTGCAGATAGTGGCCCTTGCGGTTCTTGTTGATCCGGTAGGTCAGGCTGCGAAGGCCCCAGTACTCGACCTTGCCGACCGCCCCACCTTGCTCGGTGACGAGTTGGGTGAAGGTCTCGCCGAGCGCCTGGGCCTGTTGCGCCGAGAGATCCTGGCGGGCGATGAAAGTGTGTTCGTAAAGCGGCATACGCTCGGTTCGCTCGTTCGGGTGCAACGGAAAGCCCGCCGCGCCCGTCGGGCGCCGAAACGGCGCGACCGGGCGTGCGGCAGTGTTGGCGTCGGACCGACGCGAGGTCGCGGAATATACGCGATCACGCCGCCCTCGCAAGCGCCTTGACACGGTGGACTCCGGGTTTATCACCCCGGTAGTCGCCATCGTTTGATCTCCCCATGCCAACGGCTTTTCTCTTCCCCGGTCAAGGGTCGCAGCGGGTCGGGATGGGCACGTCCCTTGCCCGCTACGCCGCCGCCCGCGACGTTTTCGCCGCCGTCGACGACGCGCTCGATCGGCCACTGTCGCGCCTCATGGCCGAAGGGCCCGAGGACGAACTGACGCTCACCCGCAACGCCCAGCCGGCGCTGATGGCGGTCTCGATCGCCACCGTGCGGGCGCTCGAAGAGGAGCTCGACCGCCCCTTCGCCGCGTTCACCGACCTCGTCGCCGGACATTCGCTCGGCGAGTACACCGCGCTCACCGCCGCCGGCACCTTCGACGTGGCGACGGCGGCACGGCTGTTGGACCTGCGCGGTGCCGCCATGCAGCAGGCCGTGCCGGTGGGCGAGGGTGCCATGGCGGCGCTCCTGGGCCTCGACGTCGAGCGGGTCGCGGCGCTTCTCGGCACGATCGCCGGCGCCGTGGACATCGCCAACGACAACGCCGACGGCCAAGTGGTCGTCAGCGGCGAGCGGGCGGCGGTCGAGGCCGCGGTCGCGGCGGCCCAGGGAGCCGGGGCGCGGCGGGTGACCCTGCTGCCCGTGAGCGCGCCCTTCCACTGCCGCTTGATGCGGCCCGCGGCGCAGCGCATGACCGCGGCGCTCGACGCCGTCACCCTGGCGCCGCCGGCGATGCCGGTCGTCGCCAACGTCACCGCCGAGGCCCTCACCGACGCCGACGCCATCCGCGCCGCCCTGATCGATCAGGTCTGCGGGCGGGTTCGCTGGCGCGAGACCATGGCGGCGCTCGCCGCCGCGGGCACCGACCGCCTGGTCGAAGCGGGGTCCGGCCGGGTTCTCGCCGGGCTCGCCAAGCGCGCCGTGCGGGGAGCGACGGTGATGCACCTCGAGACCGCCGACGACGTCGTCAAGGTGGCCGCGGCGCTCGCCGGCTGAGCCCGGCGCCGGCCCTGCTTTCGGAGATCGCGTTCGATGTTTCGCCTCGACGGTCGTACCGCTCTCGTCACCGGCGCCTCCGGCGGGATCGGCGACGCCATCGCCCGCCGCCTGCACGAGGCCGGCGCCACCGTCGTCCTCACCGGGCGCCGCGAGGAGGCGCTCGCCGATCTCGCCGCCGCCCTGGGTCAGCGGGTCCACGTCCGCGCCGCCGACCTCGCCGACGCGGCCGTCGCGGACAGGTTGGTGAAGGAGGTCGAGGGCCTGGGCGGGCTCGACATCCTCGTCAACAACGCCGGCCTCACCCGCGACAACCTCGCGCTGCGCCTGAAGGACGAGGATTGGAGCGCGGTGCTCGAGACCAACCTGCTCGCGGCCTTCCGCCTCGCCCGGGCCTCGCTGCGGGGCATGATGAAGCGCCGCTTCGGACGGATCGTGAACATCACTTCCATCGTCGGCGTCACCGGCAATCCGGGGCAGAGCAACTACGCCGCCTCAAAGGCCGGGTTGATCGGCATGAGCAAGTCCCTGGCCCAGGAGGTGGCCGCCCGCGGTGTGACGGTGAACTGCATCGCGCCGGGCTTCATCACGACCGCGATGACCGACGCGCTCGCCCGCGAGCAGCGCGAGCGGCTGCTGGCGGCGATCCCGGCCGGCCGGCTCGGCGAGCCCGACGACGTCGCCGCTGCCGCGGTCTTTCTCGCCAGCGCCGAGGCGGCCTACGTCACCGGCCAGACGCTGCACGTGAACGGTGGCATGGCGATGATCTGAGCTGGCCCGGCGCACTAGTCAGCGCGCGAACGGCTGTGCTAGCACATCGCCACTTCGAGAAAGCCGAGGGCGTCGCCGCCCCGATGTACCGAGATCACCCGGGACTTCGGTCCATCCGTCAACCCGGCCAGCGGCCACGAACAGCATGAGGAACCCCCGATGAGCGACGTCGCCGACAGGGTGAAGAAGATCGTCGTCGAACATCTCGGTGTCGACGAGGAGAAGGTCACCGAGAGCGCCAGCTTCGTCGACGATCTCGGCGCCGACAGCCTCGACACGGTCGAGCTGGTGATGGCGTTCGAGGAGGAGTTCGGCTGCGAGATCCCCGACGACGCCGCGGAGAAGATCTCGACGGTGAAGGACGCGATCGAGTTCATCAAAGAACACGCGTCGTGAGCCGGGAGGCGAGGCCGGGTTCATGAGACGTGTCGTCGTCACCGGGCTGGGCCTCGTCACCCCCTTGGGTGACGGGGTCGAGGCCAACTGGCGTCGGCTGATCGCCGGCGAGAGCGGCATTCGTGCGATCGACCGCTTCGACGTGGCGGATCTGCCGTCGCGGGTCGCCGGCATGGTGCCGACGAAGGACGCGCCGGACGGCTTCGACGCCGACCGCTATCTGGCGCCGAAAGAGCAGCGCAAGATTTCGCTGTTCATCATCTACGCCGTCGCCGCCGCCGCGCAGGCGGTGCGCGACGCCGGCCTCGACGGCGAGCTCTCCGAGAGCGAGCGCGAGCGCATCGGCGTGCAGGTGGGCTCGGGTATCGGCGGCCTGCCGGAGATTTACGACACCTCGGTGACACTCCACGAGAAGGGGCCGCGCCGCGTCAGCCCCTTCTTCATCCCGTCCGCCCTGATCAACCTCGCCTCCGGCAACATCTCGATCCGCCACGGCTTTAAGGGGCCGAACCACTCGGCGGTGACGGCCTGCGCCACCGGCGCCCACGCGATCGGTGACGCCAGCCGGATGATCGCCCTGGGCGACGCCGACGCCATGGTCGCGGGCGGTGCCGAGGCCGCGCTGAGCCGGCTCGCGATCGCCGGCTTCGCGGCGTCGCGCGCGCTGACCCACAGCTTCAACGAAACGCCGGAGAAGGCCTCGCGGCCGTGGGACAAGGACCGCGACGGCTTCACCATCGCCGAGGGCGCGGGCGTCGTGATGCTGGAGGAGCGCGAGCGGGCGCTGGCCCGCGGGGCGACGATCTACGCCGAGCTCATCGGCTATGGCATGTCCGGTGACGCCTACCACATCACCGCCCCGGCGCCCGACGGCGACGGCGGCTTTCGGGCGATGCGGGCGGCGCTCGCGCGCGCGGGTCTGCCGCCGAGCGACGTCGACTACATCAACGCCCACGGCACCTCGACGCCCTTGGGCGACGAGATCGAGCTCGGCGCGGTCAAGCGGCTATTCGGCGAGCACGCCTATCGGCTTTCGATGTCGTCGACCAAGTCCGCCATCGGTCACCTGCTGGGCGCGGCCGGCGCCGTGGAGGCGATCTACACCATCCTCGCGCTGCGCGACGGCGTGTTGCCGCCGACCCGCAATCTCGACCACCCGTCCGAGGGCTGCGATCTCGATCTCGTGCCCCACGAGGCCAAGCGCCGCGACGTTCGCGTCGCGCTCTCCAACGCCTTCGGGTTCGGCGGCACCAATTCGAGCCTGATCTTCACCCGCCCGGAGATCTGAGCGACGATGCTGCGCCTCGCGCGCGCCGTCCTCGCCCTGGCCCTGGGCGGCGCACTGGTCCTGGCGATCGTCGGGGCGGCGGTCCTGCAACGGGCCGCTGCGCCCGGTCCGACCACCGCCGAGACGACGGTCGTCGTCGAGCCGGGTGCGGGCGTCGGCACGATCGCGGCGACGCTCACCGACGCCGGCGTCGTCGACGAGCCTTGGCTCTTTCGGCTCTACGCCCGTCTCGTCGGGGCGGAGCGCGCGCTCACCGCCGGCGAATACGCCTTTCCCGCCGCGGTGAGCACCGCCGAGGTCGTCCGCATGCTGCGCGACCACGAGGTCGTGGAGTACCGCTTCACCCTGGTCGAGGGCTGGACCGTGGCGCAGACCTTCAGGGCCCTCGGCGCCGCCGACGACCTTACCGGCGAGCTACCAAAGCCGCCGCCGGAAGGCCGGCTCCTGCCGGATACCTATCTCTTCCAGCGGGGTGAGACGCGCGCCGAGCTGGTGCGGCGGATGCTCGAGGCCATGGAGGTCGAACTCGCCGCCGCCTGGGCGGAGCGGGCCCCGGATCTGCCGCTCGACAGCGCCGACGAAGCACTGACGCTCGCCTCCATCGTCGAGAAGGAGACCGCGGTCGCGGCCGAGCGCGAGTTGGTCGCCGGCGTGTTCGTCAACCGCCTTGCGCGCGGCATGCGGCTGCAGACCGATCCGACGGTGATCTACGCCGTCACCGCCGGCGTGGGGCCGCTCGATCGCCCGCTCTTGCGGCGCGACCTCGAGGTGGACGACCCGTATAACACCTACGTCCATCCGGGTCTGCCGCCGGGGCCGATCGCCAATCCGGGCCGCGCCTCGCTCCGCGCCGCGGTGAACCCCGCCGAGACCGACTATCTCTACTTCGTGGCGGACGATTCGGGCGGGCACGCCTTCGCGCGCACGCTCGCGGAGCACAATGCCAACGTGCGCGCCTGGCGCCGCCACCAGCGCGCGCGCGACGACGGCTGACGGCCGGTAAAGCTCAGCTCTCGGTGACGTCGCTCGACGGGTCGAGCAGGCGGTGGAGATGGACGACGAAGTAGCGGGTGTTGGCGTCGTCGACGGTCTTTTGGGCCTTGTCGCGCCAAGCCTTCTCCGCTTCGGCGTAGTTCGGGAAGAGGCCGACGATGTCGACCTGCGAGAGGTCCTTGAACTCGGTGCTCCGCGGGTCGACCAATTCGCCGCCGAGCACGAGGTGAAGAAGCTGCTGCGCCATCCTGCGTCTCCTTCTGTCGCGTCCGCGCCTAGGCGATGGGGGTGGGCTTGTCCACCCGCGGGCGGCACCAGAAGGCGAGGCCGAGCGCGGTGAACATCGAGCCCAGCACCAAGGGCAGCCCGATCGGGCCGATAAGGTCCATGGCGGCACCCACCGAGCTCGGCCCCACGAGCCCAGCCACCCCCCACATCATCGCGAAGGCGGCGTTGCCGGCGAGGAGAAGGCCGCCGGTGAAGCGGTCGCCGAGCTCGATCAGGGCCACCGTGTACGTGCCGTAAGCGACGCCGCCCCAGAGGAAGACGAGGGTCCAAAGCCACCAGCCGCCGCCGTCCGCCAGCGGTAGAAGTAGCGCGCCGACGGCGGTCGCCGAGGTGCAGGCGAGCATGGCGGCGCGGCGCGAAACCCGGTCGGCGAGCCAGCCGATCGGCCATTGCAGGGCGACGTTGCCGAGCGCGAGCGCGGTAATGGCGAGTTGTGCCGCCGCGGTCGAGGCGCCGATCTCCAGGGCCCAGATGGGCAGGAAGCTGAGCACGGCCTGATCGAAGGCGGCGGCGCCGCCTACCGCCGCCAGTAGTAGCGGCGCCAGCGGCAGGAAGGCGCGCATCGACTGGCCGTGCGCGAGGTGCACCGGCGGCAAGCGCGGCGCCGCGACGGCCACCAGCGCGGCCGTCGCCGCGGTGATCGCGATCGTGACGGCGAACGGCGCGAGCCCCTCGGTGCCGGTCACTAAGAGCAGCGTGGGGCCGAGGGCGAAGCCGGCGGCGAGCGCGGTGGCGTAGATGGCGAGCCAGCGACCGCGCCGAGCCTTCGGGACCAGCAGGTTCAGCCAAGTCTCGCTCACGACGTAGAGGCCATTGATGCCGAGGCCGAGCACGAAGCGCGCGAGGAACCACAAGCCGAGATCGCGCGACAGCGCCAGAGCGGCGAGGGCCGCGATCATCAGCGTGCAGCTCACGAGCGCCACGCCGCCGGCTCCGATGCGGCGCGCGAGCGGGGCTACGAACGGCGCCGCCGCGATCAGGCCCACGGGCAGCATCGCGGCGTTCAGGCCGATCAGGCTGCGGCTGTAGCCGGCCTCCTCCAGGATCAGGGCGAGGAGCGGGTAGCTCACCCCCTGCTGCAGGCCGAAGACGCCGGCCATCACGACGATCGTCGTGACCGCGCGGAGGTCGGGCGCGACGGCGGCGGGCGCGACGGTCAAGCCCGTGATCCCTGGCTGGTGGACGCGGCGCTGGATACCGCCGGCCGCCGGCGCCGACCACCCGCGCCGGCGCTAGTCGGACCTGTCCGCGCGCATGCGCACGTAGTGGCCCGGGGCGTCGGCGAGCGGGGCGAGCCCGCCGGCGGCGGGGTCGCGCGCCGGTACCTGCCCGCCGCCTCGCCGGGCGAGCCAGCTGGCCCAGTCGGGCCACCACGAGCCGTCGTGCGGGGTGGCGCCGTCGAGCCACGCCCGGGCGCTCGCCGCCGGCTCCTCTCGCGTCCAATAGCCGTATTTCCGTCGACTCGGCGGGCTGATGACGCCCGCGATGTGCCCGGAACCGCCGAGGACGAAGCGGACGGGCCCCCGGAACTGCCGCATCACCGGCCAGCAGGAGGTCCAAGGCGCGATATGGTCCTCCTTGGTGGCGAGCGCGTAGGCGGGCACGTCGACGCGGCGGGTGTCGACCGGCCGGCCGAGGAGGTTGAGGGTGCCGGGCCGCGCCAGGGCGTTGCCCAGATAGAAGCCGCGCAGATAGTCCGAGAGCATCGCCGCCGGCAGACGGGTGGCGTCGCCGTTCCAATAGAGCAGGTCGAAGGGTTCCGGGTCCTTGCCGAGAAGGTAGTTATTGACGAAGAACGACCAGAGGAGGTCGTTCTCCTTCAGCATCGAGAACATATCCGCCATGTGGCGGCCCTCGAGCACGCCGGCCGCGGCGGTGTGGCGCTCGATTGCCGCTACCTGCGGCTCGTCGACGAAGATGCCGATCTCACCGACCTCGGTGAAATCGAACAAGGTGGCGAGGAAGGTGGCGCTGGTCACCCGCGGGTCGCCCGCGGCGGCGAGGTGGCTCAGGAGCGTCGCCGTCAGGATGCCGCCGATGCAGAAGCCGAGGACGTTGACCTCGCGCTCGCCGATTGCCGCCTCGATGGCCGCCAGAGCCGCCAACGGGCCCAGCCGGAGGTAGTCCTCGAAGCGTCGATCGGCCAGCTCGGCGCTCGGATTGACCCAGGAGATCAAAAAGACCGTGAAACCCTGATCCACCGCGTATTTGACGAAGCTGTTGTTCTCCTGCAGGTCCAGGATGTAGAACTTGTTGATCCAGGGTGGGACGAGCAGCAGCGGGCGGCGGTGGGCGGTCGCCGTCGTCGCCGCGTACTGGATCAGCTCCATCAGCTCGTTGCGGAACACGACCTTGCCCGGGCTCGTCGCGAGGTTTTCGCCGAGGGTAAAGGCCGCCTCGTCCGTCATCCGCACGCGCAGATGGCCGTCGCCGCGCTCGAGGTCGTCGAGGAAGCGCTCGAGCCCGTCGACCAGGCTCCGGCCTTCGGTCTCCTGCGCCCGCCGCAGCACCTCGGGGTTGGTCAACGGGAAATTGGAGGGCGCCATCGCGCTCAGATACTGGCGCGTGTAAAACTTCACGCGGCGGTGGGTCGCGGGGTCGAGATCGGCGTCGTCGACCAAGCGCGAGAGCCAGTGGCTCAGCAAGAAGTAGCTCTGCTGGAGGTAGGTCCAGCCCGGCTCCTCCTGCCACGCCTTGTCCTTGAAGCGGCGGTCGCCCGGGGCGGTCGGGTAGAGCGGCTCGAGCCGCCCGAGCCGGCGTCCCTCCAGCACCTTGTGCCAGAGCGCGAAGCTGTCGCGCCAGAGCCGGGCCTGCGCCGTGGCGAGGCGGTGTGGGTCGGCGAGCAATTGAAGGCCGAACTCACCGAAGCTGCGGTTGACGCTGTCGGGCGGCGTCATCAAAAAACTCTGCCCGGCGAGCTCGTCGAGGCGGGTCAAGAAGCTCTTGCCCAGGAGCGCGGCGGTCCGCTCGCCGAGCGTCGCGAGTTCGGCCTGCAGCGTGGCGGGATCAGCGGTCAACGAGAGGCCTCCATGTGCCGGCCCCGCAAAGACGATGGCCACGATGGCGACAAGCGGCACTTTGCGGCCAGCGGATGGCCTCGCCGCCACCTCAGGCGTGGCGCACCGCGCGGGCATAGGCGACGCGGTCGCGGCCGGCGGCCTTGGCCCGGTAGAGGGCGGCGTCGGCCGCGTCCAGGGCGGCGGCCAGATGCGCCGGTGACGACACCGGTGCCACCCCGTAGCTGGCGCGCACGACCAGGTCCTCGCCGTCGCGGGTGAGCGCGACCTGCCGCAGCGCCCGACGGATCTCCTGAACCCGCCGCTCGGCGTCGCCGACACGGCCCGGCACCAGCGCGGCGAACTCCTCGCCGCCGATGCGGCCGACCCAGGCGTCCGGGCCGGCGCCCAGGCAGAGCTGCTTAGCCGCGGCGCGCAGCACCTCGTCGCCGACGGCGTGGCCGAACCGGTCGTTGATCGTCTTGAAATGGTCGAGATCGAGCATGATCACCGCCGCCGCGCCGCGCGAGTGAAGGCGCCGCCGGCAACCGGCGAGCCACGCCCGGCGGTTGGCCACGCCGGTGAGCGGATCGCGCTCGCTGGCTTCGGCGAGATCCCGCATCGAGACGCCGAGCTGGACCGACGCCGCGAGCGTCAGCGCGGTCAGCTGCGGGTCGATCCGAGTGGATGAGGCGGGCACGGCCGCCACCATCATCACCGCCAGCGTCAGCACGACGAGGGCGGCGTGGGTCTGCCACGGCGGCGCCAGGCGGGCGATCAGGACCACCGCCAGCACCGCCCCGTAGCTCGCCATCGCCACCCCACCGGCCAGGTGGGCGAAGGCGTCCGTCCGGGCGAGCGCGACCAGCGCGAGCGCGGCGAGCAGTGCGAGAGACGTCACCGCCAGGCGCGACGGCCAGAGCGGGGTGTCGCCCGTGGCGAGCACGGCATCGGGGCCGAGCAGACGGCGCAGGGCGGGGCCGAGGAGCAGCGCGAAGAACCCGCCGGTGGTGGCGACGCCGACGAGATCGCCCGTGAGCCAGGGCACGAACCGCGCCGCCGCGGCGCTTGGCGTCAGCTCGCCGCCGGCGATGACGATCGCCGCACCGAGGCCGGCGGAGCCGGCGGCCGCCAGCGGCCAGACGACGAGGGTGGCCAGCGCCGGTGTGGCGGCGGTGACCAAGTGCTCGGCCGTCAAGGCCCGCAACGCCATCGCGGCCAGCATGAAGGGAAGTGCGTGGGCGAGCGCCTGCCCCAGGATCAGGACCGCGTGCAGGGCCGGCTCGGCCACGGCCTCGGTCCCACCGTGCCCGAGCGCGGTGCCGATGACGACCGCGACGATCAGCACCGGCCATTCGCGATTTTTGAGGACCAGCGCCGCGGCAAAGGTCAGGCCCGCGGGCGGGTACCACAGGCTGGCGCCGCCGCGAACGCCGGCGAGTCCGCCGAGCGCCGCCAGCCCCCACCAGAGCAGTCCCAAGACCACCGCCAATACGAGCCGGCGATGATCCACCAAGTGACAGACGCACATGGCCGCAGCCTCGCCCGGGATGCATCCGGCGCTGCCGACCGTGGCGTCGACCGGACATAATCACAGATATGTATATACCGAACCGGCGCGATGCTCCACCCTCGCGCGACGAGCGCGGAGCGTATTCGCTTAAATGGGTACGGCGCACGGGCGGCTGGGCGCCCTTGTGCTGCGCTTGACGCGCCCGGTCCGCGCCGCCGGGCCGGGTGCCACCTCGAGCCGGCAAGCGCCACGCCATGGACCACGCGGCGCCGCAACCGCCGCGCGTCGCCCGAGGCGCCGCGAGGGCTTGACCACCACCCCCGTGGACGCCGACGCCCGACTGCGCGATCCGGGCTATTTCGAGGTCACCGACGCCGACCTGCGCGCCTCTCTCCCGGCGGCGAACGCCTCGCCGTCGATGACCGACCAGCGCCGGCGCCGTCGCGTCGCGGCAGGGCGACCGTGCGCAAGACCTCGTCTTAGTTGGCGTGACCCGAGCCATCGTCGACCGCCTTGACATGGTCGAGAGCGACGAACAGCCGCGCGCCGTGCCGGTCGCGGTGCGGATGCCGGAGCGCGCCGGCGAGCCAACCGCGCCGGTTGGCGACGCCGGTGAGCGTCGAGACGCGGAGCTGCACGACGACGGCGCGCGCGCATCGGCGCGTGGCCGGCGACGGCGATACCCCCAGCCAGCTGCGCGAGTTCGGGCGCGTGGGCGAGCGCCGCGCCGCCGAGCAGGGCCGCGAGCACGAGGCCGCGGCCAGGCGGGCGCGGTCGTGGCGAGGTCGACCAGACCGCCCGTGCAGCGCGGTAGGAGGTGCGCTGCCGACGCACCCGCGGCGAGCTTGCCCGCGGCGGTCGGGCACGGCCCCGCCCGAGCCGGCCGCGGTTGACGCGCGGCGTCGCTGCGGCCAAGCGAGGAGCACTCGCCAGCCAGGAAGCGACGCCATGGACCAGCCCCTCTTGGAGCCGCCGCGCGCCGATCGCCGCCCCGTCCGCCGCGAGCTGTTCGGCACGACGCTCGTCGACGACTACGCTTGGCTGCGCGATCCGGGCTATCCGGAGGTCTCCGACCCGGACATCCGCGCCTGTCTCGAGGCCGAGAACGCGTATGCCGAGGCGGTGATGGCGCCGGAGCGGGAACTGATCCAGCGGCTCTTCGCCGAGCTCAAGGGGCGCATCAAGGACGACGACGAGGGCGTGCCGACGCCCCACGGCCCCTATCTCTACGCCTGGCGGTTCCAGCCGGGCGCGCAGTACCGCCAGTGGTACCGACGCCCGCGCGACGGCGGCGGCGAGGAGGTCTTCCTCGACGAGCCCCGCCTTGCCGAGGGCGCGAGCTACTTCGATCTGCGCACCTTCCAGCCGTCGCCGAGCCACGGCCTCGTCGCCTACAGCACCGACCGCGACGGCAGCGAGCGCTACGTCATCGAGGTGCTGGAGCCGGCCACCGGCCGCGCGCTCGACGACCGGGTCGCCAACACTTCGGGCACGCCGGTCTGGGCGGACGACCGGACCTTCTATTACTGCGAGCTGAACGCGCAACTCCGGCCGTTTCGGGTGCGCCGCCACGTCCTCGGCACGGCGGCGCAGGACGACCCGATCGTCTTCGAGGAGACCGATCCCGGCTTTTTCGTCGCGGTCGCCAAGACCCTCACCGACGACTTCGTGCTGATCGCCACGGGCGATCACGTCACCTCCGAAATCCACATCGTGGCCACCGCCGAGAGCGCGGCCGAACCGCGGGTCGTCGCGCCGCGGCGCCCGGGCCACGAGTACAGCCTGGCCCAGCGCGGCGAGCGGTTCTTGATCGTCACCAACGACCGCCACCGCAACTTCCGCCTGGTCGAGGCGCCGGTGGACGCGCCGGGCGAGGCCAACTGGCGCGAGCTCATCGCCGGCTCCGAGGCGGTCTATCTCTTGGGCGTGGTCGGCTTTCGCGACTTCCTCGTCGTCGCCACCCGCGAGCGTGGCCTCGTGCAGATCCGCCTGCACTACGACGACGGCCGCGTCATCGCCGTGCCCTGGCCCGAGGCCGCCTACGCCGCCGGTCTCGCCAGCAATCTCGACTACGCCACCGACCGCATCCGGCTGCGCTACAGCTCGATGGTGACGCCCGCCTCGGTCATCGACTTCCATCCCGACGACGGGCGGATGGAAGTCCTGAAGGTCCAGGAGATCCCCTCCGGCTACGAGCCGACGCGCTACGCCACCGCGCGCCTGGAAGCCACCGCGCCCGACGGCGCGCGGGTGCCGATCTCGCTGGTGCATCCGGTCGGCTTCGCCCGCGACGGCTCCGGGCCGCTTTTGCTCTACGGCTACGGCGCCTACGGCATGGGGCTCGATCCGGGCTTTTCGACCAGCCGGCTGTCCTTGTTGAACCGCGGCTTCGCCGTCGCCATCGCCCATGTCCGCGGCGGCGACGAGCTCGGCCGCGGCTGGTACGAGGACGGCAAACTCGCGAAGAAGCCCAACACCTTCGCCGACTTCATCGCCTGTGCGGAGCACCTCGTCGCCGAGCGCTGGACCGCTCCCGGCCGCATCGCGATCGAGGGCGGCTCGGCGGGCGGCATGCTGGTCGGCGCGGTGCTCAACCAGCGTCCCGATCTCTGGGGCTGCGCGCTCGCGCTCGTGCCCTTCGTCGACGTCCTCAACACGATGATGGACGCGAGCCTGCCGCTCACGCCGATCGAATGGCCGGAATGGGGCAACCCGCTCGAGGACGAAGAGGCCTTCCGCACCATCCTCGCCTACAGCCCCTACGACAACGTCACCGCGCAGGCCTATCCGCCGATGTTCGTACGCGCCGGCATCGCCGATCCGCGCGTGACCTATTGGGAGCCGGCGAAATGGGTGGCGAAGCTCCGTGCCACCAAGACCGACGCCAACCCGCTCGTCCTGCGCACCAACATGGACGCCGGCCATTTCGGCGCGTCCGGCCGCTACGACGAGCTTAAGGAGCGCGCGGAGGAATTCGCGTTCCTCTTGGGCTGCTTCGGGCAGGGGGAAGCGCCGGCCTGATCAACGCGAGCGGTCGAGCAGCAGGTTGTTGCGGGTGCGCCCGCGCTCGACGTAGCCCAGCCGGCGCAGTTCGCCTGCGAGGTCGTCGCGCCAGTTGGCGCGGTTGCAGTGCTCGACGACCATCGCCCGGGGCCACCGCTCGGGTGGCGCGTCGGCGAAGAAGGGCAGGAGCGCGCGGTCCTCGAAGCCTTCGACGTCGATCTTCAACGCATCCGGGGCGGTGACGTCGTGGTCGTCGAGGATCGTCGTCAACGTCGCGACCTCGACCTCGAGGCCGGTCGAATCCTCGGTCAAGCCGGCGGCCCCCAGGCCGCGGTCCACCGCCAGGCGGGCCCGGCCGTTGCGGTCGCCCACGGCCCGCGGGTCGATGATCAGACGGCCCCGTCCCGTCGCGTCGCCGGCGACGTCGCGCAGGTTGGCGGCGATGCGGGCGGTCAGAAGAGGGTTCGGCTCCAGGCACAGGATGCGCGTGTGCGGTCCGGTGTGCGCGGCCACCGCGAAGGCGTAAAGGCCGGCGTTGGCGCCGATATCGACGAAGACACCGCCGTCCCACGGCAGGCGGCGGACGAGAAACCGCCACTCGCGTCGGTTGTAGACGCGCGGCTGGACGAGGAACTTCCGCTCCGAGGTGTTGTCGTCGTGGAGCGTGATCGCGTGCCCGAAGACCTGGGTGGTGACCGGAAAGGCGCCCCGACGCCGAAGCTGTCGGATGCACCAGCGCCGCCCGCGCCCCCACTCGAACGGTAGGGCTTGAAACCCGGCGAGGAGACGACCAGCGAAAGCGCTCACGCCGCCCGTACCGCCGCCGGCACGCCCGCCTCGAGGGCGCGGTCGAGGTCGTCGATCAGATCGGCCGCATCCTCCAGGCCGACCGAGAGGCGGACGAGGTTGTCGGTGATGCCCGTGGCGGCGCGTTCGGTCTCGGGGATCTTCGCGTGCGTCGTCGTGGCCGGATGGGTGATCAGCGAGCGCGTGTCGCCCAAGTTGTTAGAGATGCGCACCAATGCGAGCGCGTTGAGGACGGCGAAGGCCTCGGCCCGGCCGCCATGGACGCGGAACGCCACGAGGTTGCCGCCGGCGGCCATCTGGCGGGCGGCGAGAGCGTGCTGCGGATGCGAGGCGGCGCCGGGGTAGAGTACCTCCTCGACGGCGGGGTGGCCCTCCAAGAAGGCCGCCACCCGCTCGGCCCCGGCGACGTGCTCGCGCATCCTGACCTCCAGCGTTTCCAGCCCCTTGGAGAGCACCCAGGCGTTGAACGGGCTGAGGCTGGGCCCGGTGTTCTTGAGATAGGGCTGCAGCACGTCCTTGCGGGTGGCGGCGTCGGTGAGGATGACCCCGCCGAGGCAGCGGCCCTGACCGTCGATGTGCTTGGTCGCCGAGTAGATCACCATGTCGGCGCCGAGCGCCAAGGGCTTCTGCAGGACCGGGGTGGCGAAGACGTTGTCGACGACGACCTTGGCGCCGGCGGCGTGGGCGAGCTCGGCGACGGCCTCGATGTCGACGAGCTCGAGCGTCGGGTTGCCTGGGGTTTCGAAGAAGACGAGCCTGGTGGGCTCGGCGAGGGCGCGCGCCCAGGCCGCGAGATCGGCGCCGTCGACCAGCACCACCTCGATGCCGAAGCGCGGCAGGAGCTCGGTGACGATCCAGTGGCACGAGCCGAACAGGAGCCGCGCCGAGACGACCCGGTCGCCCGCGCGCAGCTGGCTCATCAGCCCAGCGTGGACGGCCGCCATGCCGGTGGCCGTCGCGGCGGCTTCCTCGGCGCCCTCGAGCAGCGCCATGCGGCGCTCGAAGGCGCGCACCGTGGGGTTGGCGACGCGGCTGTACTGGTAGCCCGGATCGAGCTCCAAAAACCGCGCCTCGGCGTCCTCCGCGCGGTCGTAGACGAAGCCCGAGGTCAAGAACAGCGCCTCGGAAGTCTCGCCGAGCGGCGTCCGGTCGATGCCGTCGTGGATCATCCGGGTCCGCGCCCGCCAACCGTCGCTCATCCGTGCCTCCCGAAAGCTCCCGCGCCGTCTCGGCCGGCAGCATCGACGGCTCCGCCCGCGCTCGCAAGACCGCGGCGGGGCGGTGGCGCAACGCCGACCGCCATCACGCCGTTGTCCGCGGGAACCGCCAAGGGGAGCGTCATGCAAGAAGACCCCGAGATCATCTTCAAGAACATCGACGTCTCGCCGGCGCTGGAAGCGCGGATCCGTGAGCGGATCGATCGGCTCGAGCGCTTCCACCACGGCATCGTCGGCTGCCGCGTCGTCGTTCGCGAGGCCCACCGGAGCCCCGCGAGCGGCAAGAACCCGCTGCGCCTCGACCTCGAGGTGCGGATCCCGGGCGACGTCCTGCACACCGGCGGCGAGGCCGAGATCCGCGAAACCAAGGACAACACCGGCAATCTCGTCACCCGGGTGTTCGAGGCGATGGAGCGTCAGCTCGACGGCGTCGTCGCGCGCGGCAAACGGCGCGTGAAGGCGCACACCGCCGACCACGAGATCGGTGTGGTGACCCGGCTGTTCGCGAGCCAAGGCTACGGCTTTGTGCAGGTGGGCGAGGGGCCCGAGCTCTACTTCACCGAGAACGTCCTGCAGGGCTTGAGCATGGCGGACCTCGTCGAGGGCATGCCGGTGGTCGTCAGCCGCGCCCACGACGATGGCCCGATGGGCCCGCTCGCCAACGCCGTGCGCCGCTTGGGCGACAGCGACCGCATGCCGTTTTGATCGCCGCCGCCGGCCCATGGGTCGAGGACCATGAGCGCGGCGCCCGCGACCGCCAGTGCGGCGCCCGCCGACCGGCGGTGCCGGCGCGTCGGCTTGCGAGTGCAGCACGACAGGCGACCTCGGCGACCGGCAGGTCGCGGAGCACGCCGCCGCCGACGGCGGTGAGGATGCCGAGAAGGATCGCCGCGGGCGCTCGGTACCGTCGCGCCGGCGCCACCGGACGCACGCTGGACCGCTCGCACCGGGTGAACCGGCGCGCCCCGCCGCATCGCCGCCACGAGCTCGCCGACCTCGGCTCGCCACCACCCCGGCGACATCGTGGCCGCCGGACGGAAGGTCGCGATGGCGCGGAACCGCCGCCGCTCGCCTCGACGCCCGGCGCCGCGGCTCAGGCCCGGCCGGCGCCCTTGCTCTTCGCCAACAGGTCGCGCAGCACGTAGTGCAGGATGCCGCCGTGGCGGTAGTAGTCGACCTCGTCCAGCGTATCGAGGCGGCAGAGGAGTTCGATCTCCGTCACGCTGCCATCCGCCTTCGTGATTTTGCAGCCGAGGCTCATCCGCGGCTCGAGCTTCTGTTCGAGGCCGGTGATGTCGACCACCTCCGAGCCGTCGAGACCCAGCGACTGCCAGGTCTCCCCGCCCGTGAAGTTGCATGGCAGCACGCCCATCCCGACGAGGTTCGAGCGGTGGATGCGCTCGAAGCTCTCGGTGATGACCGCCTTCACGCCCAACAGGTTGGTGCCCTTGGCCGCCCAGTCGCGCGAGGAGCCGGTGCCGTACTCCTTGCCGCCGAAGATGACGAGCGGCGTGCCTCGCGCGGCGTAGGTCATCGCGGCGTCGTAGATCGACATGAGCTCGCCTTCCGGCATGAGCTTGGTCCAGCCGCCCTCCTTGCCATCCGCCATCTGGTTCTTGAGGCGGATGTTGGCGAAGGTGCCGCGCATCATGACTTCATGGTTGCCGCGCCGCGAGCCGTAGGAATTGAAGTCCTTCGGCTGCACCTGATAGCGCATCAGGTACTCGGCGGCCGGGCTCGCCTTGGCGATCGAGCCCGCCGGGCTGATGTGGTCGGTGGTGATGCTGTCGCCGAAAAGGCCGAGGACCCGCGCGCCGGTGATGTCCGAGACCGTCTCCGGGGCGGTCGGCGCCATGTTCTCGAAATAAGGCGGCAGCCGGACATAGGTGCTGTCGGGTTCCCAGTCGTAGGTCATCCCGGCCGCGTCGCCGGCGATCGCCGCCCAGTGCTCGTCGCCGGTGAAGACGTCGCGGTAGGACGAGACGAACATTCCCGGCTCGACGCAGCGTTGGACCATCTCGTCGACCTCGTGCGGATCGGGCCAGACGTCCTTCAGGTAGACCGGGCCTTCCGTCCCCTGGCCCAAGGGCTCGGTCCAGATGTCCTTCTGCATCGAGCCCAAAAGCGCGTAGGCGACCACCAGGGGCGGCGAGGCCAGATAGTTCGCTTTCAACTGCGGGTGGACACGGCCTTCGAAGTTGCGGTTGCCCGAGAGTACCGAGGTCACTACCAGCTTGCCGTCGTCGACGGCCTGGGCGATCGCGTCGGGCAGCGGGCCGGAATTGCCGATGCAGGTGGTGCAGCCGTAGCCGACGAGCTCGAAGCCGAGAGCGTTGAGGTGCTCGGTGAGCCCGGCCTTGTCGAGATAGTCGGTCACCACCTTCGAGCCCGGCGCCAGCGAGGTCTTGACCCAGGGCTTGACCTTCAGGCCGAGCGCGTGGGCCTTTTTGGCGACGAGGCCGGCGGCGATCATGACGCCGGGGTTCGAGGTGTTGGTGCAGGAGGTGATCGCGGCGATCACCACGTCGCCTTGGCGTAGCGACAGATCGGTGCCCGCGATGGGCGCGGTCGCGTCGATCGGGGTCTCGCCGGCGAGGTGCGGCAGCACCTCCTTGAACTCCTTGGCCGCGTCGGTGACGGCGACCCGATCCTGCGGCCGCTTCGGCCCGGCGAGCGACGGCACGACGTCGCCCAGGTCGAGCTCCAGCGTGTCGGTGAAGATCGGGTCCTTGACGTCATCGTGGCGCCACAGGCCCTGCTCCTTGGCGTAGGCCTCGACCAGCGCGATCCGCTCGGGCTTGCGGCCGGTGAGCTTGAGATAGTCGAGGGTGACGTGGTCGATCGGGAAGAAGCCGCAGGTGGCGCCGTATTCGGGCGCCATGTTGGCGATGGTGGCGCGATCGGCGAGCGGCAGGTTGGAAAGGCCCGGGCCGTAGAACTCGACGAACTTGCCGACCACGCCCTTGCGCCGCAGCATCTGCGTCACGGTGAGGACGAGGTCGGTCGCCGTAGCGCCCTCCGGCAGCTTGCCGGTGAGCTTGAAGCCGACCACCTCGGGGATCAACATCGAGACGGGCTGACCCAGCATCGCCGCCTCGGCCTCGATGCCGCCCACGCCCCAGCCCAACACGGCCAAGCCGTTGATCATGGTCGTGTGGCTGTCGGTGCCCACCAGCGTGTCGGGATAGGCCACCGAGGTGTTGCCGTCCTGGCCGGTCCAGACCACCTGCCCCAGATATTCGAGGTTGACCTGGTGGCAGATGCCGGTGCCCGGCGGCACGACGCGGAAGTTGTCGAAGGCCTCGCTGCCCCAGCGCAGGAACGCGTAGCGCTCGGCGTTGCGTTGGTATTCGTGCTCGACGTTGATCTTGAACGCGTCCTGGGTGCCGAAGGCGTCGACCATGACCGAGTGGTCGATGACCAGGTCGACGGGGTTCAGCGGGTTGATGAGTTTGGGATCGCCGCCGAGGTCGAGCATCGCCTGGCGCATGGCGGCGAGGTCGACCACCGCCGGCACACCGGTGAAGTCCTGCATCAAGACCCGCGCCGGGCGGTAGGCGATCTCGGTGTCGGACCTCTGCTGGTCGACCCAGCGCGCCATCGCCTCGATGTGCTCGATGGTGACGCTGCGGCCGTCCTCGTAGCGCAGGAGGTTCTCCAACAGCACGCGCAGCGAGAACGGCAGCCGGTCGATGGCACCGATCTGCTTTTCGGCCTCGGGCAGGGAGAAGTAGTCGTAGGCCAGGTCGCCGACGTTCAGCGTCCGGCGCACACCCAGCGTATCGGAACCCGTGATCGCCACGATGCTCTCCTTGCTTAGTGAGGCCGGCCGACGACGGTGCGCCGCGCGACGGTCGGCGGTGGTCCTCTCGCTCAGTCGTCGCCCGCCTCGGCGGCGAGGCGCAGGTTGGTGATCCGCCGTTCGGTGATCTCCGCGCGCATCCGCAAGATCACCACGGTCACGAAATAGAGCTTAAAGGCCAGTGCGAGCGTCAACAACGGCCACAGCATCGACATGTGCATCTGCGGACCGTCGAAGCGGATGACGGTGGCCGGCTGGTGCAGCGTGTTCCACCAGTCCACGGAGAATTTGATGATCGGCAGGTTGACCGAGCCCACCAGCGCCAGGATGGCGGCGGCGCGGGCGCCGCGCTGGCGATCGTCGAAGGCGTCGGCGAGCGCCGAATAGCCCAAATAGAGAAAGAAAAGGATCAGCATCGAGGTGAGCCGAGCGTCCCAGACCCACCACGTGCCCCACATCGGCTTGCCCCAGATGGCCCCCGTCACCAGCGACAGAAAGCAGAACACGGCACCCGCCGGCGCCGCCGCGCGGCCGTAGAGGTCGGCGAGCGGGTGGCGCCAGACGATCGACACCACCGCCGCGACGGCGAGGGTGAGGTAGACGAAGAGCGCCATCCACGCCGCCGGGACGTGGACGAAGATGATCCGGTAGGCGTCGCCCTGCTGGTAGTCCATCGGCGCCAGGACCAGGCCGCCGTAGAGGCCGACGGCGGCGAGCGCCAGGGTCGCGATCAGGGCGTAGGGGAAGATCGCGTCGGCGAGGCGTTGAAAACGCAGCGGGTTCGCGAAGTAGTGCATGCCCCTTCTATAAGCCTCGTGCGGCGGAATGCGAGGGGGGCCACGCGCCGCACTTAGGTGCCTTGCGGCTGCCGGTCGCGTGCGACCAACGCCCCGACGAGGCCGAGGGTTCCCCCGCTCGCAGCGACGACGACCGGCAGGACGGCGAGCCCGCGCCAGTCCGCGGGCACGCCGGCGAGCGCCGGCATCGCCACCGTGCCCAGCATCACCACGCTCACCTGCAGACCGAAGCGGCGCCGCGCCACGCATCGAGGGAACCGCTCGGCCGTCCGCGTCATCGGCACCAAAGAGATCGCCGCGTCGCGGAGACCGCGGCCCGAAACCGCGAGGACGGCGAGCGTCACCACCGCGGGTGCCGCCGCGAGGGTCATTCCAGCGCGAGGCGCAGCGCGGCGGCGGTCGCGAAGGGGGTGAGGGCGATCGCGCCCAAGAGCATCGCGCCCAGGATCATCAGCTGCGCCGACGCGCCGAGCCCGGAGACCCAGCCCTCGATGGCGGAGACGCCGAAGATCAGCACCGGGATCTCCAAGGGCAGCACGATCAGCGCGAGGAGGAGGCCGCCGCGCCGGCTCTGCACCAACAGCGCAGCGCCGATGCCGCCGATGAGGGTGAGGGTGGGCGTGCCCAAGAGCAGCACCGCCGGCACCGCGGCGTAGGCCTCGCCCGGCAGGCCCAACAGGAGGCAGATCAAGGGCGAGAAGACGACGAGGAGGAGGCCGCTGGTGAGCCAGTGCGAGAGCGCCTTGACGAGAGCGACGACCTCGAAGCTCAGCGCCGACACGCCGTAGAGGTCGAGCGTGCCGTCGCGGGCGTCGTCGGCGTAGAGCCGCTCGAGGGTGAGCGTCACCGCGAACAGCGCCAGCACCCAGATGAGGCCGACGCCGATGCGCTCGAGGGTCTGCGGCCCCGGTCCGACGCCGAGCGGAAACAGCGACAGCGCGAGCAGGAAGAAGACGAGGCCCTGGGCCATCTCGCCGCCGGAGCGCAGCGCCAAGCGGAGCTCATGAGCGAGGAGCGCGGCGGCGGCGGTCATCGCCCAAGCTCCAACAGGTCGGCGTCGGCGATCGCGATATCGCCGTGCGTGGCGGCCAGGACCGCGCCGCCGGCGCGGCGGTGCGCCGCGATCAGCGCCTCGAGGCGGGCGCGGCTCGCGGCATCGAGCCCGACCGCGGGCTCGTCGAGAAGCCAGATCGGCTTCGCCACCGCGGCGAGGCGGGCAAGGGTGAGCCGGCGGCGCTGACCGGAGGACAGCTGGCGGGCGGGGGCGTCGGCGAGGCGGGTCAAGGCGAAGGCGCGAAGTCCCGCCTCGATGTCGCCGGCGCCGGTCAAGGCACTGGTGAACGCCAGGTTCTCCTCGACGGTGAGCCCAGGCTTCAGCGGATCCGCATGGCCGATGTAATGATAGCCGGGACCGCCGTCGCGCGCGCCCGCGAGCGCGAACTCGCCGCCGGCCGGCTCCAAGAGGCCGGCGAGCACGCGCAGGAGCGTCGACTTGCCGCTGCCGTTGGGTCCGCGCAGCACCAGGGCCTCGCCGGGGCGAACCTCCAGATCGATGTCGCGAAAGATCTCGCGCCCGACGCGACGGCAGGCGAGCGCCGTCGCGCGGACGAGCGCCGCGGGCGCCAACGAAGCGGGCTCAGTCACGTCGGTCGTCGATCACCTTACCGTCGTCGGCGAGCGTGCCCGGCGCGACGATCTCGACCTCGCCTTTGAGCGTGGTCACCTCCTTGACCGTCGCACCGAGCGCCTCGGCGAGGCCGGAGGTCGAAGGGCCCTCGACCACCAGCCGCAGGCGGTCGTGACCGTTGAGGCGCTCCACCACCAAGCGGCCTCTGGCGAGGGCGTGGCGCGCGAGGATCGCGTCGACCTGATGGGGATGGACGAAGAGGCCGCTTACCTTGGCGGACTTGTCGGCCCGGCCGAGCCAGCCGCGCAGGCGCCGGTTGGTGCGCCCGCAGGCGCTGACGCCGTCGATGAAGGCGGAAAGATCGCCGGTGGCGAAGCGGATGAGCGGGTAGTCGGGGTTGAAGGAGGTGACGACCAGCTCGCCGACCTCGCCGTTCGCGACCGGCTCGCCCGTCGTCGGGTCGACGATCTCGACGATGACCGCCTCGTCAACGATGAGCCCGTCGCGCGGCGTGCTCTCGTAGGCGACGAGCCCGAGATCGGGGGTCGCGTAGCATTGGAAGACCTCGACGCCGTGGCGTGTGCGCAACGCGTCGCGCCAAGCGTCGTCGAGCGGCGCGCCGGAGACGAGGGCGCGCGCGAAGGAGGCCGGCTCGCCGGCCTTGGCGGCCTCTTCCACCAGCGTGCGCAGGAACGACGGCGTGCCGGTGTAGCAGACCGGCTTGAGCCGGGCGATCGCCTCGAGCTGGCGAAGGGTCTGCCCGGTACCGGCGGGCACGACCGGACAGCCGAGCGCGCGCGCACCGGCCTCCACCATCATGCCGGCGGGGGTGAGGTGGTAGGGAAAGGCGTTGTGGATGAGATCGCCGGTGCGAAAGCCGGCGGCGAAGAGGGCGCGGGCGAAGCGCCAGTAGTCGGTGCGCACGCCTTCCGGCTCGGCGAGCGGTCCGGATGAGACGAAGACGTGGGAGAGCCGTGCCACCGGTGTCGCGGCGAGGCCGCCGAAGGGCGGCTGCGCCGCCTGGCGGTCGAAGAGCTCGGCTTTGCGCAGGATCGGCAGCTGCGCGAGGGCCTCGGGGGTGGTGACGGCGGCGGCGTCGACGCCGTCGAGATGAGCGGCCATGGCCGGGGCGTTGTCGATGGCGTGACGGATGAGGCCGGGCAGGGCGGTGAACATCTGCGCCGCGCGCTGCTCCGGTTCGCGGACCTCTTGGCGATCGTAGTATTCGCCACCATTCTCGACCATTACGTCTCCCCAGTCCGACAACCCCACGACGGGGACGGGCGCCGCGTAGGCGGGGCTAAAGCCGACGTTTGCGGCGCTTGGAGCTCTTGATGTCGCGGAAGCTCCGCCGCCCCGCGGAACTGAGGCCAAGATAGAACTCCTTGACGTCCTCGTTGTGGCGTAGGGTGTCCGCCGGGACTTCCAGCATGACACGTCCGTTTTCCAGAATGTAACCGGCGCGCGCGTAACGCAAGGCGATGTTGGTATTCTACTCCGCGAGCAGGGAGGTGACGCCGGCCTCGCGGTTCAGCTGCGCCACGATCGCGACGATCTCCTCGACCCGTCGGGGTGCGAGGCCCGTCGACGGCTCGTCCAGGAGGACGCCGGTCGGTTCCGCCATCGGCGCGCGACGGATGGTCCACATCTGCTGCTCGCCACCGCAGGGCTAGCCCGCCGGCGCGCGCCGACGGTCCTTCAGGCGCGGGGCATAGCCGTCGACCAGCTCGAGGTCGAGGCGGACCGCCGCGGCGCCGGCCTTTCGGGTGGAGGCCCCGGTGAGCCGGTTCGCTTCGATCGTGCGGTGCGCGCCGCAGTGGCGCCCTTCCATCACCTGGACGATGTCGCGCTTGACCGGTTCGGTGGGGGGTAAGGTGCGCCACGTCCTCGCCGCCGGGCGTGATGCGGCTCTCGACGACCTCGCCGCGCGCGGCGCCGCGGAGGTTCAAGATCGCCTTCGGCGTCATCGTCTTGCCGGCGCCGTTGCCGCCCATAAAGCCGGTGATGCCGCCGCGGGGGGCGGTGAGCGACACACCCTTCAACACCAAGACGACGCTGTGGTGGACGACCTCGATGGTGTCGACGGGGAGAAGCGGCGCCCCGGGAGGCGCTCCCACGGCCGCATTGCGCACGCGCGGGGCCGTCGCCATGGCCTCAGCCCTCGCCGCAGGCGCGCGGCGTGATCCCGTTGTCGCGGGCGTAGGCCGCCGCCGATCGCTCGATCAACGGCCGCACCACCTCGGTCTTCGGGGCGATCCAATCCGAGACGCGCTGCCAGTCCGCGCCGTCCCATTGCTGGATGAAGACCGCACCGCCACCCTCGTGGTCGGCGCAGGAGACCTCGATCGGGTTCATGAAGCCCTCGAGGCCCAGTTCCGCGAGCCGCTCGGCGCTAAGCTCGAGGTTCTCGAAGCCGTCGCGCACCTCGGCGCCGGTGAGCGGCTTGACGCCGTGGATCTCCTGGGCGACGCGAATGGCTTCGGCGGTGATCATGGCGTTGGCGACGCCGCGGTTGTAGAGCACCTGGCCGACGCGCTCGCGGTCGCCGGCGCCCGCGTCGGCGTCGTAGAGGTGGGTGAGGATGTCCTGGTGCGCCGCGAAGTCGGCGCCCGGGGCGTGGAAGTTCGCGGCGAGGTAGCCCTCCGCGGCGTCGCCCGCGGGCTCCACGTCGACCTCGGCACCGGCCCAGTGGTTGCCGATGAGGCGGTCCATCGGGTAGCCGACCGCGGCGGCCTCCTTGATGGCGGTCGAGTTCATCACGCCCCATCCCCACATGACGACCCAATCAGGGCGCAGCCGGCGGCCGACATTGAGCCAGGTGGCCTTCTGCTCGAGCCCCGGATGGGCGACGGGAAAGCGGTGCAGCTCGAAGCCCAGCTCGTCGGCGAGGATCTCGAGCGTCGGGATCGGCTCCGTGCCGTAGGCGCTGTCGTGGTAGACGAGCGCGATGTCCTTGCCCGCGAGCTCGCCGCCCGCCTGCTCGCGGATGTAGCGGATGATCGAGGTCGCCTGCGATCCGGAGGTCGAAGGCATCGTGAACACGTAGGGGAAGACGCGACCGTCCGCGGCGTCGCTGCGGCCGTAGCCCATCGTGAAGAGCGGGATCTCGTCGGCGGTGGCGCGCTCGATGAGCGCGTCGGTGATACCCGTTGAAAAGGGCGCGAAAGCGCTCGCCCCGCTCGGGCCGCGATCCTTCAAGCGCTCGTAGCACGCCACGCCCTTGTCGATTTGGTAGGCGGTGTCGCACTCTTCGACGACAAGCTCGATGCCGCCGAGGCCACCGTCGCGGGCGTTGAGCATGTTGAAGTAGTCGGCTTGGCCGTTGGCCAGCGGGACCCCGTTCGGCGCATAGGGGCCGGTGCGGTAGACCAAGAGCGGGACGTGCTGCCGGGGGTCGGCGGCGGGGGCGGAGGGTGCGCTCGCGGCGGCGATGAAAACGGCCGCCGCCCATCCCATCGTCCGGCTGGCTCGGTTACACACGGGTCTTCCTCCCTCAACGCCGGCGAGAGACGCTCGTCGCCCGAAGTCTAGAACCCGCCCAAGCTAGCGAAGCACGCCCGCGACGCAATCCGGCCGGCCTCGGCGCGGTCAACCGCGGTGGCGAAGCCGTGGGCAGCGGCGGGAGCGCGGGCGGTGCGGGCCCGGGCCTCCCTCCGGCAGCGCCGCGGTGCGGGAACAGGCCTCGGCGTCGCCCGGCGGCGGGCGGTCGCCGCCTCGGCCACGGCGGACCACCGCGCGCGGTCGGATCAGAAGTCGATGAGCGTCGCGAGATAGCGCTCGTGCGCGACCGCGACGGGCCGGTCGTCGACCAGGACGACGGCCTCGACGGCCAGGATGGCGCAGCGCGCCGCCGGGCGTTCGATCATGAGCGTGCGCCGCTCGGGACCCAGCGGGGCCACGACGTCGCCGAAGGGCCGGTCGGTGGTGGCGAGCACGCGGCGGGCCTCGGCGGGCAGGCGGTCCGGGCGCCAGCGCAGCTCGGCGAAGGTGAGCGGCAGGCGGCCGCGCACCAGCGCCACCCGCCTGAGCGCACGCTCACCGTCGCCGAGATGCACCGCTGCCCGCGCGTCGCGGTCC
>JBKHCM010000164.1:0-5438 GCA_046541805.1 Alphaproteobacteria bacterium
ATGCTGGCGTTCGCGAGACCTTGGCCGCCCCGGCGGCGTGGCGCCACGACCTTCGGCGCTTTCGCTCAGCCCGTCGCCACGGCGCTCGCGGACCACCGGCTCGCCCTCGCCCGCTCGGCCCCGGCGGGCCGGGCGCCCGCGCGGCGCCGCGCCTGGGCGCGCTTGAAAACCCGGAGCCTCGACGCCTCGACCGGGCCGCGGTGGCGCTCGCGAGGTTCGCTGAGACCGCGCCGGCCGAGCGCCACCGCCGCGGCCTCCGCACGAGGCCGGCGGCCTTGGCCGATGCGACGGTGACGGTCGTGCACGGCTGCGGGCTCGCCGCCCGCGCCCAAGACGGCCGGGTGAACCGGGTCTCGAGCCTCGATCCCGCCCGGATCACCGCCCCCTTGGAGGTGCCGGCGAGCTGGCGGGCGGTCGCCTCCCTCTCGGCCGCCCGCCGCCTGCGGTGGCGCCGCCGAGGTGGTGCGGGCGGCCTCACTCGGCCTCGCCGGGTGCCGCCACCGGCTCCCGCCACCTCCGCACCAGCTCGTTCTCCAGCTCCAAAAGGTCGAGCCAGCGGCCGACCTGGTGGTCGACGAGGTCGTCGAGGCTCTGCGGCCGCGCGTAGAAGGCGGGCATCGGCGGGGCGATGACCGCACCGAGCTCGGCGGCCTCGGCCATGTTGCGCAAGTGGCCGAGGTGCAGGGGCGTCTCGCGCGGCGCCAGGATCAGGCGGCGGCGCTCCTTGAGGGCGACGTCGGCGGCGCGGGTGAGGAGGCTGGTGGCGAGGCCGCGGGCGATCTCGGCGAGCGTGCGCATCGAGCACGGCGCGATGATCATGCCCAGCGCCCGGAACGAGCCCGAGGCGGGGCCGGCGCCGACATCGGCGTTGTCGTGGACGTGCTCGGCCAGCGCCTTGACCTCGGCGGCGGTGCGGTCGGTCTCATAGGCGAGCGTCATCGCCGCCGCCTTGGAGAGGATCAGGTGCCGCTCGACCCCGGCGGCGCCCAAGGCCTCCAAAAGTCGAATGCCGTAGACGACGCCGCTGGCGCCCGATAGCCCTACAACGACCCGCATGCCGTTCCCACTTCCAACGTGTCGCGGGGCCGCCGGCGGTGGCTCGCGACGTAAGCCGAATGGCGACCCAAGCGGTTTCACAATAACCTGTAAAATCGTTTGGGTCCGACAAGGAGGTTCGACGGATCATGTCGATGCAAGAACACCTTCTGAGCTTGAAGGGCAAGCACGCGTCACTGGACAAGGAGCTGATCGACGAGCTGCAACGCCCGCATCCGGACCAGACGCTCTGCGCGAAATTGAAGCGGCAGAAGTTGCGCATCAAAGACGAGATCCTTCGCCTCGAAGAATCGGCCGGGCGGTACCAGCGCTCCGGCGCCGTCCACTGACATCGTCGGGCGACGCGGCGCTTTTTCCCGAAGGGGGAAAGGCGCCCGCCGCCCGCCTCCGCCGAGCGCGCCGCGGGCGCCAAAGGCGCCACCCTCAGACCTCTTTGGCGCGCTCCCGCAACACCGTCTTTTGCACCTTGCCGGTCGACGTCTTGGGCAGCTCGCCGAAGACGACGGTCTTGGGCGCCTTGAAGTGCGCGAGCTCGTCGCGGCAATGCGCGATCAGCTCCTCCGCCGTAGCCGCGGCCCCCGGCTTCAGCGTGACGAAGGCGCATGGGCTCTCGCCCCAGCGCTCGTCCGGCCGCGCCACCACCGCCGCCTCCAGCACCGCCGGGTGGCGGAAGAGGGCACCTTCGACCTCGATCGAGGAGATATTCTCGCCGCCGGAGATGATGATGTCCTTGGCGCGGTCCTTGATCTCGACATAGCCGTCGCCATGGGTGACGGCGAGGTCGCCGGTATGGAACCAGCCGCCGGCGAAGGCCTTGGCCGTCGCCTCGGGGTTCTTGAGATAGCCCTTGGCGACGGTGTGGCCGCGCATCAAGATCTCGCCGATCGCCGCGCCGTCGTGCGGCAGCGGCTCCAGCGTCTGCACATCCGCCACCTCGAGCCCCTCGAGAATGGGGTAGGGCACCCCCTGGCGCGCCAGCATGCGCGCCTGCTCGGCGGGCGGCAGCGCGTTCCAGCGCTCCTGCCAGGCGCAGACGGTGGCGGGGCCGTAGACCTCGGTCAGGCCGTAGACGTGGGTGACCTCGAAGTTGCGCTGCGCCATGCGTTCGAGGATCGCCGCCGGCGGCGCCGAGGCCGCGGTCATCATCTTGACCTTGTGGGCGATCGGTTCGTGCAGCGCGTCGGGCGCGTTGGCGATCAGGCTCATGACGATCGGCGCGCCGCAGAGATGGGTCACCCCGGCCGCGGCGACCTCGCCCAGGACGTCCTCGGCCGTCACCTTGCGCAGGCAGACATGGGTGCCGGCCTTGAGGGTGACGGTCCAGGGAAAGCACCAGCCGTTGCAGTGGAACATCGGCAGGGTCCAGAGATAGACCGGTTTGTCGCCGAGATCCCAGACCAGCGCGTTGCCGATCGCGTTCAGGTACGCCCCGCGGTGGTGGTAGACCACGCCCTTGGGCTCGCCGGTGGTGCCCGAGGTGTAGTTGAGGCTGATCGCCTGCCACTCGTCGGCGGGGTGGTAGGGCACGAAGTCCGGCTCGCCCTGCTCGAGCAGGGCCTCGTAGTCGAGCGCGCCGAGCCGCTCGCCCGGCGCCGCCGGATCGACGATGTCGACGACCTCGAGGGCGCGGTCGACCTGGGCGAGCGCGGCCTTGATGACCGGGGCGAACTCGGTGTCGGTGAGCAGGACCGTGGTCTCGCCGTGGGCGAGGATGTAGGCGATGGTGCGCGCATCGAGCCGGGTGTTGAGCGCGTTCAGGACCGCGCCCGCGAGCGGCACGCCGTAATGGGCCTCCAACAGCTCGGGGATGTTGGGCGCCATCACCGCCACGGTGTCGCCGGGCCGGACGCCGCGGGCGGCGAGGCCCGCGGCGAGGCGGTGGCAGCGCGCGCGCAGCTCGCGGTAGTCGCGCCGCAAGGCGCCGTAGCGCACCGCCAGCCGGTCGGGAAAGGCGTCGGCGGTGCGGTCGAGCAAGGTCAACGGCGTCAGCGGGCGGAAATTGGCGGGCGTGCGGCCGAGGCCCCGCTCGAAGATCGACGCGGTCGAAAACCGGGCTTCGCGGCGCTCGGGCATGATGGTCTCCTCGCTGACCTCCGTGCGCCGGGGGTGTGCGCCGCCCCGACCGGCCTGTCAACGCGCCGCGCGCGCCGGCGCTTGCGGCCACGACCGATCTTTGTCCCTATGGAGAGCGCCGCCGCCCTGGTACATGCGGAAGCGATGATCCGTGCCTGCTGGGAGGTGGAACAGATGAGCTTGCAGGACGAGGTGCGCGAACGCTCGCTGCGCGACCCCGAGGGCTTTTGGGGCGAGGCCGCCCAGGCGCTCGACTGGGACCGCCGCTGGGACAAGGTGCTCGACAGCGCGCGCGCCCCCTTCTACCGCTGGTTCGTCGGCGGCAAGCTGAACACCTGCTACAACGCCGTCGATCGCCACGTCGAGCGTGGCCGCGGCGCGCAGGCGGCGATCATCCACGACAGCCCGGTCACGGGCACCGTGCGGACCATCACCTACGCCGAGCTGCAGGACCTCACCGCCCGCTTCGCCGGCGCCTTGAAGGCCCGCGGCGTCGGCTACGGCGACCGGGTCATCATCTACATGCCGATGGTGCCCGAGGCGCTGATCGCGATGCTCGCCTGTGCGCGCATCGGGGCGATCCACTCGGTCGTCTTCGGCGGCTTCGCGGCGCACGAGCTCGCCACCCGCGTCGACGACGCCAAGCCCAAGGTCATCGTCTCGGCGAGCTGCGGCATCGAAGGGACGCGCGTCATCCCCTACAAGCCGCTCCTCGACCAGGCGCTCGCCGAGGCCAAGCACCAGGTCGACGCCTGCATCCTGTTGCAGCGCCCGCAGGCGGAGGCCGAGCTCAGCCCGGGCCGCGACACCACCTGGCAGGACGCGATGGCGGCGGCCGAGCCGGCCGCGTGCGTCCCGGTCGAGGCCACCGACCCGCTCTACATCCTCTACACCTCGGGCACGACCGGTCAGCCCAAGGGCGTCGTGCGCGACAACGGTGGCCACGCCACCGCGCTCTTGTGGAGCATGAAGAACATCTACGACGTCGCGCCCGGCGAGGTCTATTGGGCCGCCTCCGACGTCGGCTGGGTCGTCGGCCACAGCTACATCGTCTACGCCCCGCTGCTGAACGGGAACACGACGATCGTGTACGAGGGCAAGCCCGTGGGCACGCCCGACCCCGGCGCCTTTTGGCGGGTCATCAGCCAGCACGGCGTCGCCGTGATGTTCACCGCGCCGACGGCCTTCCGCGCGATCCGCAAGGAGGACCCGCAGGCCGTCAAGATGCACGAGCACGACCTGTCGCGGTTCCGCACGCTCTTCCTCGCCGGCGAGCGCTGCGATCCCGACACCTTGATGTGGGCGCAAGAGCAGCTCGGCGTGCCGGTGATCGACCACTGGTGGCAGACCGAGACCGGCTGGGCGATCGCCGCCAACTGCATCGGGCTCGAAAAGCTGCCGATCAAGCCGGGCTCGCCCACCAAGGCGGTGCCGGGCTACGACGTCCGCGTCCTCGACGAGGAGGGCCACGAGGTCGCCGACGGCCAGATCGGCGCCATCTGCGTCAAGCAGCCGTTGCCGCCGTCCTGCCTGATGACGCTGTGGCAGAACGACGACCGCTGCGAGCAGGCCTATTACCGTCGCTATCCCGGCTATTACTTGACCGGCGATGCCGGGTACAAGGATCAGGACGGCTATATCTACATCATGAGCCGGATCGACGACATCATCAACGTCGCTGGTCATCGGCTCTCGACCGGCGCCATCGAGGAGGTGCTGGCGAGCCACCCCGCCGTCGCCGAGTGCGCCGTCATCGGCGTCCACGACCCGATGAAGGGCGAGCTGCCGCTGGGTCTCGTCGTCCTCAAATCCGGCGTCGACATGGAGGAGGAGCAGCTGCGCCGCGAGCTGGTCCAGAAGGTGCGCGACGACATCGGCCCCGTCGCCGCCTTCAAGCACGTCGCGGTGGTCGGCCGTCTGCCGAAGACCCGCTCGGGCAAGATCCTGCGCGGGACGATGAAGAAGATCGCCGACCACCAGGCCTTCAACGTCCCGGCGACCATCGACGACCCGGCGATCCTCGAGGAGATCGACGAGGCCTTGAAGCCGCTCGGCTACGGCTGAGCGGCCGTCGCCGCGGGACGCGGAGGCGCTGGGGCGCCGACCTCGGCCGCGATGTCCGTCGCCGCCCTTGGCGCTCGACGGACAGGGCGACGCGACCGCGGGGCCGCCGCCCGCCGCGCCGAGCGATACGCGCGTCGCGCGCGGCCGGGGCGGGCGGCGGAAGGGTGGACCCAGGTCGGTCTAGGTACTGTGTCCTATAAGCGTTAGGCTCGCCCCGCTGCCGGAGAGGGGTCCCGCCATGCCGC
>JBKHCM010000052.1:0-20699 GCA_046541805.1 Alphaproteobacteria bacterium
TCGAGCCACACAAGCCGTCCGCGCCCTCGCTCCGCTCCTCGCCGACGAGCTCGAGCCGCTCGGCCAGGACCTCGGCCGCGGCGGCGGGAACGCCGCGCGGGCTGAGGCGCGGCGGCGGGGCCGCTGGCGCGACGTCGTCGGCTGCGCGGGCGGCAGCGATGACGAAGCCCTCGCCCGGCCCCACCTCGGCGGGGTCCTCGGGACCGCGAACCGTGACGAAGCCCGCGGCATCCAGGGCGGCGAGCCAGTGGTGAGCGGTGCCGACGCGGGGCCGGACCGCGCCCACGCCGGCGGCGGGCAGCCAGCGCGGGCTGCCCTCGAAGACCATGTCGGCCAGCCGATCGACCTGACGCTCCGCGACCAAAGCGACGCCACCCGGGGCGAGCGAGAGCCTGAGCGCCCCCAGCGCCGACTCGTCGTCGCGGGTGACGTAGAGGGCGTGATTGGCCACGACGAGATCGAAATCGCCGTCGGCCACCACCTCCGCCACGTCGAGCGGATGCTCCTCGACCCGCACGAACGGACGGTCGCCGGTGAGCGCCTCGAGCGTCCCCCGGGCGCGGTGCGTGAGCGCCAGGTGCACGAGCCGGGTGCGCTCGGCCGGCAAGCGCTGGGCGAGGGCGTGGGCGAAGGCGGCGTCGCCGGCGCTGACGTTCAACACCCGCAGCAAGCGGTCGTCACCGGCGCGCCGCACCGCCTCGTCCACCGCCGCCAACAGCGCCCGGCGGCCGTCGCCGACGACCGGGCTGCCGTGCTGCCAGTGGGCGAAAGCCGGGCTGTCCTCGAGCCGCTCGTCGTCGGCGTCGCGATCACCGGTGAGCGTGCGCGCGAGCGTCTCGCCCGCCCGCGCCAGGAGGAGGGCGTCGACGGCGTGCTCGGGGCTGTCGGCGACGACGGCGCGCAGGATCGGCTCGGCCGCCGGCAGCGCGTCGTTCTCCACCAGCCGCCAGCCGTCGGGATCGCGCACCAGCCGCCCGTCCTCCTCCAGCATGGCGACCAAGCGGCGCAACAGCGGGCGCACCTCGCTCGGACAGCCGAGCGTCAGAGCCAGCGCGCCCAGATCCTTGGGGGCGGTCCTGGCGAAGGCGGGAGCGAGCGCACGGCGGGCGTAGTCCGCCGCTGCGGCGGCCAGCAATGGTGCCGTCTCCTCGCGATAGTGCGCGCGCCGCAGGGCCCGGGCGCCCGCGTCCGCGCGGCGCACGGCGTCGAGGAGCAGGCCGGGCTCGACGCGGGGCGCGCGCGTGCGCGTGCGGGCCCGGAGCACGAGGGCGAGCCGGTCCGGCGGAGCGGCGCGCAGATGGGGCGCGGCCCGCAACCGAAAGCCGGCGGCGCGCGCGACGACCGCGCCGTCGGCGCCGTACCACTCGATGTCGGCGGCGAAGGAGCGCCGGTGCCGGCGCACGACGCGGGCGGTGAACGCGACCGCCGGCTCGGCGGCGAACCGTTCGAGATGGGCGCAACCGACCGGCAAAAAGGCGGTGTCCTCGGCCGGCGGCAGCAGCGCGAGCAACGCCTGCAAGGCCGCGTCCCCGACCGCGGGAGACAGCGCAAAGCCGGCGTCGTCGCCGGGGAGGAGCTCGCCCGTGACCACGTCGGCGCCTGAGCGCAGGCTCGCGAGCCGGCGAAAGCCGGGCCCGTAGTGCAGGCCGAGCCGCTCGGCGCGGGCGTAGAGCCGGCTCGGAGCGATCGCGGTGACCGCGTCGTCCGCGCTCAGTCGCGGCCGCCGCGCCGCCGCCGCCGCCTCGACGCGCTCGACCCGCGCCGTGGCGTGGAGGGCGAAGCTGCGGCCGTCGGCACCCGCGGCGGCGATCGTGAGGCGACCGTCGCCGGGCGTGAGCTCGACGCGCGAACGCCCGATCTTGCCCGGCTGCAGCCGCAACGGGCGCAGGATGTCGAGCCGGTGGACGGCCAGGCGGTGCGCCGCGTCGGCCGGCCCGAAGGTCTCGGCGGCGACCGTCAGCGCCATCTCGGCGAACCCCGCCGCCGGCACCAGCACCTGCGCGCCCACCCGATGATCGCCGAGCCAAGCCATGGCGGCGAGGTCGAGGTCGCGCTCCCAGCGATGCGCGGTGGCGTCCGCACGAAAGCCCAACAGCGGATGGCCGCCGGCGAGGTGCATCAGGTCGGTGCCGCGGCCACTGGGCGCGAACCAGTAAGGCTCGCGCTCGAGCGCCCGCGGCGGCAGCGTGGCGACCCGGCCGCGGGCCGGAAAGCGGGCGGACCAGTCGACCCGCGCGCCGGCGACGAAGGCGTCGGCCACCATCGCCCGCAGCCGCTCGGGCCCGTCGGCGCCGGGCGCCAGCGACGGCACCACGGCGAGCCGGCCGCCCTCGGCCTGCGTCACCTTGCGCATGTAGGCGGCCAGCACCGGCTTGGGCCCGATCTCGACGGCGACCACCGGCCCGGCGCGGACCACCGCGCCGAAGGCGTCGGCGAAGGCGACGGGCTCACGGATGTTGCGCCACCAGTACGCGCGGGCGAGCGTGGCCGGATCGAGGGGCGCGCCGGTGACGGTCGAGACCATCTCGCAGCACGGCGCCCGCGGTGCGACGCCGGCGAGACGCTGCTCGATCATGGCCTCGACCGGGGCCATCGCGCGGCTGTGAAAGGCGTAGTCGAGCGCGAGGAGCTTGGCGAAGCGACCGCGCGTGGCGCAATCCGCGGCGATGGCGGCCAGCGCCGGCTCGGGGCCGGCCAGCGTGTACTCGCCGGGGGCGTTGATGCCGGCGATCTCGACCGCGCCCGCGTGCGCGGCGAGCAGCGCCTCGAGCTCCCGGCGCTCGATGGAGACCGCCATCATCCGCCCCTCGCCGCGGGTGAGCCCCTGGGCGTGGCTGCGGTGGAAGATGACGGCGACGGCGTCCGCGAGTGACAAAAGCCCCGCGACGTGGGCCGCCGCGACCTCGCCGACGCTGTGGCCGACGACGACGTCCGGGGCGAGGCCGAGCGCCTGCAAGCGGCGGGCGATCGCCACCTGTAGGGCGAACAGCATCGGCTGCGCGCGCTCGGTCGCCGCGAGGTCGTCCGCCGCCGCCTCGCCGAGCAGGGTTTCGATCGAGAGGTCCGCATGCGCGGCGAGAGCCGCGTCGACCGCGCGCAGCTCGGCGCAAAAGGCGGCGTCCTCGGCGAGTAGGCGGCGCCCCATCCCGACCCACTGCGAGCCGTTGCCGGAGAAAACGAAGGCCGTGCGCGGCCGGTCGCCGACGACCTCGCCACGGCGGGCGAGCGTGGCGGCGGTGTCGTCGAGGTGATCGCCGAGCGCTTCGGCGGCGCCGTCGCGGTCGGCCGCATCGACGACGAGGCGGTGGGCCTCGAAGCGGCGCCTGAACGCCCGGGTCCAGAGCTGATCATAGGCGCTGGCGGCATCGGCCGCCGCCAACGCGGCGCGGGCCGCCGCGGCCTCGCGGGCGAGCGCGGCGCGGGTGTGGGCGGTCACGATCACCGGCGGCAGGGTGTCCGGCGGCGTCGAGACGCTCGCCGCCGGCGGGGCCTCGAGGACGACGTGGGCGTTGGCGCCGCCGAAGCCGAAGGCGTTGACGCCGACGAGGTCGCCGGGCCGCGGTGCCAGCGGCTCGGCGCGGTCGACGACGCGCAGCCCGAGGCCGGCGAAATCGATCGCCGGGTTCGGCGTGTCGAAGAACAGCGAGCGCGGGATGCGCCGGTGCGCGAAGAGCGCGATCGCCTTCAACAGGCCGGCCATGCCGGCGGCCGGCTCGAGATGCCCGACATTGCCCTTGATGGAGCCGAGCGGCAGCGGCTCCAGGCGACCGCTTCCGGCCGCCAGCGCCGCGCCGATCGACGTGGCCTCGGCGGGATCGCCCACCGCGGTGCCGGTGCCGTGCGCCTCGAGGTAGACCAGCCGCGCCGGATCGAGCCCGGCGTCGCCGTAGACCCGCTCCAAGAGCGCCCGCTGCGCGCGGGGGTCGGGCAGCGACAGCCCGGCGGTGCGGCCGTCGGCGTTGGTTCCCGTGGCCCGCACGACGGCGTCGATGCGATCGCCGTCGGCGAGCGCCCGCGCCAACGGCTTGAGCACGACGAAGCCGCCGCCCTCGGCGCGGACATAGCCGTCGCCGCCCGCGTCGAACGGCCGACAGCGGCCCCGCGGCGACAGCATCCCGGCGCGGCAGAAGCCGACGAAGGGCAACGGGCTCAACAACACGTTGACGCCGCCCACGAGGGCGAGCTCGACGCGGCCGTCGGCCATCGCCCGGCATGCCGCGTCGAGCGCTACCAGCGACGACGAGCAGGCGGTGTCGACGACGTAGCTCGGGCCGTGCAGATCGAAGGCGTAGGAGACCCGGTTGGCGAGGATGCTGAGCGCGCTGCCGGTCATGAAATAGGCATCGCCGCCGTGCGGGTCGCCCTGGCGGATGTCGGCGTAGTCGGTGCTCGACGCGCCGACGAAGACGCCGACCTCGCGGCCGGCCAAGCGATCGTAGGCGAGGCCGGCGTCGTCGAACGCGGCGGCGGCGAGCTCGAGGGCGAGCCGCTGCTGCGGGTCCATCTGCCGAGCCTCACGCGGCGCGATCCCGAAAAAGGCGGGATCGAAGCGGTCGACGCCCTCGATGACGCCGGCGGCGAAGGTATAGGCCTTGCCGGCGGCGTGACGGTCGGGGCTGAAGAAGGCGGCCTTAGTCCAGCGGTCGTCGGGGATCTCGGTGACCGCGCAACGCTCGCCGTCGAGAAGATTCCAAAGACCGTCGAGATCCTCGACGCGGCCGGGCAGCCGGCACGACGTCCCGATGATGGCGAGTTCGCAGGCGGTCAAGAGCGAGTGTCCCGCATGAGGTGGTGGCGTTCCCTCGATCGACGCTGCGCACGCGGCGCTCCGGCACGACCGCTGCCCAGGGCGGACCAGCCGCCAAGCCGTCGAGCCGGGGCGCCGTCCGGACGCACCGGCGCGCGCCGGCCGACCGCCCGGATCACCATCGAACACGCCCGGTCGTCGAAAACTTCCTCGCGTCGGTCAAGCTCGGATTGGCCATGTCGCCCCCGGCCGGGTCAACGGCGATAAAGCGGGATGCAGCATCCGCGTCAACGACCGCACGCGCGGCAAGCGCGATGCGGCCGGCGGCCATGCAGGCGACGAACGACCCGCGCGCCGATCGGGGCGCGCGCCGGCGCGTGGCGGCCGTTGCAACGGCTACGGGTGCGGCCGAGCGCCGGCGCGCCGCGCCCGCCGCATCGCGCGGCCGACAACGGGGTGACCCGGATCTACTTGCGGGCGAGCACATCGCCGGGCCGTTCATCCCGGCGTCGTCGCGGCGTCAGGCTGCGCGGCGGTTTCCGGGCCTTCGCCGACCCTTGGCGAAAAGGCTGGCTTGCGAGCCATCAACCTTTGGTTAATTTATTCGAATTGCCTGTTTTCTCCGCTTGGGCCGACGCGCCATGTCCGCGACCGTCACCACCGCCACCCTCGAGGATCGCCCGCCGCGGCATGGAGCGGCCGAGCCGAGGGCCCAACGCGACGCTCGCCGCGGCGAGACCGCACCGCTCAACGTTCCGATCACCGCCGCCTTCATCGGCCTGTTGCTGATGCGCGAGGGCGACTGGGCCGACGCCGACGCCGAGGAGGCGGCGGCCGCAGCCCCGACCGGCGTCGACGCCGCCGTGCCCCCGGTCGGCGCGGAGGCAGCGGGCGGGCGGACGCAGTCCGCTCTGGGCGAGGGCGCGCAGCTCGCCGTCGACAGCGGCGGCGGCGCGGCGGCCCCGGACGGCGGCGGCGAAGGCGGCGGCCTGGTTCAGCGCCACGTGCAAGCGGGCGAGGCGACCCTGACGGGCGCCGGCGACCACGTCTTCCAGCTCGGCGGCGAAGGCCGCCCGATCGACGTCACCCTCGAGGGCCTGCAGATCAACGGCATGCCGATGGCGTTCGGCCCGGGGGGACTGCCACCAGCCCAGCCCGAGCTGGCATCCGAAGAGGCGACGGCCTTCGAGGGCGAGGGCTATCTCGCGCAGATCGACAACGCCCAGATCGGCACGCCCGGCGACGACGTGCTGATCGGCACCGACGGCAACGACTACATCTCCGGCGGCGACGGCGACGACGTCATCGACGGCGGCGCCGGCGACGACACCCTGCACGGCGACGCCGGCGACGACACCATCGACGGCGGTCCAGGCCACGACAACGTCTATGGCGACGCCGGCGACGACACCCTCGACGGCGGCGACGGCAGCGACCTCGTCCACGGCGGCACCGGCGACGACACCCTCCAAGGCGGGGACAGCGCCGATTGGGGCTTCGACAACCTCTACGGCGGCTTCGGTGCCGACACCTACGTCGTCAACCATCTCTCGGACGTACCGGACGAGAGCTGGGTCACCGACAACGCTGTCGACGACTTCCGCGTGGCGTCCAGCTTCATCGACGACTTCACCGGCACCAAGCCCTATTTCACCGCCGCCGACAGCTTTGCGCAGCTGCCGGGCGACGTCGCGGCGGGTGACCACGTCCACGTCTCGCTCGGCATCGAGAACATCCTCGTCGAGGGCGACTGGGAGGCCGACATCTACGGCGGTGGCGGCGACAACCTGCTGGTCGGCAACGCCGGCGCCAACACGATCAAAGGCTTCGCCGGCGACGACACGCTCGACGGTCGCGGCGGCACCAACCGGCTCGAGGGCGGGCTCGGGGACGACACCTACCTCATCGACACCACGCTCGACGGCGTCGACACCATCGTCGACGCCGACGGCCCGGACGCGCTCACCGCCAACACCCTGCGCTTCAAGGGCGTCGACCGCGCCGACCTCGCCATCGCCCGCGACGGCGACACGGTGACCTTCCACACGGACGACGTCCTGCGCGCCCGCATCGAGGGCTACGACGCCCAGGGCCCCGTCTTCCACGTCGAGACCGACGACGCCCGCTTCGACCTGCTCGGCGTGAACCACGCGCCGCGGCTGGATTCCGAAAATTTCGATTCCAAGTTAAGCATCCGGGACGAGCATACCGGTGACGTCGAGCCGCGGCCGTTCCCCGTATGGTCTCCGAGCGTCGATGAACCGGCACTCGACTTCGAGGGCGACCTCTTTGTCGATGTCGATCACGAGGACGAGGCGCAAGTCGAAGCGTCGCTGTTCGGGGGTGCGGAACTCCCCGATTGGCTGACGTTCGACGATCACGCCAACCGCTTCGAGGCCTCGCCCCCTTCCGAAGCGGCGGGTCGCTACGTTGTCGAAATGACGGCGACCGATACGCAAGGGCTTTCCGCGGACACCTCCTTCGTTCTCGACGTCGGCGGGACGAGCCCCGACGCGTACGACATCGCCGAAGGCACCACGCGAACGTTCCGGCCGCCGTGGGATCGCTTCTCGGACATCGACCTGACCAGCGTCGAGCGGGTCGCGGTGAACCGCGCCGACGGTACGGCACTGCCCGAGTGGATCTCGTTCGACGCGGCGACCGGCCGCGTCACCGCCGCCCCCGGCAATGGCGACGCCGGTGAGGTCGCTGTCCGGTTCACCGCGACGGACGACACCGGCGTTACCGAGAGCGTCGACCTCGCGATTGTGGCCGAACACACCAACAACGCGCCGACGGCGAGCGTTGCCAGCACCTTACGCCCGGCCACCGAGGACAAACCGTTCAGCTGGACGCTTCCCGACGACCTGTTTCACGACGTCGACGCCGATGACACGCTCAGGATCGATGTCGGTACGCTCCCGCATTGGCTTAGCTACGACAGCGACGCGGAGCGGTTCCACGGTACACCCGAGAATGCCGATGTCGGCACGCACGACGTCGTCATCGGCGCCGTCGACGATGCCGGTGCGCGCGCCGAGACGGCCCTCACCATCGACGTCGCCAACGTCAACGACGCGCCGATGGTCGGGGAGGTTCCCGAGGGTATTCAGTATCTCCGCTCCGAGGAGCTGACGCCGCAGGGACCGTACTCCTACCGCTTACCAGCCGAGCTTTTCAGCGATCCCGACCGCCACGACACGCTCGACCTGACCGCCCGCCGGCCCGGCGGCGAAGCCCTCCCGCCCGACATATCCTTCGATGAAAGCACCGGCATCTTTACGACCGAGCGACCCAATGGCGACCGCGATCCGTTCGAGGTCGAGGTGGTCGCCACCGATTCCTATGGTGCGCGCGCATACGCTACTCTCTCACTCGACGTCAGCGTCTTCGGTAATCGCCCCCCGATCGTCGATGCGAGCGAGACTGCGCACGAGGCCGGCGCGTTCGAGGAGCAGGCCTTCACGTGGCAGCCCGAGACCGAGTGGTTCACCGAAGAGGACGGCGATCCGCTGCACTTCGAGGCGACACTCGGGGGGGGCGGCGCCTTGCCGGAGTGGCTCGACGTCGATCCGGCCAGTGGCGCCATCACCGGCACGCCCGACGCCTCCGATGCCGGCGAGGTCGCGATCGAGCTCTGGGCGGTGGACTCGTTCGGCGCGCGCTCCAGCGTTTACGAGCAAGTCGAGCAAGCGGACGGCTCGCGCGAACGCGAGGCGGTCCCGACGCCCGTCCGGCTGGACCTCGACGTTCGCGAGAACACGGCGCCGGAATGGACGGACGGCGCGTTCGACGACCATACGGTCACCGAGGACGCAGGAGCGGTTACGATAGAGGTCCCAGACGACGCCGTCGTCGACGCGGACGGCGATCCGCTGGTGTTGTCCGCGCAGCGGGCCGACGGGCGCGAGTTGCCGGACTGGCTCTCCTTCGATCCGGTCCAACGCCAGTTCGTCGCGCTGCCGACGACGGGCGATCCCGCGGACGGGCCGACAACGGTTACCGTGGAGGTCACCGCCCGCGAGGACCGCGCCGGCGGGGAGACCGCGTCCACGAGGTTCGACCTCACGGTCGAGCCCGTGAACGACGCCCCCGACCTCGTCGAGCCGTCGGTCGACATGAAGGCGGGGTTCGAGGGCCGAGACTATTCTTGGCAGGTGCCGCACCGCGTCTTCGTCGACGAAGAGGGTGATCGGCTGTCGTATCAGGCGAGGCTCGCTTCGAGCGACTATTCGGAAAACCTCCAACCCGACGGCGACCCGGCGGAGCTGCCGTCGTGGCTCCATTTCGACGCCGATACGGGGACGTTCTTGGCGGACGCGCCCGCGCCCACGGCCGGCGACGGCCACCGCGAAACCGTCGAGTACGTCACGGACGACGTACCGACCCGCTGGGCACACTACGACCTCGAGGTCACCGCCGACGACGGCGAGACCACATCGGCCGAAGCGCTGGAACTAACCTTCAAGGTCAAAAAGGAAAACGACGCGCCGGTGGTCGACGGCCATCTCGAGAACATTGAGATCGCGCAGGACGAGCGGCTCGAAATCGTCGTCCCCAACGACCTCTTTCGGGATCCCGACGGCGATGACCTCACCGTCGAGGCGACGCTCGCCAACGGCAGGCCATTGCCCGATTGGCTGGACTTCGAGAACGGCGTCTTCACCGGCACGCCCGGCCAGGCGGATGTCGGCCAGGTCAACGTCGCGTTGACGGCGGAAGACCCGGCCGGGGCCGAGGCGTCCGCCTCGTTCGCCGTCACTGTCGCCGACGTGAACGACGCTCCGACAGTCGAGAAGCCCTACGTGGATCGCGCCGTCGAGGAGGGCGAGACGCTCGAGCTCGACAAGCACACCCACTTCAGCGACCCGGACACGGGCGACCGGTTCGACGTGGAGGCGCGGCTCGACGGTGGCGATCCGCTGCCCGCGTGGCTCGAGCTCGACCGCGAAGCCGGAACGTTGCGGGTCGTGCCGAGCGCCGAGGCGGCGGAGTTCGGTCACCAAGAGGACAACACCGTTGTCGTCGAGCTCCGCGCGGTCGACGCGGACGACCTCGCGAGCGAGTGGACGTCGTGGGAGCTCGACATCGTACCGCTACCGGACCTCGTGAACGGTCCCGAGGACGAGATGCTGCCGGACGGCACCCCGATCCTCGCCGACGAGCGCCTCGCCGGCACCGTCCGTGCCTTCGAGGATAAGCCCTTTGTGGATTTCACTGTGCCCGGTCGCTGGACGACCGCGTCCGACGCCGATCTCTCCGCGTCCCTCGACGCCGACGACAGCAACCTCGCCGATCCCGACAACCCGTTCTGGCTCGCTTTCGACCCGGTGACCGGTACGTTCGAGCAGAAGCGCGCCCCCGACGACGCCGACGTCGGCAAAGATCAAATCGAGCTGGTCGCCACCGACGGCGCCGGCCACGAGGACGTCGAGAGCTTCGAGCTCGTCGTCGAGGAGGCCAACGACCCACCGGAGCTCGACGATGACGCCCCGGCGGACTTCGAGCAAGACTTGGCGGCCGCGGGCGCGCGGCAGGGCGAGGCGTGGTCGGTCGTGCCGCCCGACGATCTCTTCACCGATCCCGAAGACGATCGCGTGGACATCCGCGTGGACCGCGAAAGTCTGGCGGACACGGGCTGGGTGCGGCTCGATCCGGCGACCGGCAAGCTCTACGGCACGCCGGAAAATGCGCACGTCGGCGAGGTGACGCTGCGCTTTCGCGGGGAGGAAATCGGCACCGACGACGCGTTCGTGACCGACTGGTGGTCGGTGACCTTCCAAGTCGCCAACGCCAACGACGCGCCGGTGGTGCGTGACGGCGCGGCGGTGGACGACCGCGCGATTGCGCTGGGCGAGCCCTTCGCCGCGCTCGACGCGGCCGCGCTGTTCGACGATCCGGACCTCGAGCACGGCGACCGCCTCGACTACGTCGCCACCACCGACGGCGCCGAGGGCTTGCCCGAGGGGCTCAGCCTGACCGATGGAGAGCTGATCGGGACGCCCACCGAGGCCGGCGCCTACGACATCGCGCTCGCCGCGCGGGATGCGGACGGGGCGGAGAGCTCACCCGTCACATTCCGTCTCGACGTGGCCGAGCCTGACCTTGCGGAGGATCCGTTGGTTCTCGGTAGCGACGGCCTCATCGACGCCGCTGCTTTCGCCGACAACAGCTTCAACACTAGCTATGGTAACTCTTCCTCTAAATATTTATATTATGATCGTGAAATAAATGGCAACAAATTACTAGACCTTTCCGATCTCGAAGACTTCGTCGGAAAACTGTACCCAGTCGAATCGAGTTTGAACTTCGAGCTTCAAGACTACACCGGAAGCCAGAGCCCTGGCCCTAAGGCCGTCGTTATGGGCGACGCCGACAACATCATCCTCGGCAACAGCGTCACCAACGTGATCTACGGCGGCGCCGGCGACGACACGCTCTACGGCGCCGGCGGCGACGACGCGCTGTACGGCGGCGCCGGCGACGACGTGCTGGTGAGCGGCACCGGGTCCAACGAGCTCCACGGTGGCGAAGGGGACGACCGCTACGAGATCGGCGGCCGCGGCGAGGCCGGCCTGCGCGAGGGCGACCTCGACACGATCGTCGACGACCACGGCGCCAACATCGTCGACTTCGACGGCGTCCCCGCCGAGCAGATGAGCTTCGGCATGGACGGCGCGGATCTCGTGATCGCCGTCGACGGCGCCGATGCGGTGGGCGTGCGCGACTTCGCTACGTCCGAGGCCAGCTTCGATCTGGAGCTGGACGATGGCGGCGTCGCCAACGCGGCGCTCCTCGCCGCCGTCGAGGAGATGCGCGCGACGTTCGAGAACGACGATCGCACGCCGCTCGACGACGTGCTCGCCGACTATACGGAGGAGGCCCACGCGACCGCCGACGCGCTCGCCGCCTTCCTCCCCGACGGCAACGACCCCGACGCGGCGGCGAGCACGCAGACCGTCGCCGCGACCGACGGGCTCGAGGAGCCCGCCGGCACGTTCGTGACCCCGAACGGCATGACCGCCACCACCGAAGCCGCCGCCGCGGGCCTCGCCACCAAGCCCGCCCTGGAGGAAGAACCCGCCTACGGTTAGGGCGCGCCACTTACGGCAAGAAACCGACGCGTGGGCCCAAAAACCCCGGCAAACCGCGCGCCCCACACCGCCGGCGACACCATCACCGGGGACGTGACCGACCGAAGGACAAGACCGCGACACTTGCGCGCGCTTGTCTGCCGCGTAAGGTCGGTGTCGGCGGTGCCTCGCAAGGGGTGAAAAGGGAATGCCGTGCGGGCCGGAGGGTCCAATTCGGCAGCTGTACCCGCAACTGTGAGTGGGTAGCCCTTCCGAACGACGCCACTGGGCCCTCGGGCCTGGGAAGGCACGGAACGGGCGACGATCCACGAGCCAGGAGACCTGCCGCCGAGGTCGCCCATCCCGCGGTCGGGAGTTGCCGGGGGAGCGGATTTCCGTCGCGGCGACGCCTGTTGGGAGGGTGCCGCCGGGATGTCCCTGACAGCCCCAGAACCGAAAACGCCAGGCCTTCGCCCCCGAAGGCGGCGACGGCGCCCTCCGTGTGTCCACAAGGCCCCTCGGGCCCCATCACATGGAGAAACCCCATCATACGTTCCCGCCATCGCCGCGCGCTCGCGCTCGGCGCGAGCCTGCTCGCCGTGACCGTCGCCGGCGCCCGCGCGCAGACGGACCGCGACGCTGCCGACTTCGTCCTGCAAGAGCCGATCATCATCAGCGGCGGCCTGACGCCCGTCGAAGCGCAAAGCTATGGGCGCGCCGTCACGGTCGTCACCGGCGAGGACATCGAACGGTCCAACCCGCGGACCTTCGCCGATCTCTTGCGCTCGGTGCCGGGCGTATCGGTCAGCCGCGGCGGTGGCCCGGGCGACCTCACGCAGGTGCGCATCCGCGGCGCCGAAGCGAACCAGGTGCTCGTGCTGATCGACGGCGTGCGTCAAGCCGACAGCGCCAGCGGCTACGATTTCTCGTTTCTGTCGCCCGAGCTCATCCAGCGCATCGAGATCGTGCGCGGGCCGCAGGCACTGTTCGGCGCGGGGGCGACCGCGGGCGTCATCAACGTCATCACCAAGGGTGGTCTGCGCGAGGACTTGCGCCTGACCGGCGTCGCCGAGGGCACCACCGCCCCGGGAGGCTCCGTGACCGGGCTCGTGCAGGGCGGCGCGGCCCGCGCCGACGGTGCGCTCGGCATCGCCTACACCAACGATGCGGGCTGGGATACCTCCGGCGACGGCGGTGAGAAGGACGGCGCGCAAAACCTCACGCTCAACGCCAAAGGCTCGGCCGACCTCACCGACTGGGCGCATCTGCGCAGCAATTTCCGCGTCGTCGACCGCACGGGCGAGTTCGACGCCACCGTCCCCGGTTGTGGTGATCCGCGGTGCTACGTGACCGATGCCGACGACTTCGAGAGCACGGGCACCGATCTGCTCGCCGGCTTCGCGCTCGACGTCGACACCCTCGGGGGAGCTCTCGTTCACAGCCCTCATTTCGGCTATGCGCGCTCGGACACGGAAAACGAGCGGCCTCCCAGCCCAGCCAGCACCAACGACGTATCGACGCTGACAGCGGGCTACCAGGCGGCCTATACCTTTGGCGCCGCGGACCAGCATACCATCGCCGGCGCCTTTCAATTTTTGCGCGACAGCTTCGAAAACAGTCTTGCCGGCCAAGACAAGAAGCGCCGCAATCAGTACGGTTACGTTGCCGAATATCGCGGCAATCTCACCGATGCCTTGTTCGTGCAAGGCGCGCTGCGCTACGACGACAATGAGGATTTCAAGGATTTTTTCGGGTTTGCGGCGTCCGCATCCTATAACTTCTTTTCCACCGGCACGCGGCTGCGCGGGTCGGTGGGGCGGGCACAAACCAACCCGACCTTCTTCGAGCTTTTCGGCTTCATCCCCGGCGAGTTCGTCGGCAATCCCGATCTCAAGCCCGAGCACAATTTGGGTTGGGACGTCGGCGTCGAACAGAGCTTTTGGCGCCAGCGCGGACGGCTGAGCCTGACCTACTTCAACGAGACGCTGCAGGACGAGATCTCGGGTTTCGGCACGACCGTCGACAATCTCGACGGCGACAGCGACCGACAGGGCGTCGAGTTCGGGCTGACGCTCGAGCCGCTCGACGCTTTGACGCTCGGCCTCAACTACACCTACCTCGACGCCACCGAACCGGACGGCAAGCGCGAGCTCCGACGGCCGCGCCACGCCGCCGCCGCGGATGCCTTCTACCGGTTCTTCGGCGATCGCGCCGAGCTCGGCGTCGAGGTCAACTACAAAGGGCAGACCGATCAACGCGACTTCAGCGATCCGAGTTCCCTTTCGCCCCGGGTGACCGTGCCCAACCACCTCGTCGTCGACGTCAGCGCAGCTTACCGCGTCACCGACCAGGTGCAGGTCTACGGCGGCGTCAACAACCTCTTCGACGCCAACTACGAGGACGTGCTTGGCTTTTCCGAACAGCCGGTGACCGGCTTCGCCGGCTTGCGCATGAGCTTTTGACAGGAGGACCCGAGATGCCCGAGGCCATCGCCGCGCAGCGCATCCAGGACGCGACGGGCCGGATCGTCGAGGACCGCTGGCCCCTGCCGATCGACGAAGCGTTCCTGGAGCGGCTGTTGCGCGACCTGTTCGAGAATCACCACGAGCAGCTCACCTTTGGGCCGATCATCGAGGGCGCCGCCTACGAGATGAAGATGGCCGAGCCGCCCAAGCTGATCGCGCTGTTCGACGGCTATCTCACCATCCGTTGGCCGGGGGGCAGCCACGTTCACCTCTGCATCGGCGAGAACCGCGGCGCCGGCGACGCCGCGCTCGCGGCGCGACGGCGGCCCGGGCGCGCGGAGCTCTTTCGCGAACTCGACGAGGACGGGCACCCCCGCTCTTGGGGTTTTCGGATGAGCAACGGCGCCGGCGAGCCGCAGGTCAGCATCTTCTTGCCTAATCCCTTCCTCACCGCCACCGACGACCTCGCCGCGACCCCCGACTGGTCGCGGCTCGAACTCTGGGACTACGTCCGGACCACCTACGCCGGCGCGGCGGCCGACGGGCGCGACACCCTCGGCGCCGGCTTCGGGAAGTTCCTGGCGAAAGAGTTCGCGGTGAAGGCATGAGGCCACCGCTCTTTGCCCTCGCCTTGCTGCTCGGCGGATCGGCCGTGGCGGCCGATTTGCCGCGTGCCGCCTCGACCACGCTGTGCGGCGACCAGTATCTGCTGGCGATCGCAGCCCCGGCGCAGATCGTCGCGCTGTCCTGGCAGGCGACCGGGCCGCTCTCGCACTACGCCGAGCGCGCGGCGGGCTACCCGACCAACCGCGGCAGTGCCGAGGAACTGATCGCCGCCGCGGCGGAGGTGGTGATCGTCGACGAGGGCGTCGATCCGCAGACCCGACGCGTGCTGGATGCCTTCGCGATCGACCACGTCCGGGTGGAGACGGCGGCCGGGTTCGAGGGCGTCGCCGACAACGTCCGCCGGGTGAGCGAGGCGCTGGGCCGCGCGGCCAGGGGCGAAGCCGTGATCGAGCGCATGCGTGCGCGTCTCGCCGCCGTCGAGGATGCGGGTGGCGACGGTCCGCTCGTCGTCTACCACCGGCCGGACGGCGGCGGGGCCGGCCGCGGCACCTTTATCGACGGCGCGCTCCGCGCCGCCGGCTTGCGCAACCTGCAGAGCGAGCTGGGGCAGAGCGGATGGACCGGGCTTTCGGCCGAAGCCCTGGTCCGGCACCCACCCGACGGCTTCGTCATCTCCTTCTTCGACACCTCGCCCGCCTCGGTTCGCACGCGCCTCGGCCGCAACCCCGTTCTGGCCGAGGCTATGGACGGCGACAAGGTCCTGGCGGTGCCGGGCAAGTACTGGCTCTGCGCCCATCCGTTGCTGGTCGACGCCGTCGAGACGCTGGCGCGCGAACGGCCTCGGCTCGAAGGGGCGTTGCCGTGAGGAGCATCACCACGCCGCGCGTGGGCCTCGGCTATCGGCCCGGCTCCGCCGCTCTCCTCTCGGCGGCGCTCGCCGCGCTCGGCGCCCTCCTCGTCCTCGCTTCGCTGATGCTCGGCTATGTCGACATCGCTCCTGTCGACGTGCTCCGCGGCGCCTTCGGTCTCGCCGACGAGGGCACGAACACCATCGTGCAGGACCTGCGCCTGCCGCGTACGCTTTTGGCGCTGCTGGTCGGCGCCGCGCTCGGCGCCTCGGGCGCTGTCCTGCAGGGCCTCCTGTTGAACCCGCTGGCCGAGCCGGGCGTCATCGGCATCAGCGCGAGCGCGGGCTTGGGCGCGGTGGTCGTTCTCTACTTCGGGCTCACGGCCGTCGCGCCGCTGGCGCTGCCGATCGGAGGCATGCTGGGCGCCGCGGCGGCCACGGCCGTCCTCTATCTCCTCGCGGCGCGCCACGCGAGCACGCTGACGCTGATCCTCGCCGGCGTCGCCATCGGCGGGCTCGCCCTCGCGCTCACCTCGCTCGCCATGAACCTCTCGCCCAATCCATGGGCCGTCAGCGAGATCGTGTTCTGGCTCCTGGGGTCGCTGCGCGACCGCACGTTCGCCGAAGTCACCCTCGCGGGCCCCTTCATCCTCGCGGGTCTCGCCATCCTTTTGACCTCCGGCCGCGCCCTCGAGGCCCTCGCCTTGGGCGAGGACGCCGCACGCTCGCTCGGCGTGTCGCTCGCCCGGGCGCGCGCGCAGGCGATCATCGGCACCAGCCTCGCCGTCGGTGCCTCGGTGGCGGTCGCCGGTGCCGTCGGCTTCGTCGGGCTCGTCGTGCCGCACCTCTTGCGGCCAATGGTCGGCTACGCGCCGAGCCGGCTCATTCTGCCCAGCGCGATCGGCGGTGCGGCGTTGGTCCTTGCCGCCGACATCCTGGTGCGGCTCATCGCCGTCGGTCCGGAGCTCCAACTGGGCGTGGTCACCTCGCTCGTGGGCGCGCCCTTCTTCTTCTATCTCATTCTCTCCATGCGCGGACGCCTCGCATGACGGTGCTCGCGGTCGAAGACCTCGACGTGGCGATCGGCGGCGTCTCGATCGTCGAGGAGGTGAGCTTCGGCGCCACCGGCGGGGAACTCGTGGGTCTCATCGGTCCCAACGGCGCCGGCAAGTCGACGGTCATCCGCGCCATAACGCACCTCGTCCGGCCGTCGCGTGGCCGGGTCACGCTCGACGGTGTGGACATCCGGCGCCTCGCCGGCCGTGAGCTCGCCCGGCGCCTCGCCTATCTACCGCCGGGGCACATCGTGAATTGGCCCATGCTGGTCGAGCACCTCGTGGGCCTCGGCCGGCTGCCGCATCGCCGCCCGCTCACCGGCCCCTCCGTCCGCGACAACGAGGCGGTGAGCGAGGCGTTGCGACGTGCCGACGTCGCCCATCTGAAGCATCGGGTGGCCTTGACGCTCTCAAGCGGCGAGCGGGCACGCGCGATGCTCGCACGCGCCCTCGCCGTCGAGGCGGCCGTGCTGCTCGCCGACGAGCCCGTGACCTCGCTCGATCCCTACCATCAGCTGCAGGTGATGGAATTGCTCCGCGACATCGCCCGCAGCGGTCACCTCGTACTCTGCGTGCTTCACGATCTGCCGTTGGCCGCCCGGTTCTGCGATCGCCTGATCCTGATGAACGCGGGCCGCGTCGTGGCCGAGGGGCCACCGGGCGAGGTCCTGGCGCCCGGCAATCTGGCGACGGCCTACGGCGTCGTCGCGCTGCACGGTGAACACGAGGCCGAGCCCTTCGTGCTCCCATGGCGGCGGCGGTCGCCGCGCGCCGGCTGAGGAGGAGAACGACCATGGCGACCGAACACCCTCCGGCGGACGCGCGAGCCGCGGCCGGAACGGACACCGCGGTCGATCCCGCGTCTCCAGGCGGCGGGGCGGCGTTCGGCTGGCTGCCGGACGCGTTCGCGGTCGACGACTTGGCCTTCTTTCTCGAAGCCGGTGGTCCCGTCGTCCTGATCCTGCTCGTGCTCTCGGTGGTCGCGACCACCATCGTCCTCGCCAAGCTCTGGCAGTTTCGCGCTCATCGCCTCGGCTGCGAGGCACCGGTGCTCGACGCGGCGGCGCTTCTGCGGCAAGGCGAGCCCGCCCGCGCCGTGACGGCCCTGGGCGCGCTGCCGCATCCGGCGGCTGTCCTGATCCGCATGGCGGCGCAAGCCGGGACGACGTCCGCCGAGGCGCTCCGTGACGAGTTGACCCGGATCGGCCGGCGCCAGCTGGCGGCCCTGCGCTCGCACTTTCGGGCACTGGAGATCATCGCGGCCCTAGCACCGCTGTTGGGCCTGTTCGGGACGGTGCTCGGCATGATCGGCGCCTTCCGCGCGATGGAGGCCGCGGGCGGTGCGGTCGATCCGGCGGTGCTGTCCGGCGGCATCTGGCAGGCGCTGTTGACGACGGCCGTCGGCCTTGCCGTGGCGATGCCGAGCGTGGCGGCGCTGGCCCTCCTCGAGCGGCGGGTCGAGCGCGTCGCCGAGACCATGGAGGACGTCCTGACGCAGATCCTCGCGCCACCGCTGCCGCGCGTCGAAGCACCGGTGGCGCCGCGCGCGCCGGCCTTGGCCCATGAAGCCGGTTGAGCCGGTCTTCGCCGCGGGTGGCGCGCGGCCAAGACCGCTGGTGACGCTGACGCCGCTGGTGGACGTCGTCTTCATCCTTCTCGTGTTCTTCATGCTCGCCACGTCGTTCGCCCACGAACGGCGACTCGTGCTGACCGCCGCGACGGCGCCACCCGGCGCCGCAGCTGCAGTGCGTGACGTGTCGCACGTCCTGGTCGGATCGGCGGCCGTGCGTCTCGGCGGCCAGCCGCTACCGCTCGACGAGCTCGTCGCCGAAGTGGCTCGCCGGGCAGCGACACCGAGCCACCGCGTGCTGGTCCAGCCGACGGCGGACGCCTCGCTGCAGGTGCTCGTCGACGTGCTCGCCGCCCTGCGGCGCGCCGGTGTCCAGCGGATCGACGTGGCGAGCCGATGAGGGGCGCCTTCACCCGACCGCCCTGCCGGCGCAGCGACGACGCCGGTATCTTGCCGTTGGTCAGCGTCGTGTTCCTGCTGCTGGCCGTCTTCCTGTTCGCCGGAGAATTCCGCAGCCCTGAGCCCTTTCCCGTGGAGGTGCCGCGAGCCGAACTGGAGGCCGAGGCCCGAACGGCGGTGGCGACCATCGTCGTCGCCGCCGACGGCAGCCTCGCCCTCGACGGCGCGACGCTGGCAGCGCCCGAGCTGATCACCCGCCTGGCCGCCGAGGACGTCACGCAAGCGGCGATCCGCGCCGATCGCGGGGCCAGCGCGCGCGATGTCGTCGCGCTTGCCGCCCGGCTGCGTAGCGCAGGCATCGACACCCTCGACCTCGTCGTCAGCGGGCCATGAGCACGGCTGCGGCCGTCCGCCGGCCGCCGTGGCTCGCGGCCCTGGTGCTGGCACTCGTCGTCCACCTCGCTGCGGCCGCGTGGTGGAGCTGGCAGGCGCCGGGCGCCGATGGCGGTGGTGGTGGCGGTGGTGGCGACGGCGGTGCCGGCGGCAGCGGCTTCGGTCTCGCCGGCGACCTCTCCGCCGGCCGCGACGCTACCGTGCCACCCGGCAGCGTCCTTCAGCCCACAAGGTCTTCGGCGGTCGTGCCGAGAGTGGCACGACCAGCGAAGCCGCTCCGGCAGGTCGCGAGCGACGTGGCGGAGCCGGCAGCGGCCGTAGCGCCGCCGCCCGTCACCGCGGGCGCAGCAAACGCTTCGCCGGTCGAGCACGCCTCGGCCGATCTCCGCCCGCAGCCCGCTGCACCTGCCGTTCGAGCCAAGACCACCCCACCGCCGGCGACGGTGACCGGGCAAGACCCGCCGCCGGAGCCGGAAGCGGCAGCGCCGTCACGGTCGACGTTGGCCGCACCGCGCCGACGGCCAACGGAGGTGGTGGTGCCGCCTGCGGCACCTCGCCAGGGCGCACGACCCACAGCCGCTGCGAGCGACCCCGGTGACGGTGCCGGGCGAGCCGGACGAGGCTCCGGAACCGACGGCGGCGGAAGGGGCGGCGGCAGCGGGCGAGGCGACGGCGCTGGCATCGCAGACGGCCCCGGCGCGGACGCGCTCGCGGCTTACGCCGCCGCGGTGCAGCGCGCGCTCGCGCGGCACAAGCGCTATCCGCGCTCGGCGCAGGTGCAGGGCCAGCAGGGTGCCGGCCGGGTGGCACTCGTGATCGCCCGCGATGGCCGCCTCGAAAGGGTCGAGGTCACGGCCAGCACCAGCCATCGCGTTCTGGATCGCGAACTCGCAGCCATGGCGCGCCGGGCGGCACCCTTTGCGCGGTTTCCCGCCGCGTTGGATCGGGCGCGCGTACACCTCGAGTTGCCCGTCGGCTTCGCGCTCGACTGAGCTACGGCCGACGGTTCGGGCGACGGCAACGCCGAGCCCGGCGGGGCAGCGACCGCCTGCGCCGGCGAAGGTCCCCCGCCCGGCGAGATCGACGAGCTGATCCGCGTCCTCCTGGACCAGGCCCGCGTCATCGAGGGCGAACCCCTCCCCGACCCCGGCGCATTCTCGCGGCGGATGAGCCGGCTGCTCCAGGCGAATTTGCCGGCGGCGGGGTGAGGCTCGAAAGCAAGTGTGAACTCGACAGGCTTGCTCGCGACGCCTGCTGGCGCAAGACGGTACCGGCGGCTACCATGCCGTACTAGCCACGCCAACACCTTGGAGGTATCCGCCCATCAAGATCCAAAAACCCGTACACAACGCTCCGGACGGGGAAGAACATCCGTCACATCTCCGTAAAGTTAGCAAGCCGCAGAATCGACTAGTACTAGTAAGCGAATGAATCCAAACCCGAAGCACGTCCTAGCACTGGGTGATTACAAATCCCCAGCTTACCAAAGTATCCTACAAACGCTACAGCAATTTGGCTGTCTTTATTTCAAAGATGAACATAAATTTTCAAACTGCTTCTCCAGAACCCTCAGGTAGCGCCGA
>JBKHCM010000053.1:0-20561 GCA_046541805.1 Alphaproteobacteria bacterium
AGATCGCCGGGCCCGCCCAGCGCCTTCACCATGGCGGCGAAGCGCTCGGCGGCGGCGCCGCTTCGCATCTCCGCCTGGGCGCGCTCGGCGGCGTGCTCCTCGTCCCGTTCGAGGCCGGCGAGAACGAGGGCGGTCCCGGCGAGTGCCACCGTCACCTCCTCGAAGCGCCAATCGACCGGCTCGCCCTTCAGCATGGCGAGCGCCTCGGCGACCTCCAGGGCGTTGCCGGCGCTGGTGCCGAGGCATTGGTTCATGTCGGTCATGAGCGCCCGACAGCGCAGCCCGGCGCCCTCGGCGACCTCGGTGAGGCTGGTGGCGAGCTCGCGCGCCGCACCGACGCTCGGCAAAAAGGCGCCGGTGCCCACCTTCACGTCCATCACCAGCGCGTCCAGGCCCTCGGCCAGCTTCTTGGCCAGGATCGAGGCGGTGATCAAGGGCACGCTCTCGACCGTCGCGGTGATGTCGCGGATGGCGTAGAGCCGGCGGTCGGCCGGGGCCAGATCGTCGCTGGCGCCGACGATGGCGCAGCCGACCTCGCCGACGATCCCTTGCAAGCGGTCGAGCGGCGGGCGGACGTCGTAGCCTGGGATCGCCTCGAGCTTGTCGAGCGTGCCACCGGTATGGCCGAGGCCGCGGCCGGAGATCATCGGCACGTAGGCGCCGCAGGCCGCCAACACGGGAGCCAGGACGAGGCTCACCTTGTCGCCGACGCCACCCGTCGAGTGCTTGTCGACGACTGGGCCGTCGAGCTTCCAGGCCAGCGTGCGGCCGCTCGCGCGCATGGCGTCGGTGAGGGCCACGGTCTCGTCTCGGTCCATGCCGTTGAGGACGATCGCCATCGCCAAGGCGGCGACCTGGGCGTCGGGCATGGAGCCGTCGGCGATCGCCGCCACCGCCGCGCGCACCTCGTCGGGCGCGAGCTTCAAGCGGTCCCGCTTGCGGGCGATGGTCTCCTGGAAGAGCATGGCGCTGCGCCTTCTGCTCGAACGACGCTCGGGTTTTAAAGACGCCCGAGCAAGCCGTCGAGCAGGGACGAGGCGCCGATCCGAAAGGTCACGGGCGTCGCCCAGCCGGCGCCCATGCGCTCGTCGGCGAGCGCCAGATAGCCGGCCGCCTGCTCGGGTGTGCGCACCCCGCCCGACACCTTGAGCCCGACCCGACCGCCGGCCTCCGCGATGACCTGGAGCAGCGTCGTCGCCGCCTCGGGCGTGGCGCCGGGCTCGGTCTTGCCGGTCGAGGTCTTGAGCATGTCGACCCCGGCCATCACCGCCGCGCGCGCGGCGGCGGTGATGACGGCCGGATCCTCGAGCCGCCCGGTCTCGAGGATCAGCTTGAGCGTGCGGCCGGCCGGCCGCTCGGCGACGCAGAGCTCGACCAACTCCCCCACCAGGCCGACGTCACCCGCGAGAACCGCCTCGATCGGGGCGACGACGTCGACCTCGTCGGCGCCGGCGGCGAAGGCGGCCTTCACCTCCTCGGCCGCGTCGGCGATGTCGTCGGCGCCGTCGGGGAAGTTGGCGACCGTCGCGAGGCGGACGTCCGCGCCTGCGAGCAACGGTTTCACGTCGGCCACGAACGCCGGCCGCAGGCACAGCGCGGCGACGCCCGCCTCGCGCCCGCGCTCGGCGAGCCGCCGCGCACCCGCGGCGTCGTCGTCCGCGCCCAGCGCGGTAAGATCGAGGCACGCGATGGCGCGGCGCGCGGTGGCGGCGTCGCAGGGCCGTTCAAACGACATCGTGCAGCTCCGGCAAAGCGTGGGTCAAAAGCTCGGCGAGAGTCTCGCCCGCCCGCGCCGCACCCGCCAGGGTTTGCTCGTGGCTCAACGGCCCGGCGGCGAGGCCCGCGGCCCGGTTGGTGACGGCGGACAGCCCCAGCACCGTCAAGCCCGCGTGTCGCGCGGCGATGGCCTCGGGCACGGTCGACATGCCGACGAGATCGGCGCCGAGCGCGCGAAAGGCGCGGATCTCCGCCGGCGTCTCGAAGCACGGGCCCAGCGTGGCGAGGTAGACCGCGGCCGGCAGACGGATGCCCAGGCGCGCCGCGACGGCGGCGACGCGCGCGCGCAGATCGGGATCGTAGACGGCGCTCATGTCGACGAAGCGCGGCCCCGCGGCGGCGTCGTTGGGGCCCACCAAGGGGTTGGTGCCGAGGCCGTTGATGTGGTCGGCAATGAGCGCGAGCTCGCCCACCGCAAGGTCGGGGCCGATGGCGCCCGCCGCGTTGGTGAGCACGAGGAGACGCACGCCGAGCGCCTTCAGCGCCCGCACCGGGGCGGTGATCGCCGCGGCCGGCGCGCCCTCGTAGAGATGCGCACGGCCCTGCAGGACGAGGATCGGCACCCCGCCGAGCCGGCCGGCGGTGACGACGCCGGCGTGGCCCGCGACGCTCGGCCGCGGAAAGCCGGCGAGCTCGGTGTAGGTGACCTCGGCGCGGTCGCTCAGCCGCTCGACGAAGGCGCCGAGCCCGCTGCCGAGCACCACCGCGATCCGCGCCTCGCGCGCGCCCGGCAGCGCCGCCAAGCGGTCGACCGCGGGTGCGGGCGATGCCTCCCCGTGCGCCAGATGCGCGCCGCCGAAGCCGTGGGGCAAGAGGTCGCCGACGGTGACGGTCTGGCGCACCGCATCGAGATCGGCCAGCTGCACCGGCACGGCGGGGTCGGCGAACTCGGCGAGCCGCTGGCGACAGCCGCCGCAGGGCGCGATCAACCGCTCGCCGCCGGCGACGACGCAGACCGCCTCGATCCGTCGCCCGCCGCCCGCGATCATCGCGCCGATGGCGCTGGCCTCGGCGCATTGGCCCTCGGGAAAGGCGGCGTTCTCGACGTTGGCGCCCGTGTAGATCCGGCCGTCGTCGGCGAGAAGCGCGGCGCCCACGGCGAAGCGCGAATAGGGCGCGTAGGCCCGCTCGCGGACGGCGCGGGCGGCGTCGAGGAGATCGTCAGACACGGTGCGGCCGCTCCTTGTCGTAGGGCTTGCCGATGGCGGCGGGGGCGACCGCACGGCCGACGAAGCCGGCCAAGAGCAGCACGGTCATGACGTAGGGCAGCGCGGAGATCGCCTGGGTCGGGACCAGGCCCACGAGCGGCAGCTCGACCCCCTGCAGGCCCACCTGAACGGCGTCGGTGAAGGCGAAGAGAAGGCACGCCGAGAGCGCCGGCACCGGGAGCCATTTGGCGAAGATCAGCGCCGCCAGCGCCAGATAGCCCTTGCCGGCGGTCATGTCACGGATGAAGGAGGCGTTGTGCGCGGTCGAAAGATAGGCGCCGGCGCCGCCCGTGAGGATGCCGGTGCCGACGAGGGCGCGATAGCGCAGCCACTCGACGGCGATGCCGGCGGTGTCGACTGCGGCCGGGTTCTCTCCGACGGCCCGCAGGCGCAGCCCGAAGCGGGTGCGGTAGAGCGGCCACCAGACCAGCGGCACGATCACCAACATGGCGCAGACCCGGACGTTGTGGCCGGAGAGGCTCTCGGCGTAGACGGGTCCGAAGACCGGCACGCCCGCGAGCGCCTCGACCAGGGGGAGCTCGATCGGCGCGAAGCGCGCGTTGGCCCAGGCCGCCGGCCGCGGCCCCACCCCGCGCGCCGCGTCGTCGCGTCGCAGCCGCGGGGCCGCGGGCGCCGTGCCGGCGCGCCGAACCCGGGCGCCTACGCGTTGAAGGTGATTCGAGCGCAAAGATGATCGCGAATTAATGATCGAGATCAGCGCCGGGCACACACCCGTACGCCGAGTCGCGCCGCCTCCCCCGAGGCGTTGTCTTCCGCCGTCGCTTCGGCGCCTTCACACCCCCCCCACCCATCAGGTTACGAAACCGTTACGCATCCCGGTCCACGTACCGTGCGCCGCCGCAACATTCTTGAGAGCGACACACCATGCCCAACACCACGATCGGGGCCGGCCGCGCGCCGCTCCTCGCCCTCGCCACGGCCGCCGCCGTGGCCGCCCTCACCGCCACCGCGCCGGCCGTCGAGGCGGCGTTCGTCATCGACGATTTTCAAACGGCCGATAGTGTTATCTCCCCTGCTACTGGCGACACGCCTAGCGAGAGCACAAGGTCCACAGAGCCGCAGGGCTTTAACCGCACCATGAACGTCAGCGAACCTGTGGCTGGTGAGGTCACAAACGAAATCCGTCCCGATGTTGGGTGGATTCTTCGCTCGCCCGACTCTGCCGCTATTGGTCGTCTGTTTTATGATACTACAACAACTGATCTTTCAAGTTTTCCATTTCTTAAAGTTGACGTCGAGAAAGCGCAGGCATCCACGCCTACGTCATTTAGCCTATCCGCTGGTTTGATCGATAGTAACGGTAAATCGGATTTTATAAGTGAGAGCTTTGAAGCTGGTGAGACAGGCGCTATCTTGTTTGCACTCGCGGATTTCGATGTTGACACAACCAAGATTGATGAAATTAGTTTTCGCATATTTCAAACGAATTTTGGTTCCGAGACTGTTGTGGGCCAGGTCGCAGCCGTGCCGATTCCCGGCGCGCTGCCGCTGTTCCTCGGCGGGCTCGCGGGCGTGGGCTACGTCGTGCGGCGCCGCCAGCGCCAGGCCGCCGCCGCCTGACCGCTGCGCAGCACGCGAACGCGAGAGGCGCGGGCGGGCCCCCGGGCCCGCCCTTTCGCGTGGCGCGGCCCGCAACGTCGCGGGGTGTGGGGCGTTGTCGGAGCGAGCCACAACGAGGTTCCGTGATGACCAAGAACGCCGACACCGTCGCCCATCTGCAGCGCGCCCTCGGCATGGAGCTGAGCGCGATCAACCAATACCTGCTGCACGCGCACACCCTCGACGACTGGGGGCTCGACAAGCTCGCCGGGAAGATGAGGGGCGAAATGCACGAAGAGCTCGGCCATGCCGGGCAGTTCATCGACCGGCTGATCTTCCTGGGCGCCGATCCGGTGCTGGAGCCGATCAAGACCCCGACGAAGGCGCCGAGCTTGCGCGCGATGTTCGAGGCCGACCTCGCCGACGAGAAGGACGCGATCGCCTTCTACACCGAGGCCGCGGCGGCGGCAGGCGCCGGCGACATCGGCTCGCGCAAGCTCTTCGAGGACACCGTCCTCGACGAGGAGGGCCACATGGACTGGCTCGAACGCCAGCTCGACCTCCTCGAGCGCATGGGCGAAGGCGCCTTCATCGCCAAGCACATGAGCGAGCCCAGCGCCGAGTGACGCGGACGCCGCGCGGGCCGGCACGGCGGCTCGCGGCGGGCGCGACCGCCGCGAGGTCGGCACGCGGCGGCGTGGCGGTGCACTTGGCGGAACCATTCAGCCGGTCTCAAGCCGGCGGCGACGCCAATCGATCCGCGCCCGACGCCGTCGTCGGAGTGACGCTGCGAGCGTGGTGGATGCGTCCTTAGCCGCTATCGCCGTCGCTCCCGCGTGCTGCGCCACGACTTCCGCGCCGCCGGGGTCGAGCTGCGCTCCGCGGCAAGCGAGCACGTCGGGCTGAACGCCCCGCTCACGACCTTGAAGAGCACCGGATTTATCGGCGTGCTCTCCAGCTTCGGCGACGGCGTGACCGCTTTCGGCGCCGCCGGCACGGCGCGTTCAAGGCCGGACGTCAGCCGGGGCGGCGGCGCGAACGACGGCGAGCGGGTAGACGAACGCCTTCTGGACTTGTCTCGAGAGCACCGAGTGGGCGGCGGGGTCGGCGATCAACTGGCAGGTCGACGTCGACCGGGACGGGATCGAGCGGCGCGAGGATTTCCGAACCGTGCTGCACAACAACGCAGGTCGGCCTCGTGCCGCGCCGGCATCGCGGCGCGCCGCCGTGGCGCCGTCTGGCCGACGACGCGGACTCGGGTGACGCCGCCGGCGCGCCTGATCCGCGGCGCGGGCTTTGCCGCTGTCACGGCCGTCAGCCGCCTTCGTCCAGGGGGCGGAAGTCGAAAAAGCGCAGATCCGGCGCGCTGGTGTTGTGGCGCGAGACGACGTCGCGGGCGAAGGTCGCCGCCTCCACGGGCGCGGCGAAGGGCGCCATGATCGCCGTCTCGCCGCTGCGCTCGCCGTCCTGCCAGCGCAGGATCGCGGCGTCGGCCATGGTCGGCTCGACGAACATCGAGCGCAGCGCGGCGATCTGCTCCGTCTCCTCCTCGCGGTCGATCCGGACCTCGAGCACGAGGCCATCCTCCGCCACCTCGGCGACGTCGAGCGTGGCCCTGCCGCCACGCATGAAGCGCAGGTCGAAGCGGGCAGCCTCGGGCACGAACGCGACCTCCGCCAAGTCGACGACCGGCCGCCCGTCGTCCTCGATGGGGCCGATGAGAAAGGAGCTGCCGAAGGCGGTGTCGCGCCCCGCCCTTTCCTCGTGCCCCGCCGGTGCCAGCGGCTTGGCGCGCCAGTAGCCGTCGGGCGGGTAGAGCACGAGCACCTCGACCGCCTCGCCGTCGGCGCGCTTGGCGTGCAGCTGCAGCAGGTGGAGCTGGCCGAACTGCTCGCCCTCGACCCGCACCGGCACGATCGCCGGGCGCCAGAAGCTCGGCTTGCGGATGCCCGTCAACAGCCAGTCCTCGTCCTCGTGGAGCACCAGCCGCGCCGGCGTGGCGGTGAACACCGGATCGCCGGCGTCGTAGCCCTCGCAGTTGTCCCAGACGGGCGCGGTGTCGTCCCGCATGTCCGGGTGATAGTACGACGGAAAGGTCGCCTCGATCGTGAAGGCCAGCGGCGTCGGCGCGCTGAAGCGGAGATCGACATTGTCGACCTCGGCGCAGTCGGTGGGCTCGCTCAGGTTCTCGAGCTGGACGTCGAGCGCGGCCGCGGGGGCGGCGGCGAGAAGGGCGACCACGAAGGCGCCGAGACGCATCATGCGGGGCTCCAGGATAAAGGGCCGGTGTCACCATCGACGGCAGAGCTTCGCGCGCATTCCGCGACGCCGGTGCCGGGGGATTGCCCTCAACCGGGGATCGAGCCGACGACGCCCTCGGCATAGGTGTTCATGCCCAAGAGCTGCTCGTCCGAGGCGACCTCATCCTCGGGCACCAGCACGCTGCCGTCCTGGGCCATGATCTCGCCGGTGAACGGGTGGTAGTCGCCGCTGGCGAGGCGCTCCTTGAGGTCGTCGGCCTCGGCGATCATCGCCTCGGTGGCCATCGGTCCGTAGTCGGCGACCACGACCATGCCGGCGCCGATGCCGGCCCAAGTGTCGGCACTCTGCCAGCTGCCGTCGAGGACCTCGCCGACGCGGCGGATGTAGTAGGGGTCCCAGTCGTCGATGATCGCGGTCACCTGGCTGTTCGGCGCGAAGCGGCGCATGTCCGAGGCCTGGCCGAAGCACGGCAGGCCGCGCTCCTCGGCGACCTGCGCAGGCGCGGGGCTGTCGGTGTGCTGGGTGATGACGTCGATGCCCTGGTCGATCAGGGCGCGGGCGGCTTCGGCCTCCTTGCCCGGGTCGTACCAGCTGTTGACCCAGATCGGCGTCACCGTCGCCTCTGGGTTGACCTTGCGGAGATGCACGGCGGTCGCGTTGATGCCGCGGATGACCTCGGGGATCGGGAACGAGCCGATATACCCCACCTTGCCGCTCTGCGTCAGGCGGCCGGCCATGGTGCCGATGATGGCGCGGCCCTCGTAGAACCGCCCGGCATAGGTGGCGAGGTTGTCGAGCCGCCGGTAGCCGGTGCAGTGCTCGAACTTGACGTCGGGGAACTGCTCGGCGACGCGCACGGTCGCGTTCATGAAGCCGAAGGAGGTGGTGAAGACGAGGCCGTGACCCGAGGCGGCGAGCTGGCGAACGACGCGCTCGGCGTCCGGGCCCTCGTTGACGCTCTCGACGTAGGTGGTCTCCACCCGCTCGCCGAATTCGTCCTTGACGGCGCGGCGGCCGACATCGTGGCGGTAGGTCCAGCCGTGATCGCCGACGGGGCCGACATAGACGAAGCCCACCTTCAGCGGCTCCTGGGCGCGGAGCGAACGGGGGGACACGGCGACGGCGGTGGTGGCGGCGGCGCCGGCCAAGAGATCGCGACGGTGCAGGCGAAGCGGCATGGGCGTCCTCCCCAAGGGCGCGGCGAGCGGCGAACCGGAGCAGATTGCCCAGTTTCCGTGGTGCCGCAACCCCGCCGAGGTACCAGGGAGGTCGCAACCCAGGCGCTCAGGCCGGGCGGCGCCACTCCTCGAGGTGAAGCGGTGCGACCGCATCGAGCGTTCGGGTTTCGGCGCGGGCGAGACCGAGCGCCTCGAGCCGCCGTGCCAACGTGGCGAGATCGCGGCTGTCGGTGAACACCGGCCGCCCGCCGTCCAGCCGCACGGCGGGCGCCACGGTGAGGGTGAAGGCGTCGTAGCCGAGCGCGCGCGCCGCCAGCTCGAACACCTCGGTCCCGCCGACGACGGCGACGTGGGCCGCCGCGCCGAACCGCGCGGCCAAAAACGCGCGCAAGCCGCCGGCGGCCGGGTCGAACCCGACGGCGTTGTCGTCGTCGAGCGGGCGTGTCGGCGCGCCGGTGATGACGACCCGTCGCCGCCGCTTGACGTTCGGCGCCGCCGCGTGGGTGCGTCGGCCGATCAGCGCGACGTCGGCGCGGTCCAGGGCGGCTTGGAAGAGGGCCCAGTCGGCCTCGAAGCGAAGCGCCTCGGGCATCGCGCCGGTGGCGTCGGTCATGCGCGCGCGCCCGCAGACGATGGCGTGGCCGTGGACCCACATCGCTCAGGCCGACGCCCGCCGCGGGCGCGGCGTCGGCGCCAGCCGGAGACGGGCGAACGCCCCGATCGCCACCGGCAGGGTGAGCCCGGCGACCCACCATGCCGGACGCGCCCCGGTCGCGGCATCGAGGTTGGCGGCGAGGAGCGTCGCCAGGGGCGCGCCGAATTTGAGGTGAAAGAACACCGCCTCGGCGAGGGCCGCCGCCGCGGTCGCGGCGACAGCGAGGCCGAGCGCCGCGGTCGGCGCGAGGCTGCCGGCCCACGCCCGCCACGCCCGCACCGCCAACAGCCAAGCCAGAACGCCCGCGAGCACGAAGGCCTCGCTCGGATCGAGGCGGGTCTGCAGAAAGACGTGGGTGACGGCCAGGACGGCGATGGCGTAGCTCGCCCGGTGCAGCGCCTGCCAGCGCGTGGCGCCCAGCCGGCGCACCGCGCCGTCGGTCGAGGTGAGCCCGAGCGCGATCATTCCGGCGAGCGCCACCGCACCGATCGCGAGATAGATCCGCGCCGCGATCTCGCTCGCCATTTTCGCCAGCACCCAGTCCTCGAGGGCGGCGTAGGCGGCGAGATGGCCGAGCGCGTAGCCCAGCGCCGCGAGCCCGAGCATGCGGCGGACCAGGATCAGCCGGTTCCAGCGCCAGAGCAGGCGCAGCGGTGTCACCGCCAGGGACAGCAGGAGACAGCGCACGGCCCAGCGGCCGAACTCGTCCTGCAGGCGCTCGACCGGCTCGGCCCCGAGCGCGCCCAAGGCGAAAGCCGTGAGCGGAACGAGCGCCGGGGCGGCGAGAAGCGCGAGCACCGTCGCCTTCAACGGGGAGAAGGCGCCCTTGCGATCGCGCCAGGGAGTGGAGGCGACGGCCATGGGACCACCATGGCAGGCCGGCGCCGCTCGCGCCAGGGGAGGCACTTGGCGCCGGCGGCGGCAGCGGCTAACAAGCGCGCGATCCGCTTGGACAAGCCCCGTGGCCCGCCGTCGTCTCGTCCACCAGCCCTGGTTCGCCGCCACCGCCGGCACGCTCGCGGCGACCTATCTGCGTGCGGTCGACGGCCTTGGCCGCTGGGACGAGGCGTTCGATGCCGAGACGGTCGCCCTCTTGGCCGGCGGCCGGCCGGTCATCGCCGCGTTCTGGCACCAGCGCACCCTCGGCGTGCCGCGGGCGTGGCACCGCCTGCAGCGCGCGGCCGGCGGCCAGCGTTCGGCCACCGCGATCGTGTCCGCGCACGGCGACGGCGAACTGATCGCCCGGACGCTCGGACGCATGGGTATCGAGCAGATCCGCGGCTCGACCCGGCGCGGCGGCGCGCAGGCGGCACGGCAGGCGTGCGACGCGGTCGCGCGCGGACATTCGCTCGCCGTCGTCGTCGACGGCCCGCGCGGGCCCCACGCCCACGTGCACGGCGGCGCCACCTTCCTTTCGAAGGCGACGGGCTGTCCGCTGGTGCCGACGACCTTCGCCGTGGCCCACGGGCTCCAGGCGCGGAGCTGGGACCGGATGCTGGTGCCCTTGCCGTTCACGCGGGGGCGCTACCACGTCGGCGCGCCCTTTTACGTCGCCGCGGACGCCGATCGCGCCGCGTTGGAGACCGCGCGTTTGGAGCTTTCACGGCGCCTTGACGCGCTCAACGCGGAGGCGGACGCAGCGTTCGGGGTGGTCCGCTGAACACGTAACACGTCCTTGACACGGCCGTGTCGTCGGTCGCATCCGTGGGCCAACATATAAGGAGAAGCCGATGAGCGGGTGGCGGCGGCCGGCGCAGGTGCCGGAGGCTCGTTCGCTGTTGGCGTCCGTGCGTTGGCGGAGCGCCTGTGCAGGGCACGGCGGGGTCGACCGTCGTCCTTGGCCGTTCGCGATCGCATGGTCACCGCCGTCGTCGAGGCACATGGTCGAGCGCGCGATTCCCGGGAGGTCGCGATGAACGACATCGGCGCGCGCGAGTCGATCGACCGAAGCAAGGCCCCCGGCAGCAAGGAACGCGGCGGCATCGTGCGCTGCGACGCCTGCCCCGTGCTCTGCCGTATCCGTCCCGGCCGCGAAGGCGCCTGCGGCCGCTACGCCAACAACCACGGCCGGCTGGTGCGCACCGACCCGGTCGTCTTCGCCCAGAAGGTGGTCGAGGACGGCGGCGCGCTCGTGGAATTCGCCAAGAACGAGGGCGACGGCACGCTCATCCGCAGTGCGCCCACCTTCATCACCGGCATCGGTGCCGGGACGACCTACCCGGACTACAAGCCCGCGCCCTTCATCGTCGCCAACGACCATGCCGGCTACGACACGGTGACCGTCGTCTCGGAAGGGATGTTCACCTATTGCGGCGCGAAGGTGAAAATCGACACGGACCGGCATCTGGGTGCCGAGCGCAGCATCGTGCGCGCCGGTGGCCACCCGATCGGGCACGTGACCACGGCCGAATACGGCGCCCAGATGCTCGCGCTCGGCGGCGTGCGCCATCTCACCGGCGGTCGTCGGGCCGAAGGCCAGGCGACCTGCGCGACGCTGGAGCGGCTCTGCAACGGCGAGCCCGTGGCGCTCAGCGTCGACGGCGGCGCGGAGGTGGTCGTGCAGGCCGGGGCGGCGCCGATCGTCGACGGCGTGCGCGAGGTGCGCATGCGCGGTGGCTGCGGTTCCGCCATCGTCGGCATGTTCGCCCGTCAATGGCTCGGCGAGGTCGACGAGGTGATCGTCGTCGACGACCACGTCACGGGCCAGTTGAGCGAGCATCAGGCGGGGCGCAAGCTGGCCTTGCCACCCACCGGCATCCGCCTGCGCGGTCGCCGGTCGACGCCCGGGCGCTATTTCCAGGTCGCCGGCGCGGGCCGCGGCTGGGGCGGCACCGACCTCGACGATCCGCGCGCCGTCATCGCGCAGATCGACGCCCGCGTCGCCTGGCCGGGCCTGCGCTTGTTGATCACCAGCACCACCGGCGAGGATTGGCTCTACGCCGTGCTTGACGACGAGCTGCGCCTGGTCGAGGCCGAGATGCCCGAGGCCGTCGCCGATACCGTCGCGCGCATCCGCGACCACTGCGAGCCGGCGCTGTGCACGGTCATGTTCATGGCGGGCGCCGGCGGCTCGCTGCGCGCCGGGGTGACGGAGAACCCGGTGCTGTTGACCCGCTCGGTCCGTGCCGGCGAGACCCGCGTCACCATGGGCGGGGCGCCGGCCTATATCTGGCCCGGCGGGGGCATCACGGTGATGGTGGACGTCGCCAAGATGCCGACCCACGCCTTCGGCTCGATCCCCACCCCCGCGCTGGTCGCACCCATCGAGTTCACCCTGCCGCGGCACCTCTACGCCGCCTTGGGTGGCCACGACAGCTTCGTGCGGCCGCTGGAGGACGTCCTCGAGCAGCACGCCTTGAGCGCGCGGATCGAGCGCTGGCTGATGGACAGCCCCTGGCCGCTCGAGCCCTTCCGGCGCTCGTCGTGACGCCCGCGACCGCCGGCCATCGCGTCGCTCGGCTGGGCGATCGCCTGCACCTGCAGGAGGGCCCGATCGACCTCGTCGTCGACGCCCTCGGGCCCGAGCCCGCCCGCCGGCGCGCCTTCGAGCGCGCCGGCGCCGCCTTCGCCGGCGTGCTCGCCGGGCTGACCCGCCACCTCGCCACGCTGCGCCGGCCGCTCGACGAGCGCTGGCCCGCCGACGCGTCCGCCACGGCCGCACGGATGCGCCGGGCGATCGCCCCCTTCGGCGACCGTTTCGTCACGCCGATGGCGGCGGTCGCCGGCGCGGTCGCCGACACCGTGCTGGCGGCGATGCGCGAGGTCGACGGCCTCGACGCCGCCTACGTCAACAACCGCGGCGACATCGCCCTGTTCGTGACGCCGGCACGCCCGCTCGACATCGGCGTCGTCACCGCCGTGCGCGCGGCCGGCATCGGCGCGGGTCTCCACGTCGACGCGGCGAGCGGCATCGGCGGGGTGGCGACCAGCGGCTGGGACGGCCGGTCGTTCTCGCTCGGGATCGCGGACGCGGTCACGGTGCTCGCCCGCGACGCCGCCACCGCCGACGTCGCCGCCACGCTCGTCGCCAACGCCGTCGACGCCGACGATCCCGCCGTCGCCCGCACGCCGGCCGAGGCGCTCGACCCGGACAGCGATCTGGGCGCGCGCCCGGTCACCACCGCCGTCGGCCCGCTCGCGGCCGCCAGCGTCGCCGCGGCCCTCGCCGCCGGGCGGCGCCTGGCCGAGACCTGGGTGCGCGAGGGCCGCATCCTCGGCGCCCTGATCGCGGTTCAAGGTCGCGGCGTCGTCTGCGGTCACCACGCCGATGCGGTCCGCCCCGCGCACCGCCCTCGCCCGCTCGCGGAGGCTCGCCGATGATCCGGTCCGCTCCCCTCGTGCTCGTCGCCGTGATGGCGGCAACGCCGCCGGCCATCGCCCAGGACGACGCACCCGTGCGCATCGGCGAGTTGAACAGCTACAGCGACCTCGCCGCCTTCACCGTGCCTTATCGCCAGGGCTGGCGCCTCGCGGTCGAGGAGATCAACGCCGCCGGCGGCGTCCTGGGCGGCCGTCCGCTCGAGGTGATCAGCCGCGACGACGGCGGCTCCACGCGCGACGCCGTGCGCGTGGCCGAGGAGCTGGTGAGCCGCGAGAACGTGGTGTTCCTCTTCGGCACCTTCCTCTCCAACGTCGGCATCGCCGTCGCCGACTTCGCCGCCCAGCGCGAGCTCTTGTTCCTCGCGGCGGAGCCGCTCACCGACGCGCTCAGCCTCGAGGCCGGCAACCGCTGGACCTTCCGCATGCGCCCCTCGACCGAGATGCAGACGGCCATGCTCGTCGACGCCGCCGAGCGCGCCGGCATCGACGCCGAGCGCTGGGCGGTGGTGGCGCCCAACTACGAGTACGGCCAAGCCGCGGCGAGCGCGTTCGCGCGGTTGGCCGAAGCCCGCATGGCGGACGCCGAGGTCGTCGTCGAGCAGTTCCCGGCGCTCGGCCAGATCGACGCCGGGGCCACCATCGCCGCCATCGAGCGGGCGCGACCCGACGCCATCTTCAGCGCGCTCTTCGGCGGCGACCTCGCCAGGTTCGTGCGCGAGGGCTCGATCCGCGGCACCTTCGAGGGCCGCCATGTCCTGAGCCTCATCACCGGCGAGCCGGAATGGCTTTATCCCCTGGGTCGCGACGTGCCCGAGGGGTGGCTCGTCACCGGCTATCCCTGGGAGCAGATCGAGGATCCCGACCACGTCGCCTTCGTCGAGGCCTATCGAGCGCGCTTCGACGGCGAGGCGCCGCGGCTCGGCTCGCTTTTGGGCTACATGGTCGGGCAGACGATCGCGGCGATGCTGGAGGCGGCCGGCTCGACCGAGACCGAGGCGATGATCACCGCGCTCGAGACCATCGAGGTCGACACCCCGCAAGGCCCCTTGCGCTTTCGCGCCATCGACAACCAGTCGACCATGGGCGCCTGGGTCGGCCGGCTCGAGCTCGGCGACGACGGCCGCGGCCGCATGACGGACTGGCGCTACCTCGACGGCGCGGATTATCTCCTCCCCGAGGAACGCGTGCGCGCGGTCAGGAGCGACTGACGCCCTGACCCCGCGGCCGGCGGCGCCGCCGGTCTCACCGCCGGGCGGGACATGGAACCGAGCTTTCTCGTCATCCAGGCGCTGAACGGGCTGACCAGTGCGGCCGTGCTGTTCCTGGCGTCGGTGGGCCTCACGATCATCTTCGGGGTCACCCGGATCGTGAACTTCGCCCACGGCTCCTTGCACATGCTCGGCGCCTATCTCGGCTTTACCCTCGCCCAGGCGCTGATGGGGGCATTCTGGGCGCCCTTGGGCTTCTGGGCCGCGGTGGTGCTCGCCGCCCTCGCCGTCGGCGCCGTCGGCGGGCTGATCGAGGTCGTGCTCCTGCGCCGGATCTACAAAGCACCGGAGCTCTTCCAGCTTTTGCTCACCTTCGGCCTCGTGCTCGTCTTCCAAGACACGGTGCGGCTGATCTGGGGGCCGGAGGACGTCCTGGGACCGCGCGCGCCGGGGCTCGCGAGCTTCGTCGAGATCCTCGGCTACCGCTTTCCGCAGTACGACCTCGTGCTGATCGCGCTCGGACCGGTCACGCTGGTGCTCATCTGGCTGCTCTTTCGGCGCACCCGCTTCGGCGTCCTGGTGCGCGCCGCCACCGAGGACCGCGACATGGTGGCCGCCCTCGGCGTCGACCAAAAGCGGCTCTTTACCGCCGTCTTCGTGCTCGGCGCCGCCCTCGCCGGGCTCTCGGGCGCGCTCCAGGTGCCGCGCGCCGCCTTGAACCCGCAGATGGACCTCGACGTCGTCGTCCAGGCCTTCGTCGTCACCGTCGTCGGCGGGCTCGGCAGCGTCACCGGCGCGTTCCTCGCGGCGATCCTCATCGGCCTCTTGAACGCCTTCGGCATCCTCGTCTTTCCGAAGATCACGCTGGTCTTGGTCTTCCTGGTCATGGCGGTGGTCCTGATCCTGCGTCCGCAGGGCCTCCTCGGCCGGCCCGAGGCCGCGGGCGGCCACGGCGTCGCCGTCGTGCCGCTGATGCCGGGCGGGCGGCGGCTCCGCTGGGGCTATGCGCTCGTCGTGGCCGTTCTGCTGGCGCTGCCGCTCGTCGCCGACGCCTATTTCCTCAAGCTCTCGATCGACGCGCTGGTCTTCGCCCTGTTCGCGATGAGCCTCGGCTTCATCATGGGCACGGGCGGCATCATCTCCTTCGGCCACGCCGCCTATTTCGGCCTCGGCTGCTACGGCGCCGGCCTTCTGGTTCACCACCTGGATGTGCGCATGGAGCTGGCGCTCGTGGCGGCGCCCGTGGCGGCCGCCCTCGGCGCGGCGCTCTTCGGCGCGCTCTGCGTGCGGCTCGGCGGCGTCTATCGCGCCATGCTCACCCTCGCCTTCGCCCAGATCCTCTACGCCGGCGCCTTTCAATGGGTGGCGCTCACCGGCGGCGACAACGGCCTCGTCGGCCTCTGGCCCGCGGACTGGGCGAGCGCGCGCACGGCCTATTATTACCTCGCCCTCGGCTCCTGCCTGGCGGGGATCACGCTGTTGCACCGCGCCAGCTTCGCACCCTTCGGCTACGCGCTCAGGGGCGTTCGCGACAGCGCGCCGCGCGCCGCCGCCATCGGCATCGACGTCTGGCGCCACCCGTGGGTCGCGTTCACGCTCGCGGGCGCCTGCGCCGGGCTCGCGGGCGGGGTCTACACTTTCGCGCTCGGCAGCATCGATCCGGGCGTGCTCGCCATCGCGACCTCGGTGGACGCCCTCGCCATGACGCTGCTGGGCGGCATCCAGACCGTGCTCGGTCCCGTCGCGGGTGCGGCGACGCTCACCTTCGTGCAGGATCAGGTCATGCCGCTCACCGACTACTGGAAGCTGATCAAGGGGCTGATCATCGTGGGGCTTGTGCTCGTCTTCCGCCAGGGTCTGGTGGGCTTCGCCCGCGACCGGCTGGAGGGCCGCACACCTTGACCCTGTTGGTGACGGCGGGGCCCATCAAGTCCTTTGGCGGCGTCCACGCCGTGCGCGAGGTCGGCTTCCAACTCGAGCGCGGCGAGCGGCTGGCCGTGATCGGGCCCAACGGCGCCGGCAAGTCGACCCTCTTTTCCATGATCGGCGGCCAGCTCCGCCCCGATGGCGGACGCGTCCGGCTCGACGACCGCGACGTCACCGGCCTCGCCGCGCACCGGCTCGCCCGCGCCGGCGTCGCCCGCACCTTCCAGGTGGCCGCGACCTTCGCGTCGATGACCGTGGCGGAGAACGTCCAGCTGGCGCTTTTGAGCCGGCAGCGCCGCCTGTTCGGGCTGTGGCGCGCCGCGCGCTTCAAAGAGCGCATCCCGGCGATGGCGCTGCTGGAACGGCTCGGCATGGGGGATCAGGCGGACCGGCCGGCGTCCGTCCTGGCCTACGGCGACCTCAAGCGCCTCGAGCTCGCCCTCGCTTTGGCGCTCGAGCCCGAGCTCCTGTTGATGGACGAGCCCACGGCCGGGATGGCGGCCGAGGAGCGCCATGCGCTCATGCAAGTCACGGGCGAGCTCGTCGCCGAGCGCGGCATGGGCCTGCTGTTTACCGAGCACGACATGGACGTCGTCTTTGCCCACGCCGACCGGGTGCTCGTGCTGGCCCGCGGCGCGCTCGTGGCCGAGGGCCCCCCCGACGCGATCCGCGCCGACCGCAGGGTGCGCGCGCTCTATCTGGGCGACGACGTCGGCGAGGCCGCCTGATGGTGGCGCCGCTTCTGGCCGCGCGCGGGCTCGACGCCTTCTACGGCCGCGCGCAGATCCTCTTCGACGTCGATCTCGACGTCGCCGCCGGCGAGGCGGTGGTCCTGTTGGGCCGCAACGGCGCCGGCAAGACGACGACCCTGCGCGCGCTGATGGGGCTGGTCCCTGCCCGGTGGGGCGAGCTGCGCCTCGACGACGAGCCGATCGCCGGCGCCGAGCCGACCCACCGTATCGCCCGGCGCGGGATCGGCTGGGTTCCGGAGGATCGCCGCCTCTTCGGTGAGTTGACCGTCGCGGAGAACCTGGAGGTCGGCCGCCGCCCGCCGCCGCCCGGCCGCACGGCCTGGACGCCGCCGGCGCTGTTTCAGCTCTTTCCCAACCTCGCGGGGCTCCAGCGCCGCCGCGCCCGCTATATGTCCGGAGGCGAGCAGCAGATGCTGGCGATCGCGCGCACGCTCATGGGCAATCCGCGGCTCGTGCTCCTCGACGAGCCGTCGGAGGGATTGGCGCCGGGGATCGTCCGCGACCTTGCGCACGCGGTCGTGGCCATGAAGCGGGCCGGGGTCGGCCTCCTCCTCTGCGAGCAGAACCTGGGCTTCGCCCGCACCGTCGCCGACCGCGCCTACGTCATCGAGGGCGGCCGTGTTCGCTGGAGCGGCACCATGGCGGCATTGCAGGCGGACGACGCGACGCGGCGGCGTTGGCTCGCGGTCTGAGGGCGCCTCAAGGCCACGCGACGATCGGCCAGCCGCGCCGCTCGGCGGTGCTCTTGAAGGGTTCCATCGGGTTGACCGCCACCGGCTCGGCGGCATCGGCCATCAGCGCCGCGTCGCTGTCGCGGTCGCCGTAGACGCGCGCCAGCCGCCAGCGCGGCCAGCGGCGGGTCGCCAGGCGTTCGAGCGCGTAGCGACGCGCGCGGCCGACCGTGACCGGGCCCACGAGCTCGCCGGCGAAGCGGCCGTCGGCGGAGGGGGCGAGCTCCGGCGCGACCCACCCGTCGACCGGCAGATGGCGGGCGAGGCGCTCCGCGATCGGCGCGATCGCCGAGGTCGCGACCACGACACGGTGGCCGCGCGCCTGGAGCTCCGCCATGGCGCGGCGCGCATCCGGGCGCACCGCCGGCAGCAGCCGGTTCACCACGAAGCCGTCGAGCGCACGCTCCATGCCCGCGACCGGCAACCCCTTCAACGGCGCCATGACCTCGCGCGCGAGGCGGTCGAGGTCGAGCGGCACCCCGCGCCGGTCGAGGACGCTCACCAGCGCCAAACGGGCCACCAGGCTCGGCGCGGCGAAGCCGCGGGCGGCGAGGTAGCTGATCCACAACGCGCCGGTCTCACCACGCACGACCGGCCCGTCCAAGGCGAACACGGAAAGCGGCACCATGGCCATCGCATCATCCGCAAACCGTCGATCCCGCGTCGTCATGAAGTCTTCTTCATCGCCGCGAAATGAGGCAAAGTTACGCAACCCATGAGTGTGGCGATCGGTCACGTGGCGTTCGACCGCAGGGGGCACGGGTCGCGCGCCGACGGCGAAGGGAAAGCGCACACGCGGTGCCCGCCGCCGCGCGGCGGCGCAAAGGCTGTCTCGGTCGTCGCGGTCTTCGGTATCGCCCTTGGTGCAGGGGGCCTGCCGTCAGCGCTCAAGGTCGCGCCCGACGAGGTGACCGTAGCCGACGTCTTTCCAGCGGCATTCGGAACGGACCCCCGTCGGCTTGGTGGTTCACGCTGGTGATGGGGTGACACCCAAGCGGCCTTCGGCAGAAGGCCGCTGCGGCGTTTCTCGCGCTGCCGCCAGCTACACCACTTCCAGGGACACGATCAGCGCGACGCCCAAGCCCGCGCCGCCTGATCAGCCCGCATCACCCAAGATCGGGCGTCGCTCGGGTTTTGACGATTTCGGCAAACATACCTGCCGCTCGCGCGAGCCTCGAAAGCAAGGATGGATCAGGAACTTGCGCCCCGTTCTCGAAGCGCGCTCCGGGGGGGCTTGCATACTCCCACCGAACGGCTCGGGTTCGACGGCTCCAGGGCTGGGGCGCGGTATCAGTCGAGCCTGTCCCCTCTGCCGATGCCGGTGTAGCGGAACCCGGCGCGCTCGACTTCCTCAGGGGGATAGACGTTGCGCAGATCGACGAACACCGCGCCCCGCATCGTCTCGGCGAGCCGGGCGAGATCCAGGCTGCGGTACTGGTTCCACTCGGTGAGGACGACCAGGGCGTCGGCGCCGACGGCACAGGCGTAGGGGTCGTCGTGCCACTCGACACCGGGCAGAAGCGGCTCCGCTTGGCCGCGGCCCTCGGGATCGGCGGCGCGGATCCGCGCGCCCTCGGCCTCCAGCGCCGGCAGGATGACGAGGCTCGGGCTGTCCCGCATGTCGTCGGTATTGGGCTTGAAGGTGACGCCCAGGACCGCGATCGTCTTGCCGGCGACGCCGCCGCAGGCGGTCATGATCTTTTGCGTCATCCGGCGCTTGCGGGCGTCGTTGACGTTGACGGTGGTCTCGACCAGCCGCAGCGGCACGTCCACCTGCTCGGCGGTGCGCAGCAGTGCCAACGTGTCCTTGGGAAAGCACGAGCCGCCGTAACCCGGACCGGCATGGAGGAACTTGCCGCCGATGCGGCCGTCGAGACCGATGCCGCGGGCCACCGCCTGCACGTCCGCGCCGACATGCTCGCAGAGATCGGCGATCTCGTTGATGAAGGTGATCTTGGTCGCGAGAAAGCCGTTGGCGGCGTACTTGATGAGCTCGGCGGTCTCCAGGCCGGTGAAGAGCACCGGGGTCTCGTTCAGATAGAGCGGACGGTAGACCCGGCTCAACAGCTCGCGGGCGCGCTCGTCCGTGACCCCGCAGACGACGCGGTCCGGCCGCATGAAGTCGGCGATCGCCGCACCCTCGCGCAGGAACTCCGGGTTGGAGGCGACGGAGAGCTCCAGATCCGGCCGCAGCTCCGCGAGCATCGCCTTGATGCGGCGGCCGGTACCCACCGGCACCGTGGACTTGGTGACGATCACGGCCGGGCGCTTGGCGGTTGCGGCGATCTCTTCGACCGCGGCGAAGACGTAGCGCAGATCGGCGTGGCCGTCGCCGCGGCGGGTGGGCGTGCCGACGGCGATGAACACGCCCTCGGCCCCCTCCATCGCCTCGGCGAGGTCGGTGGTGAACCGCAAGCGGCCGGCCTCGACGTTGCCGGCGACCATCGTCGCGAGGCCGGGCTCGAAGATCGGGATGCGGCCGGCATGAAGCGCGGCGATGCGCTCGGCGTTGGTGTCGACGCAGACGACCTCGAAGCCGAATTCGGCGAAGCACGTCGCCGAGACGAGACCAACATAGCCACAGCCGATCATGGCGAGTTTCATGGTCGTCCTTTCGAGATAGGCGAAACACCGCGAACCGATGCGCGCGGTCGCTGTGTAGCCAGAGGTTCAGCCGGTGTCACCTCGTCGTGGCCGCGACTCACCCATGGGGACGCCCGGGGCCGTCGAGGCCTGAGCCGGCGCCGGGCGGCCGCCCCGCCAACTTCCACCTGGAGGAGAAGGCGTCGCGGCGTTCTCCCCCGCGGCGAGCAGCCGTAAGCTGCCCTGCGGCGTGACGGGACCGCTGCGGCAACGTCTCGACGTGGTGCGGGAAAAGGGTGATGCAGGCGGCCGTGCGGCTGCTCTTTCGCTGGCCGCTCCCCGACTTGCGCGGCGGCGCGAAACGGGTCCTCATCGACATGCTGGCCGGTGCCGGGCTCGAGC
>JBKHCM010000165.1:0-5224 GCA_046541805.1 Alphaproteobacteria bacterium
ACTTCTCGCGCTCGGTGATGTTGCTGCCGCCGGGCTATCGCCGCATCGCCGAGGACGAGGCTCAGGCCGCGGCGATCTGGAAGGGCCGCAAGTCGGCCTTCGGCGCCGTGGGGCGCATCTGTCCCGACTACATCTGCATCGACGGCACGATCCCGACCTCGAAGCTGCCCGTGACCCTGGGGCGGATCGGCGAGCTCTCCGAGCGCTACGGCTTTCGGATCGCCAACATCTTCCACGCCGGCGACGGCAACCTGCACCCCTTGATCCTCTACGACGCCAACAACCCCGGCGAGCTCGAAAAGGCGGAAGCCTGCGCCGCCGACATCTTGAAGCTCTGCGTCGACGTCGAGGGCTGCCTCTCCGGCGAGCACGGCGTCGGCATCGAAAAGCGCGACCTGATGGCCTATCAGTTCACCCGCGCCGAGCTGGAGCTGCAAAAGCGGGTCAAGCGCGCCTTCGATCCGGACTGGCGGCTCAACGTCGGCAAGGTCTTCCCCTTGGAGGACGGCGACCGCGAGGCCGCCTGACGATGGCGGTCATCGCCCCCGCCGACGAGGCCGGCGTCGCCGAGGCGATCCGCGCGGCCCACGCGGCCGACCGCGCGCTCGAACTCGAGGGCGGGGGCAGCCGGCGCGGCTTCGGCCGGCCGGTCCAGACGGCGGACACGCTGAGCCTCAAGGCGCTCACCGGCGTCGAGCTCTACGAGCCGGGCGAGCTGGTGATCCGCGCCCGCGCCGGCACGCCCGTGGCGGAGGTCGAGGCGACGCTCGCCGACGGCGGGCAGATGCTCCCCTTCGAGCCGCCCGACTACCGCCATCTCCTCGGCAACGACGACGCCCTGCCGACAGTGGGCGGGCTCGTCGCCGCCAACCTCTCGGGGCCGGCGCGGATCGCCCGGGGCGCGCTCAGGGACAGCCTGCTCGGGGTGCGCTTCGTCGACGGCGAAGGTCAGATCATCCGCGCGGGCGGACGGGTGATGAAGAACGTCACCGGCCTCGATCTCGTCAAGCTCACCGCCGGCGCCCACGGCACCCTCGGCGCGCTCACCGAGGTCACCTTCAAGGTGCTGCCGCGCCCGCAAGCCGAGCTGACGCTGGCGGTGCCCGGCCTCGTTCCGGCGCGGGCGGGGGCGGCGATGACCGGCGCGCTCGCCACCCCGCTCGAGGTGGCGGCGGCGGCCCATCTGCCGGCCGAGATCGCCGCCCGCTCCAGCGTCCCCGCCGTCGCCGAGGCGGGCACCGCGCTGACGCTCTTGCGGCTGGAGAGCTTCGCCGACTTCATCGGGGGGCGCGTCGCCCGCCTCGTTGAGCATCTGGGCGCCGACAGTGGGGCGATGCACCTCGAGACGGCGGCCAGCCGTGCCCTCTGGGCCGAGATCCGCGACGTCACGCTGCTGGCGGAACCGCGCGAGCGGGCGGTGTGGAAGATCTCGACGGCGCCCAGCGCCGGCACCGCGCTGTTCGAGACGCTCGCGGGTGAGCTCGATGGCGCGGGCTATCTCGACTGGAGCGGCGGGCTGGTCTGGCTCGCGGTGCCCGCCGCCGACGACGCCGGTACCGGCGCCATCCGCGCGGCGCTGCGCGCCGTCGGGGGCCACGCCACGCTGGTGCGCGCGCCGGCGACCCTGAGGGCGGCGGTCGACGTCTTCGAGCCGCCGACGCGCCAGGTTCTGGCGTTGACGCAGCGCGTCAAAGCCGCCTTCGATCCCAAACGCATCCTCAACCCGGGCCGCATGTACGCCGGGGTCTGAGCCCGCCGGCCGACCGGAAGGACACCATGACGGCACCGTTGGACAAAAGAGCCCTCCTCGCCCTGCTCGACCCGGAGGAGGTCGAGAAGAGCGTGGTCGTCACCGACCCGCATCTCCCCGACAATCCGATGATCTTCGTCAGCGAGGAATTCGAACGCCAGACCGGCTATTCCAGCGACGAAGCGGTCGGCCGCAATTGCCGCATGCTGCAGGGCGACGGCACCGACCCGGACGCGGTGCGCGCCATCCGCTACGCGCTCCTGGCGGAGACCAGCTTCGTCATCGACATCCTCAACTACCGCAAGGACGGCACGCCCTTTTTGAACCGCCTCAGGATCCGTCCGCTCTTCGACGAGACCGGCGAGCTGCGCTACTTCGTGGGCGCGCAGAACCCGGTTTGACGCCCCTCAGCCGCGCGGCGTCGCGTCGTCGGGCAGCCGGGCGTGGGTGAAGACGCCGTCGCGGGCGTGTCCCATCGCCACGTCGCGGCGCCGCCACCACGGTCGGTTGAGCGCGCGCTCGATGTCCTGATGGCCGTTGACGGTGCGAGGGTCGGGGTGCGTCGCCGTCCGCTTCAAGACCACGTCGACCAGGAAGTCGCGGCGCACCAGCACGGCCTGGTTCGACCAGTTCCGGTAGCGCGAGCGCGTCACCAGGTTGCCCGACGGCAGGCGCCGCCAAGCGTGCGGGAAGCGCCGCTCCGGCGCCGCCTCGACATAGACCGCGCTGCCGAGAAAGCGCTCCAGCGTGAGGTGCTTGCGGCGCATGGCGAGGCGGTCCCACCAGCTGGCGCGCCGGGCGGCGATGCCGGCGTGCAACGGTTCCTCGACGCCGTAGGCGCGCTGGAACTTACGCGCGCCGCTCGTCCCCTGCCCCGGCCGGGTGCGCGAGCGCAGGCAGAAGACCCGGATGTCCTCGGCCCGCATGTCCGCGAGCGCGGTCCTGAGACACACCGCCGTCGCCTCCGGCCCCGCGATCGCCTCGATGTCGTTCTCCAGCACCAGCAGATAGGGCGTGCGGGTGCGCTCGGCGATGGCGCGAAAGCCGCCGTAGATGCCGCCGTTCGCGGGCGTGCCGGCGGCCTCGACGCCCCAACGCTCTGCGAGGTCGCGGTCGGTGTCGTCCATCGCGTTGAAGTAGACGAAGTAGCGCGCCGGCAGCTCGAAGAGGCCGCTCGCGCGATGGCTCGCGAGGGTACGCTCGAGGGTGCGACGGGCGCGATAGCTCAAGACGGCGACGGTCAGCTCGGCCAGCGGATCCGCGCCCGTGCCCGCCTCGCGCGGGGCCGGCACTGCCGCCGTCGTCACCCCGCCTTCTCCACCGCACGCCCCATCGCCAGGAACTTGTCGCGGCGCCGGCGGCGGCGCTCGGCGGGGTCGAGGGCGAGGAGCGGGGTGAGCTCGTCGGCGAGCGCCTCACCCACCGCCTCCATCGTGGTGGCGCGGCCGCGATGCGCGCCGCCCAGGGGTTCCGGCACGACGCGGTCGACGATGCCCTGGCTCAACAGATCCTGGGCGGTGAGCTTCAAGGCCTCGGCGGCGGCCGGCGCCTGCTCGGCGCTGCGCCAGAGGATGGCGGCGCAACCCTCGGGCGAGATCACCGAGTAGATGGCGTGCTCGAGCATCAACACGCGGTCGCCCGTGGCGAGCGCGATCGCGCCGCCGGAGCCGCCCTCGCCGACGATCGCCGAGACGATCGGCACCTCGAGCTCCAGGCTCGCCTCGATGGCGCGGGCGATGGCCTCGGCCTGGCCGCGTGCCTCGGCGTCGACGCCCGGATGCGCGCCCGGGGTGTCGACGAAGCAGAGGACGGGCAGGCCGAAGCGCTCGGCGAGCCGCATCAGCCGGACCGCCTTGCGGTAGCCCTCGGGGCGCGCCATGCCGAAATTGTGGCGGATGCGCTCGTCGGTGTCGGCGCCCTTCTCGTGGCCGAGCACGACGCAGCGATGGCCGCGAAAGCGGCCGAGCCCGCCCTGGATCGCCCGGTCCTCGCCGAAGAGGCGATCGCCCGCCAGCGGCGTCCAGTCGTCGATGAGCCGATCGATGTAGTCGCCGACGTGCGGGCGCTCGGGGTGGCGCGCCACCTGCGCCTTCTGCCACGGGGTCAGCTTGGCGTAGGTCTTCTCCAAGAGCTTCTTGGCGCGGGCCTCGAGCTTGGCGATCTCGTCGGAGATCTCGAGCTCGCCGCCCGTGCTCAGATGGCGAAGCTCCTTGATCTTGCCCTCGAGCTCCGCGATCGGCTTTTCAAAGTCCAGCAGGAGAACCTCCCGGCGCCGCTGCCCACCGCCGGCGACCCGAGAAGCCTACCGGCGGCGGTGCGGCCCCGCACGATGACGCGCGATGTCAGCCGCGCGCGGCGATCTGGTCGGCCTTGGCGACGAGGGTCTCGGCCTGGCGGATCGAGGCGATGTCCAAGAGCCGGCCGTCGAGGCTCACGGCACCCTTGCCCTCGCGCCGGGCCTGCTCCATGGCCTCGAGCACGCGCCGCGCCTTCTCGACCTCCGTCTCCGGCGGGCTGAAGATCTCGTTGGCGAGCTCGATCTGGCTCGGGTGGATCGCCCATTTGCCCTCGCAGCCGAGCACCGCCGACCGGTTGCCCTGGGCGCGGTAGCCGTCGGGGTCCTTGAAGTCGCCGAAGGGGCCGTCGACCGGGCGCAGGCCGGCGGCGCGGGCAGCCACGACCATGCGCGCGATGGCGTAGTGCCACATGTCGCCCCAGTGGAAGTCGCGCTCGCCGCCGCCCTCGGGGGTGTCGGTCAGCACACCGTAATGAGGGTTCGGCCCGCCGATATTGACGGTGCGCGCGCGGGTCGAGGCGGCGTAGTCGGCGACGCCGAAATGCAGGCTCTCGTTGCGCTTCGACGCGCCGGCGATCGCGTCGACGTTGGCCATGCCCAGCGCGGTCTCGATGATGTGCTCGAAGCCGACGCGCTTGGTGCGGCCCATGGCGTCCTCGACCTGCGTCACCAGCATGTCGACGGCGTAGACGTCGGCGGCGGTGCCGACCTTGGGGATCATGATGAGGTCGAGGCGGTCGCCGCCCTGCTCGATGACGTCGACGACGTCGCGGTACATGTAGTGCGTATCGAGCCCGTTGATCCGCACCGACACCGTCTTGTTGCCCCAGTCGATGTCGCGCAGCGCCTCGATGACGTTCTTCCTGGCCTGCGCCTTCTGGTCCGGCGCGACGGCGTCCTCGAGGTCGAGGAACACCACGTCGACGGCCGACTTCGCCGCTTTTTCGAACATGTTCGGGCTGGAACCCGGCACGGCGAGCTCGGAGCGGTTGAGCCGGGGTTTGGCCTGTTCGACGATGGTGAAGCTCATGGGGTCCTCCTCGACGGGCTTCGCGCCGCTCCACGTCGGCGTCGCCCGTGACCTAGCCGGGCGGCTCGGCGTTGTCACCACCCGTCGGGGCGGCGCGCCCGAGCGGGTGGCAGGCGTCGACGGTGGCACGCAGCTGAGCGCGGTCGAG
>JBKHCM010000166.1:0-5153 GCA_046541805.1 Alphaproteobacteria bacterium
CTGCCAGCGCACCCGCTCCTGCGCGCCGGCGGTCGAGGGCAGCGCCACGGTCGCCGCCCGGGTCGCCGCCGCGCGCGAGCGGGCGGCGGCGCGCCTCGCCCGCGCCGGCGCGCCGCATCTGCGCACCAACGCCGAGATCGAGGGCGACCTCCTCGACGAGACCTGCGCGCGCGACGGCGACGCCGAGGCGCTCTTGCAGAACGCCGCCCAGCGTCTCAAGCTCAGCGCGCGCGGCTACCACCGCGTCCTGCGCGTCGCCCGCACCATCGCCGACCTCGACGGCGCCGAGCGCATCGCCCGCCCCCACGTCGCCGAAGCGCTGAGCTACCGCCGCCGCGCGCCGCGCTAGCCGCTGGCGCCCTCGAGGTCTCGGGCGCGAACCGAACGCGGTTGCGGTCCGTCTTTGGTCGTAGCGCGGCGGAGAACGCGCGTGCCGTGGGCAGCGGCCTTGACCTTCCAGTTCATGGAAACCCCATCTTCCGTGCGGTTACGGAAAAGGGTCTGCCATGGACATCGCCGTCGCCGACGTCGCCACGGAGAAGCTGAGCCTGCCGGTCACCGGCATGACCTGCGCCGGCTGCGCCGGCCGGGTGGAGCGCGCGCTCAAAGCGGTCCCGGGCGTCGCCGAGGCCGACGTGAACCTGGCGCTCGAGCGCGCCGACGTCCGCTTCGATCCGAACCAAATCGGCGCCGAGGCGCTGGTCGACGCCGTCAACGCCACCGGCTTCGGCGTCCGCGAGCAGCGCCTCAGGCTCGCCATCGACGGCATGACCTGCACGAGCTGCGCGGGCCGCGTCGAGCAGGCGCTTCTGGCCGTGCCCGGCGTGCTCTCGGCCAGCGTCAACGTCGCCCTCGACAACGCCGAGGTCCGCCTCCTCCCCGACGTCGCCGACAAGGCGGCGCTCACGGGCGCGATCGCGCGGGCGGGCTACGCCGCGCGCTTCGCGGACGAGGGCGCGGCCGACGCGCAGGACGAGGAGCGCCGCGCCGCCCGCCGCGATCTGATCGAGCTCGCCGTCGCCGCCGCGCTGTCGCTGCCCCTGGTGGCGCAGATGGTGGCGATGGCCGCCGGCACCGGCTGGCACCTGCCGGGCTGGGTCGAGCTCCTCCTCGCCACGCCCGTCCAGCTCTGGATCGGCCGCCGGTTCTACAAGGCGGCCTGGGGGGGCTTGAAGCAGCGCTCGGGCAACATGGACCAGCTCGTGGTGATGGGCACCAGCGCGGCCTATCTCTACAGCGTCTATCTTCTGGCCAGCGAGGGCGCCGCCGCCTCCGGCGCGCTCTACTTCGAGGCCTCCGCCGTCATCATCACGCTGGTCCTCATGGGCAAGGTGCTGGAGGCGCGCGCCAAGCGCTCGGCCTCCGCGGCGCTGCGCGAGCTCATGAACCTGCGCCCGCAGCGCGCCAACGTCCTCAAGGGCGGCGCGACCGTCGAGGTCCCGGTCCACGCGGTCGCCGTCGGCGACATCACGGTCGTGAAGCCGGGCGAGCGCGTCGCCGTCGACGGCGTCATCACCCGCGGCGAGAGCGAGCTCGACGAGAGCTTGCTCACCGGCGAGAGCCTGCCGGTGGCGCGCCGGGTCGGCGACCGCGTGGTGGCCGGGGCGATCAACGGCGGCGGGCTGTTGCGCGTACGCGCCGAGCGCATCGGCGAGGACACCACCCTCGCCAAGATCGGCCGGCTGGTGGCCCAGGCCCAGGCCGGCAAGGCGCCGATCCAGCGCCTCGTCGACCGGGTGAGCGCCGTCTTCGTCCCCACCGTGCTGGGCGTCGCGGTCGTGACCTTCGCGGGCTGGCTCGCCGCCGGTGCGGCTTTCGAGCCGGCGCTGATCGCGGCCGTCTCGGTGCTCGTCATCGCGTGTCCCTGCGCGCTCGGCCTCGCCACGCCGACGGCGCTGGTCGCCGGCACCGGTGCCGCGGCACGTGCCGGCATCCTCATCCGCGACATCGACACCCTCGAGCGCGCGCACGGGCTCGACGTCGTCGTCTTCGACAAGACCGGCACGCTCACCAAGGGCGAGCCCGAGGTCGAGCGGCTGGTGCCGGCCGCGGGCGTCGGCGAGGACGAGCTGTTGCGCGTCGCCGCCTCGGCGCAGCAGGGCAGCGAGCACCCGCTCGGCAGGGCGATGGTCCGCGCCGCCGCGGCGCGGGGCCTCGTGCTCACCGAGCCCGAGCGCTTCGCGGCCAGGGTGGGCGAGGGGCTCATCGCCACGGTCGACGACCACGAGGTGAAGATCGGCCGGACGGCGCTCACCGGCGACGACCCCGCCCTCGCCGGCGCCGCCCGCGCCGGCGAGGATGCCGGCCTCACGATGGTCCGGGTCGCGCGCGACGGCATGGTGCTGGGGCTGGTCGGGCTCGCCGACGCGCTCCGCGACGACGCGGCCCGAGCGGTGCGGCGCCTCCAGGCGCGCGGCATCCGCACGGTGCTGTTGACCGGCGACCGCGCCCCCACCGCCGCGCGCATCGCCCAGGCGGTCGGCATCGACGAGGTGGCGGCCGACATCCGCCCCGAGGACAAGGCCGAGCGCGTGGCGGCGCTGGTGCGCGCCGGCCGCCGCGTCGCGATGGTCGGCGACGGCGTCAACGACGCCCCGGCGCTCGCCGCCGCCGACGTCGGCATCGCCATGGGCACGGGCGCCGACGTCGCGCTCGAGACCGCCGGTGTGACGCTGATGCGGGCCGAGCCGCGGCTGGTGCCGGCGGCGCTCGCGGTGGCGACGAAGACGCGGGCGAAGATCCGCCAGAACCTGTTTTGGGCCTTCGCCTACAACGTCGTCGGCATTCCCATCGCCGCGGCCGGTTTCTTGAGCCCGGCGATCGCCGGCGCGGCGATGGCGGCCTCGAGCGTGTCGGTCGTGACCAACGCGCTGCTCTTGAAGCGCTGGACGCCGGAGGTGAAGGCGTGAACATCGGCGCGGCGGCGAAGCGCAGCGGGCTCACCACCAAGACCATCCGCTTCTACGAGGACATCGGGCTCGTGCCGGCGGCGGGGCGCGATCCCAACGGCTACCGCCGCTACGGCGAGCGCGAGGTGCACCTGTTGCGCTTCGTCCACCGCGCCCGCTCGCTCGGCTTCACGGTCGACGAGTGCCGCGAGCTCCTCGCCCTCTACGGCGACCGCGAGCGGGCGAGCGCCGACGTCAAGGCGCTGGCGCTCGCCCGCATCCGCGACATCGAGCGCAAGATCGAGGAGCTCGAAAAAATGAAGGCGACCCTCCAGCATCTCGCCGAGCGCTGCCACGGCGACGAGCGCCCGCATTGCCCGATCCTCGACGACCTCGCCGCCGCGCCGGCGGACGCGGAGAGCTAAGACGTCAGCACGGCGGACGGCTCGCGCTGCCCGGCCCGCTGCGGTCCAGGACGCTGTCTCGTTCGGCGGGCGGGGCGGGGGCGGTGACGCGGCGCCGCGTAGCGCCCGACGCCGCCCCGGTCGCGCGGGAGACGGCGGGATGAGCGACGGGGCGCGCCGCATCGCGATGTGGTCGGGGCCGCGCAACCTTTCGACCGCGCTCATGCGCAGCTTCGCGCAGCGCGCCGACACGGCGGTCTGGGACGAGCCCTTCTACGCCGCGTTCCTCAGCGCGAGCGGCGTGGACCACCCGCTGCGCGCCGAGATCATTGCCGCCTACGAGCGCAATCCCGAGCGGGTCGCCGCCGCCTGCCTGGGCCCGCCGCCCGCGCCCGCCAACGTCTTCTACCAAAAGCACATGACCCACCACATGCTGGCCGATTTTCCGCGCGACTGGACGGCGGGGGTGACCAACGCCTTTTTGATCCGCCGGCCCGAGGCGGTGGTGGCGAGCTATCGGCGCAAGCGCGAATCCCCGACGCTCGACGATCTGGGCTTTTTGCGCCAGCGCGACCTCTTCGATGCGATCGCCGAGCGGACCGGAGCACCGCCGCCGGTGGTCGATGCCGACGCCCTCCGCCGCGATCCGGAGGCGACGCTCACCAAGCTCTGCGCGGCGCTCGCCATCCCCTTCGACCGGGCGATGCTGGCCTGGCCGGCGGGCCCACGGGCGAGCGACGGTCTTTGGGCGGCACACTGGTACGACGCGGTCGAACGCTCGACCGGCTTCACCCCGCCGCCGCCCGTGCCCGCGTTGGACACCGCCGGGCGGGCCCTGGCGGACGCCGCCCGGCCGGCCTACGAGGCGCTCGCCCGCCACGCGCTTTGAGGCGCGACCGCGGCGGCCGCATGGCGGTCGTCCGAGGCCGGCAGACTGCGCGGTGGGCGGCCGGCTCAGCCGCCGGCGGCGTTCTCCTGCTTCTCCTGCAACAGCGTTTGGATCGCCGAGTTGATCTCCTGGTCGTTCTCGGCGGCGGCGTAGATGGCGTTGTACTCCTCCAGGCTCAGGCCCTCGTTCTCGACGGCCTGCATCATCTCCTCCTGCGCTTCCGCGCGGATCTCCTCCGCCTCGGCCTCGTCCTCGGCGGACTGCAGCTCCGGGCCGTATTCGCGGCCGATCTCGTTGACGGCGAGGGCGGCCTCGGCGAACTGGTCGAGCTGCTCGTCGGTGATGTCCTCGGCCTCGATCGCCGGCGACGGCTGATCCTGCGCGGCGGCGGGAAGCCCCGCGACCCCGAGCGCCAAGAGCGCGGCGCCGGCGGTGATGGTCAAACGGCTGGGCATGTGGCTCTCCGGTGGGTTGACGGCGTGAACCCGATCACGAGGCGCTTAAAGCCGCAACGCGACCAAGGTTCCCAACCGTCGTGCCACGTCCGGCGCGCGCGCGGGGAACGCGCCGCGGCTCCTTGGCCCATACCGGGCGCGGCCGGGGCACCGACCGGGCGGTGATCCTCGGGCTCGCCGGCATGGCGCCGTGTCGGCGCCATCGGCCGCCGGCTCGAGGCGGGTGCGGGGCGCGACGACCACGAGCCCGACGCCGCCAGCGACCGGCTCTGGGCCTAAACCATGGCGGGCAAGGAGGAGAACGCCGCCGGCGCGGGGGTGGCGGCCGGCACTTCAGGCTGCTCGACAACGGCACCGACACGACGGCCTCAACCGGCATCGACATGTCGGTGACGTAGAAGGAAACCTCCACCGACGGGCTCGCGGTCAACCTGCCGGAGTGCGGAGCTGCGCCTGCGGTTCGAGGAAGGCGAGCTCGGCGGCCAGCCGCGCGTAGAGCGCGGGCGTCGCGACCAGC
>JBKHCM010000054.1:0-20020 GCA_046541805.1 Alphaproteobacteria bacterium
CGCGCCCGCTCGGCACGGCTGCGCGCGGCGCGGCGGGTGGGGGGCTGAGCCGTGGGCGGGGTCGGGCTCGTTCTCACCCTGGTGGCGGTCTTGTCCCTCGGGACCGGCGTCATGGTGTTCAAGGAGAACGTCGACCACGAGCGCCAGCGGCTCGCCGTCCTCGAGCGCGATCTCGCCGAGGCCCGCGCCGCCACCGCCCGGCTCGAGGCCGAGCTCGCCTACCATCAGCGCCCGGCCTATCTCGCCCGCTTCGCCGAGGCGCTGGGCCTGGTGCCGGCGCGGCCGGCCCAGCTCGCCCGGATGGACGACGTCCCGCACCGCCCGGTGCCCGTGGCGGAGGGCGAGCCGGCGCCCTTGCTGGTGGCGCTGCCCTCGGGCGAACGGGTGGGGCTCGCCCGCCGGCCGGCGCAGGGGTCGCGGCCTTGAACCCGCGCCTCGTCCTCGTCGGTGCCGCGTTCGTCGGGCTCTTCGGCGCGGTCGGCTTAAGGCTGGTCGATCTCGGCCTGGGCTCGACGCCGGTGGCCGAGCCGCTGCCGGTCGTGGCGAACGTGACGCCGCGCGCCGACCTCCTCGACCGCCATGGTCGCCTCTTGGCCACGACGGTGCCGGCGCCGCGGCTCGTGGTCGATCCCGCCCGGGTGCGCGATCCCGCCGCGGAAGCCCGCGCGATCGCGGGCGTGCTCGACGACGTCGACGCGGCGGCGCTGCAGCGGCGGCTCGAGGGCGGCGGCCGCTACGCCGTCGTGCGCCGCGAGGCCAGCCTCGACGAGGTGGAAGCGGTGCGCCGCCTCGGCCTGCCGGGACTGTGGGTCGAGTACCGCAACGCCCGGGTCTATCCAAACGGCCGGCTGGCGGCGCACCTGCTCGGCTATGTCGACGTGGACAATCACGGCCTGGCCGGGGCCGAGCGCGCCTTCGACGACCGCCTCACCGCGCCCGACGCCGCACCGGTGCATCTCGCGCTCGACCTCGCCGTGCAGAGCGTCGTCGAGGACGAGCTGCGCGCCGCCATGGCGCGCCACCGAGCGAAGGCGGCGGCGGCCCTGGTGATGGACCTGCGCACCGGCGAGCTCCTGGCCGCGGCGAGCTTGCCCGACTTCGATCCGCACCGCGCCGGCGCCGCGGACGGCGAGGCCCGCAAGGACCGCAACTTCACCCAGACCTTCGAGCTCGGCTCGGTCTTCAAGCTGATCAACGTGGCGATGGGCCTGGAGGCCGGGGTGGTCGACCTCGACAGCCGGCTCGACGCCACCGAGCCGATCGTCGTCAACGGTCACCGCATCCACGATTTCCGCCCCGAGGCGCGGCCGCTGAGCGTGCCCGAGGCGCTGATGCACTCCTCCAACATCGCCAACGCCCGGATCGCGCTCCGCGTCGGCGCCGAGCGCCAGCGCGCGTTCCTCGACGCCTTCGCGCTCGATCGCCCGCTGGCGCTGGAGACCGGCAACGTCGCCAGCCCCCAGCTTCCCGCCCGCTGGCCGGAGATCACGGTGGCGACCGTCGCCTTCGGCCACGGCATCGCGGTGACGCCCTTGCACCTGGCGAGCGCGGTCGGCGGCCTGTTGGGGCCGGGCCATCCGGTTGCGCCGACGCTGGAGCGCCGCGACGCGCCGGTCGCGCGGGAGCGCGTGGTCGATCGCCGGCTGGTGGAGGCGGTGCGCGGGCTCGCCTGGCGCGTCACCACCGAGGGCAGCGGCACCAAGGCCCAGGTCGAGGGCTATCTGGTCGGCGGCAAGACCGGCACCGCGGAGAAGATCGGCGCGAACGGCACCTACCAGGACGGCAAGGTGCTCTCGAGCTTCGTCGCGGCGCTGCCGATCCACGATCCCCGCTACATCGTTTTCGCGATGCTCGACGAGCCGGTCGGCCTCGACGACCGGCCCGACCTCTACCACGGCGGCTGGACCGCCGCACCCGCAGTGGGAGATATGATCGCGCGGATCGGGCCCATCGTCGGCCTCGAGCCGAGCCCGCCCGAGGCCGTGCGCGAGCTCGAGCGCTGGGGTGGGCTCGCGCCCGTCCGCGACGCCCGTGACGACGAGGGAGGCGCCGATGCGGCTCGCCGATCTCGCGGTTGAAGGCACCGAGCTCAGGGGCGACGGTGACGTGCCGGTGATGGCGCTCACCGCCGACAGCCGCGACGTCGTGCCGGGGGCGCTGTTCGCCGCGCTGAAGGGCGCGCGCGCCGACGGTCTCGACCATGTCGACGAGGCCATAGCCCGCGGCGCGGTGGCCGTCCTGGGCGACCCCCGGCTGGCCGGGCGCGAGCTCGGCGTGGCGACGCTGGTCGCGGCCGACGCGCGGCGCGCCTTCGCCCTCGCCGCGGCGGCGATGTTCGCCCGCCAGCCCGAGACCGTGGTGGCGGTCACCGGCACCAACGGCAAGACCTCGACGGCGAACTTCACCCGCCAGCTCTGGCGCGCGATGGGGTTGCCGGCAGCGAGCCTCGGCACGCTCGGCGTCGACGCCCCCGGCTTCCCGGCGGGCGACAGCCTGACGACGCCGGATCCGGTCGCCCTGCACCGCCTGCTCGCGGAGCTCGCCCGCGCCGGCATCGACCATCTGGTCATGGAGGCGTCGAGCCACGGCCTCGATCAGCGCCGCCTCGACGGGGTCCAGCTCGCCGCCGCCGCGTTCTTGAACCTCACCCGCGACCATCTGGACTACCACGGCAGCGAAGCGGCCTATCTCGCCGCCAAGTGGCGCCTCTTCGACACGCTCTTGCCGCCAGGCGCGACCGCGATCCTGAACGCCGACATGGCGAACGCCGGCGCGCTCGCGGCGGCGGCGCGCGACCGCGGCCTGGTGGTCCGCGAGATCGGGCGCGCGGCCAAGGATTTCCGCCTCGAGGCGGTGACGCCCAAGGCCGACGGCCAGGTGCTGGCGCTCGTGCTCGACGGCGCGCGCCGCGAGGTCGAGCTGCCGGTCGTCGGCGGCTTTCAGGCCTACAACCTTTTGGCCGCGCTCGCCCTCGCCGAGGCCGGCGGCGCCGAGCGAACGGCGCTGTTGGACGCCGTCGGTGAGCTGCGCGGCCCGCGCGGGCGGATGGAGCTGGTGGCCCGCCACCCCAGCGGGGCGGCGGTCTTCGTCGACTACGCCCACACCCCCGACGCCCTCGAGCAGGCGCTCTCGGGGCTCAGACCCCACGCCCGCGGTCGCCTCCACGTCATCTTCGGCTGCGGCGGCGACCGCGATGCCGGCAAGCGGCCGGAGATGGGGGCGATCGCCGCCCGCCTCGCCGACCGCGTGATCGTCACCGACGACAACCCGAGGAGCGAGGAAGCCGCGGCGATCCGCGCCGCGATTTGCGCCGCCGCACCCGCCGCGGTCGAGATCGCCGGGCGCGCGGCGGCGATCGCGGCCGCGCTCGACGCGCTGCGCGCGGGCGACGTGCTGCTCGTCGCGGGCAAGGGGCACGAGACGGGCCAGGTCGTCGGCGACACCGTCCACCCCTTCGACGACGCCGAGGTCGTCCGGCGCATGCTCGGCGGCGCGGAGGGGCGGCGATGACCGCGCTTTGGACCGCGGCCGAGGCGGCGCGGGCCACCGGCGGGACCGTCGCCGGCGACTGGCGGGCGACGGGCGTGTCGATCGACAGCCGCACGGTCGCGGCGGGCGATCTCTTCGTGGCGCTCGAGCACGTCCGCGACGGCCACGACTTCGTCGTCGACGCCCTCGACCGGGGCGCGGCGGCGGCGCTGGTGGCGCGCGTGCCGGAGGGCGTGAGCCCCGAGCGGCTGCTCGTGGTCGCCGACACCCAGCTGGGCCTGGAGGCGCTCGGCGCCGCCGGCCGCGACCGCAGCCACGCCCAGGTCGTCGGCATCACCGGCTCGGTCGGCAAGACCGGGGCCAAGAGCGCGCTCGCCCGGGGTCTCGCCCGCCAGGGCCGGACCCATGCCAGCGCCAAGAGCCACAACAACCATTGGGGCGTGCCGTTGAGCCTCGCGCAGTTGCCCGAGGACGCCGCCTTCGGCGTGTTCGAGATGGGCATGAACCATGCCGGTGAGATCCGCCGGCTGACCCGCCAGGTCCGCCCGCACGGCGCCTTCGTGACCGCGATCGCGCCGGCGCATCTGGAGAACTTTGCGGACGAGAGCGGCATCGCGCGGGCCAAGGCCGAGATCTTCGAGGGCGTCGCGCCGAATGGCTTCGCCGTCATCCCCGCCGACAGCCCGCACACGCCGCTGTTGGACGAGGCCGCCCGCGCCGCCGGCGTGCGCCGCGTGGTGCGCTTCGGCGACGGCGGCGAGGTGCGCGCGCTCGGCGTCGCCGCGGATGCCGCCGGCACCAGCGTCGAGGCGGCGCTGGACGGCGCGCGGCTGCGCTATCGCGTCGGGCTGCCCGGCTCGCACTGGGTCACCAACAGCCTGGGTCTGTTGACGGTGGTCGCCAATCTCGGCGCCGACGTCGAGGACTTCGCCGCCAGCCTCGCCGGGCTGCGGGCGGAGCCCGGTCGGGGCCGACCGCGCACGATCGCCGTCGCCGGCGGCTGGGCGACATTGCTCGACGACGCCTACAACGCCAATCCGGCCTCGATGCGCGCGGCCCTCGACGTGCTCGCGGGCGCTGCGGGTCGCAAGCTCGCCGCCCTGGGGGCGATGAAGGAGCTCGGGCCCACGAGCGCGGCGCGGCACGCCGCGCTCGCCGGGCCGATCGCCGCGGCCGGGGTCGCGCGCGTCTTCACCGCCGGCGCGGAGATGGAGGCGCTCGCCGACGTCCTGCCGGCCGACCGCCACGCCGGCCACGCCGAGACGGCGCAAGACCTCGTCGAGCCCGTCCGCGCCGAGCTGCGTGCGGGCGACACGCTCTTGGTCAAGGGCTCGCTCGCGAGCGGCATGGGCGCGCTCGTCGCCGCCCTCGCGGGGGAGGACGGCTGATGCTCTACCATCTGCTGGTCCCGCTCGCCGACGAGGTCGGGCTCTTCAACGTCTTTCGCTACCTCACCTTCCGCACCGGCGGGGCGATCATGACGGCGCTCTTCGTGAGCTTCGTCTTCGGCCCGGCGATGATCCGCTGGCTGCGCTCCAAGCAGGGCAAGGGCCAGCCGATCCGCGAGGACGGCCCGGCCGGCCATCTGCTCACCAAGCAGGGCACGCCGACCATGGGCGGGGTGCTGATCCTTTTGGCGCTCGGTATCTCGACCCTGCTCTGGGCCGATCTCACCAACGGCTATGTCTGGGTGGTGCTGTTCGTCACGCTCGGCTATGGCGGCATCGGCTTCGTCGACGATTATCTCAAGGTCTCCAAGCGACACTCGCGCGGGCTTTCGGGCCGGCTCAAGCTCGCCGGTCAGGTCTCGATCGCGCTGATCGCCACCGCCGCGGTGATGGCGCTCACCGGCGAGCCGTTGGCGACGGGTCTCACCGTGCCCTTCTTCAAGGACGTGCTGATCCCGCTCGGCATCGGCGGCGCGCTGCTCTTCGGGACGTTCGTGATGGTCGGGGCGTCGAACGCGGTGAACCTCACCGACGGCCTCGACGGGCTCGCCATCGTGCCGGTGATGATCGCCGCGATGTGCTTCGGGCTGATCAGCTACCTGATCGGCAACGCCATCTTCGCGGAATACCTGGGCATCCCGTTCGTCGCGGGAACCGGTGAGCTCGCGGTGGTGTGCGGGGCGATCGTCGGCGCCGCCATGGGCTTTCTCTGGTTCAACGCGCCGCCGGCGATGGTCTTCATGGGCGATACCGGCTCGCTCGCCACCGGCGGGGCGCTGGGGGCCACCGCCGTGGTCACCGAGCACGAGCTCGTGCTCGCCATCATCGGTGGGCTGTTCGTGCTCGAGACCGTCTCGGTCGTGGTGCAGGTGTTCTCGTTCAAGCTCACCGGGCGGCGCGTCTTCGCGATGGCACCGTTGCACCATCACTTCGAAAAGCGCGGCTGGAAGGAGCCCACGATCGTCATCCGCTTTTGGATCATCGCGATGATCCTCGCGCTCATCGGCCTCTCGACGCTGAAGCTGAGGTGACGATGCGGGCGTTCGATCGGACCGACACGAGCGTGGTGGCGAACTGGTGGTGGACGGTCGACCGGCCGCTTTTGGTCACCCTCGCGTTGCTCGCGGCCGCCGGGGTCGTCTTCGTCTTCACCGCGAGCCCGCCCGTGGCCGAGCGCATGGGGCTCAGCCCCTGGCATTTCGCCGTGCGCCAGTGCGTCTTCTTGCTGCTGGCGACGCTGGTGCTCGTCGCCTGCTCGATGCTCGCGCCTTTGGGCGTGCGGCGGATCGGCACCGGCCTGTTGTGGGTGGCGCTCGCCCTCTTGGCGCTGGTCCCCCTCCTCGGCCACGAGGTCAACGGGGCCACCCGCTGGCTCACGGTCGGTGGGCTGCGCCTGCAGCCGAGCGAGTTCGTCAAGCCGGCGCTCGTCGTCGTCGTCGCCCACTGGCTCGCCGCCCGCGAGGGCCTCGGCGGACTGCCGCGCGCGGCGCTGCCGGTGGCGCTGGTGACCGCGCTGTTGCTCGCCCAGCCCGACGTCGGCCAAGCGCTCCTGGTGCTCGCCGTCTTCGCGGTGATGATCTTCGCCGCCGGCCTCGCCTGGCCCTGGTTCGTCGCCTTCGCTGGCGGCGGCGCCTTGACCGCGGTCATGGCCTATCACGGCTTCAGCCACGTCCGCGCGCGGATCGACGCCTTCTTGGCGGCCGATCCGGGCTTTCAGGTCGAGCGCTCGCTGATGGCGGTGGAGGCCGGCGGCTGGCTCGGGCGTGGCCCCGGCGAGGGCGTGGTCAAGAACCATCTGCCCGACAGCCACGCCGACTTCATCTTCGCCGCCGGGGTGGAGGAGTTCGGCCTGCTCGTCGGCTTGATCCTGGTCGTGCTGTTCGCGGTCGTCGTGCTGCGCGGGCTCGTCCTCGCCGACCGGCAAGGCGACCGCTTCGCCCAGCTCGGCGCGGTCGGCCTGTTGACCCAGTTCGGCCTACAGTCGGGCATCAACCTCGGCGTCAACGTCGCCATCCTGCCGCCCAAGGGCATGACGCTGCCCTTCGTGAGCTACGGCGGCTCCTCGCTGATCGCCCTGGCGCTCGGCATCGGCATGGCGCTGGCGCTGTTGCGCCGGACCCCGGCGATGGCGGTGGTGCGATGACGCGCGCGGTCCTCATCGCCTCGGGCGGCACCGGCGGGCACATGTTCCCCGCCACCGCGCTCGGCGCCGCGCTCGAGCGGCGCGGCCATGCGGTGCGCTACGCCGTCGACCGCCGCGGCGTGCGCTATCTGGAGCCGGACGCCCGCCACTTCGTCGTTCCCGCCGCCAGTCCGAGCGGCTCGCTGGTCAGGCGGGTGTTCGGCCTGGCGACGCTCGCCGCTGGACTCGTCCTCAGCCTCGCCCGCCTGGCGCTGCAGCGGCCGGCGGCGGTCGCGGCCTTCGGCGGCTACGCCGCGGTGCCCGCCGGCGTCGCCGCGGGGCTGCTCGGGGTGCCGCTCGTGCTCCACGAGCAGAACGCCGTGCTCGGCCGCGCCCACCGGCTCTTGCTGCGCTTCGCCGATCGCGTCGCCACCAGCTTTCCCGAGACCCGCGGCGTGCCGGCGGGCAAGGCCAGCGACCTCGTCGGCAACCCGGTGCGCGCCGCCTTTCACCACGTCGCCGCGCCGCCACCGCGCGCGGGCGTGCAGCTCCTGGTGGTGGGCGGCAGTCAGGGCGCGCGGGTGTTCGCCGACATCCTGCCCGCGGCGATCGGCCGGCTGGCGCCGGCGACCCGGGCGCGGCTCACCGTCGTCCAGCAGTGCCGCCCCGAGGACCTCGAACGGGTCGAGCGCGCCTACGCCGAGCTCGGTGTCGCGGCGGAGCTCGCCGCCTTCTTCGACGACATGCCGGCGCGCCTGGCCGCGGCCGATCTCGTCGTCAGCCGGGCCGGCGCGTCGGCGGTCGCCGAGATCCTGCTCGTCGGCCGGGCGTCGGTGCTGGTCCCCTATCCGCACGCCGCCGACGATCACCAGCGAGCCAACGCGCGAGCGCTCGACGCGGCCGGCGCCGCGGTCGCGGTCGATCCCGCCGAGGCCACCGCCGAGCGGCTGGCGGCGGTGCTCGACGAGCTGGTGGGCGATGCCCCCCGGCTCGCGGGGATGGCGGCGGCCGCGCGCGGGCTCGCGCGGGCGGACGCGGCGGAGCGGCTCGCCGACCGGATGGAGGATGTGGGTCGATGAACGTGCTGCCTTTGGAGGTCGGCCGTCTGCACTTTGTCGGCATCGGCGGCATCGGCATGAGCGGGATCGCCGAGATCCTGCACAATCTCGGCTACGAGGTGCAGGGCTCCGACGCCGCCGAGAACGCCAACGTGCGCCGGCTGCGCGCGGCCGGGATCCCGATCGTGATCGGCCAGACGGCCGCGAACGTGGCGGACGCCGCCGTCGTCGTGGTCTCCTCGGCGATCAAGGAGAGCAATCCGGAGCTCATCGCCGCCCGCGCCAAGCGGCTACCGGTGGTGCGTCGCGCCGAGATGCTGGGCGAGCTGATGCGGCTCAAATGGTCGGTCGCCGTCGCCGGTACCCACGGCAAGACCACGACCACTTCGCTCGTCGCCGCCCTGTTCGACGCCGCGGGCTTGGATCCGACCGTCGTCAACGGCGGCATTATCAATGCCTACGGCACCAATGCGCGTCTGGGCGCCGGTGACTGGATGGTCGTCGAGGCCGACGAAAGCGACGGGTCGTTGGTGCGCTTGCCCCCCACGATCGCGATCGTCACCAACATCGACGCGGAACATCTCGATCACTACGGCAGCTTCGAGGCGCTGCGGCAAACGTTTTTCACGTTTCTCGAGCGCGTGCCATTCTACGGTTTTTGCACGTTGTGCCTGGACCACGCCGAGGTACAAGCCCTCGTCGGACGCCTCTCCGATCGGCGGGTGGTCACCTACGGCTTCAACCCGCAGGCGGACGTGCGCGCGATCGATCTGCGGGTCGACCCGTTCGGGACCACCTTCGACGTCGTCATCCGCAACGGCGGCGATCCCCAGCTCCTCAAGGACGTCAGGCTCGCCATGCCCGGCCGCCACAACGTCCAAAACGCCTGCGCCGCCATCGCGGTCGCGTACCACCTCAAGCTCGACATCGACGTCGTGCGCACGGCGCTGTCGTCCTTCGAGGGGGTCAAGCGCCGCTTCACCGTCACCGGCACCGTCGGCGGGGTCACCGTCGTCGACGACTACGGCCACCATCCGGTCGAGATCAAAGCGGTGCTCGACACCGCCCGGCAGGCCTCGCCCGGCAAGGTCATCGCGGTGGTCCAGCCGCACCGCTTTTCGCGTCTGAAGGATCTGTTCGACGACTTCTGCACCGCCTTCAACTGCGCCGACACGGTGCTGGTGGCCCCGGTCTACGCCGCCGGCGAACCCCCGATCCCCGGCATCGACCACGCGGCGCTGGTGCAGGGGCTCACCGACTACGGCCACCGCGACGCCCGCGCCATCGCCGGCCGCGAGGGCCTCGCCGCCACGATCCACGCGCTCACCGGTCCGGGCGATCTCGTCGTCGTCCTCGGCGCCGGCAGCAGCACGCAATGGGCGCAGGCCCTGCCGGGCGAGCTCGAAGCGCTCGCCGGGGAGCCGGCGCGATGAGTGCTCTCATGGATCGGCTGCCGGCCGTGCGCGGGCGCCTCGAGGCCACGGCTCCCTTGGCGAGCTGGGCCTGGATGCGCGTCGGCGGGCCCGCGGAGGTGCTCTTCCGCCCGGCTGACATCGCCGATCTGGAGGCATTCCTCGCCGCCACCCCGGCGGAGGTGCCGGTCCTGCCGGTGGGCGTCGCCTCCAACCTTTTGATCCGCGACGGCGGCATCGCCGGCGTGGTCGTCCGCCTCGGCGGCGTCTTGAAGGCGATCCGCACCGACGGCACCCGGCTCACCGCCGAGGCCGGCGCGCTCGACCGCAGCGTCGCCGTCGCGGCGGCGCAGGCCGGTATCGGGGGCCTCGAGTTCTACGTCGGCATTCCCGGCACGATCGGCGGGGCGGTGCGGATGAACGCCGGCGCCTTCGGCGGCGAGACCAAGGACCGCCTCGTCGCCGTCCGCGCCCTCGACCGCAGCGGTGCCATGCACGAGGTCCCCGCCGCCGAGCTCGGCCTCGCCTACCGCCAAAGCGCGCTGCCCGACGACTGGATCGTCGTCGAGGCCAGCTTCGCGGGCGAGCCGGACGCGCCGGCGGCGATCAAGGCGCGCATGGATCGGATCAAGGCCGAACGCGCGGCGGCGCAGCCGCTCTCGGTCGCCACCGGCGGCAGCACCTTCAAGAACCCCCCGGGCCACCGCGCCTGGGAGCTGGTCGACGCCGCCGGCTGCCGCGGTCTGCGCGTCGGCGGCGCGGTCGTCAGCGACAAGCACTGCAATTTCCTGGTCAATACCGGCGACGCCACCGCCGCCGATCTGGAGACGCTGGGCGAGACCGTGCGCGCGCGGGTCGAGGCCAAAAGCGGCATCCGCCTCGACTGGGAGATCAAGCGCGTCGGCCGGCCGGCCGCGGAGGTGGCGCCATGAGCCGGCGCGTCGCGGTCCTCATGGGCGGGCTCTCCGCCGAGCGCGAGGTCTCGCTCAGCTCCGGGGCGGCCTGCGCCGACGCCCTGGAGCGGCTCGGCTACACCGTGCACCGCCTCGACGTCGCCACCGACCTGGCGGCGCGGCTCGCCCAACTCGCGCCCGATCTCTGCTTCAACGCGCTCCACGGCCGCTACGGCGAGGACGGCTGCGTGCAGGGCGTGCTCGAGCTCATGCGCATCCCCTACACCCATTCGGGGGTCCTGGCCTCGGCGATGGCGATGCACAAGCCGACGGCGTGCCGGCTCTTCGCCGAGGCCGGCCTGCGCGTGCCGGAAGGCCGCCTCGCCACCCTCGGCGAGGTCGCCGCGGGCGAGGTCATGACGCCGCCCCTGGTGGTCAAGCCCGCGGCCGAGGGCTCCAGCGTCGGGGTGCTCGTCGTCGAGGACCTGGGCGATCCGCGCCTTTCGCCCAACGCGGCCGCGACGGCGGGCGAGGCGATGCTGGTGGAGCCGTTCATCCCCGGCGCCGAGCTCACCTGCGCCGTGCTCGACGGCGTCGCGCTGACCGTCACCGAGTTGCGCCCGCGCGAGGGCTTCTACGACTACCGCGCCAAGTACACCGCGGGCGTCACCGACCACCGCGTGCCGGCGCCGGTGCCGGCGGCGATCTTCCGCCGGGTCTGCGCGTGGTCCGAGCGAGCGCACGCGCTGCTCGGTTGTCGTGGGGTCAGCCGCGCCGATTTCCGCTTCGACGCCGCCCGCGGCGAGGACGGGCTCTTCCTCCTGGAGGTCAACACGCAACCCGGCATGACGCCACTCTCGCTCGTGCCGGAGCAGGCGGCCCATGTCGGCCTGGCCTTCGATCGGCTCGTCGAGCGGCTGGTGGAGGACGCGTCGTGCGACCGGTGAGCCTGCGCGCCCAACGCCGTGCCGTTCGCCGCGACCGCGATCGCGCGCGCCGCGGGCCGTTGCGCGCCGGGCTCCTCGCCGCCGGGCTGGTCGCCGGCTGGACCGCGCTCGCCGCCCATCCGTGGTGGGACGCGGCGGCGCGGGTCGCCGGTGACGCCATCCAGCGCCAGCTCGGCCTCGTCCTCGCCGAGCTCGAGATCCATGGTACCGCCCGCGTCGACGCCGCCACCGTCCGCGACGCCCTCGCCATCGCGCCCGGCACGCCGATCCTGCGCGCCGACCTCGATCAGGCGCGGGCGCGGGTGGAGGCACTCGGCTGGGTGGCCGACGCCAGCGTCCGCCGCGAGCTGCCGGACCGGCTCGTCGTCGCCCTCGACGAGCACGAGCCGCGCGCGCTCTGGCTGGGTGCGGGCGGACCGGCCCTGGTCGCCGCCGGCGGGGAGATGCTCCCGGTCCCCGCCGGCGACGCCGCCCGCGGCCTGCCGCGGCTGGTCGGCATGGGCCCGCCCCCGGCGCTCGAGCCGATCCTGCGGCGGCTCGCCGAACAGCCCCGGCTGTTCGACCGCCTCGAGCGGCTCGAGCAGGTCGCTGGGCATCGCTGGCGGCTGTGGCTCGAGCCGGGCGTACGCGTCGAGCTGCCGCCGGGCGACGTCGCGCCGGCGTTGGCCCGGCTCGCCCGGCATCAGACGGAGCACGCGCTGTTGGACCGCGCCGTGGCGGTGGTGGATCTGCGCGTCGCCGACCGCCTCGTGGTGACGCCGGCACCGCTGGTGCGGGAGGCGGCGGGATGACGGCACCGGCGCTCGTCCGCGATCCCGCCTGGCGCGCGCTGCTCGACGACGGCGGCCGCAGCGGTCGCCCCTTCGGCGTGCTCGACGTCGGCTCGCGCAAGCTCTGCTGCTACATCGCGCGCCGCCAGCCCTCGGGCGCGTTCGAGCTGTTGGGTGCCGGCCATCAGGCGGCCGACGGCTTCACCGGCGGCGAGGTCGTCGACGCCGCCGCCGCCGAGGCCGCCGTCCGTGCCGTCGTCGACGAGGCCGAGCGCCAGGCCGGCGATCGTCTGGACGAGATGACGCTCGTCTTCGCCGGCGGCGAGCCGGCGAGCGGCTATCTCCAGGTCGAGGTGGCGCTCGAGGATCGCGCCGTCCGCCGCCGCGACATCCACATGGCGCTGCGCCACGCCGCCCGGCACGCCACCGCCGACGGCTTCGCCGTCATCCACGGCGTGCCCCTGGCGCACCGTCTCGACGGTGGCCCCGAGGTCCGCGACGCCACCGGCATGATCGGCAAGAAGCTGGTGGTCCGCGCCCACTTGGTGGGCGTCCGGGCGCGGCCCCTGAACGAGCTCACGGGCTGCCTCGAGCGCTGCCATCTGCGCACCACCACGGCGCTGTCGGCAGCTTATGCCGCCGGCCTCGCCTGCCTCGAGCGCGACGAGGCCGAGCGCGGGGTGATGGTGCTCGACTGCGGCGCGCGCACGACCTCGCTCGCGGTCTTCCACCGCGGCCGCCTGCACTACGTCGCGGCGGTGCCGCAGGGCGCGGAGCACCTCACCGACGAGCTGCAGGCCAAGCTGCACGTCAGCCGCGCCACCGCCGAGCGCTTGAAGAACCTGGAGGCGTCGGTGGTGCCCCGGAGCTGCGATGCCTTCGACGCGGTGGAGATCTCGCCGATCGGCGCCGCCTCGCCCGCGGACACCGTCGAGGTGCCGCGCGAACGCTTCACCGAAATCCTGCGCCCGTTGAGCCAGGCCCTGCTCGGCGCCGTCGTCGAGCAGCTTCGCCAGGCGCCCGAGACGGCGCAGATCGCCGCGCGCCGTGGGCTCGTGCTCACGGGCGGCGGCGCGCAGCAGGAGGGGCTCCTCGAGCTCGCCTCCGAGATGCTGGGCACCGGTGCCCGGCTCGGCCGTCCGAGCGTGCTCGACGGCTGGTGCGAGCCGCCGGTCGCGGCGGCGAGCGGGGGCCTCGCCCTCGCCGCCGGTCACGACGGCGGGCTCGGCTACACGGTCGAGCGGTCCGCGCGCGGGCCGCTGGGCCGACCCTTCGAGAGTTTGAGCCAATGGCTCCGCGAGAGCCTTGGCGTGGCCTGAGCGGCGCGGCGCGGCCGCGGCGTCGGGCGTGAGAGACGGGGTGTCGAGGAGGAAAGCATGACCCTGAACCTGAGCATCCAGACCAACCACGATCTGAAGCCCAAGATCACCGTCATCGGTGTCGGCGGTGCCGGCGGCAACGCCGTCAACAACATGATCACCTCGCACCTCGAGGGCGTGGAGTTCGTGGTGGCCAACACGGACAGCCAGGCGCTCTCGCAATGCCTCACCGAGCGGCGCATCCAGCTCGGCTCCGCCATCACCCACGGCCTCGGCGCCGGGGCCAGGCCCGAGGTCGGCCGCGCCGCGGCGGAGGAGGCTCTCGACGAGATCCTCTCCGACGTCGACGGCTCGCACATGGTGTTCATCACCGCCGGGATGGGCGGCGGCACCGGCACCGGGGCGGCGCCGGCGATCGCCCGCGCGGTCCGCGAGCGCGGCATTCTCACCGTCGGCGTCGTCACCAAGCCGTTCTCGTTCGAGGGCGCCCACCGCATGCGCATCGCCGAGGCCGGGCTCGAGGATCTGCAGCAATACGTCGACACGCTGATCGTCATCCCCAACCAGAACCTGTTCCGCATCGCCAACGAGCGCACGACGCTCAGGGACGCCTTCGAGCTCGCCGACCAGGTCCTGCACATGGGCGTGCGCGGGGTCACCGACCTCATCGTCATGCCCGGGCTCATCAACCTCGATTTCGCCGACATCCGCACCGTCATGGCCGAGATGGGCAAGGCGATGATGGGCACCGGCGAGGCCGAGGGCGACCGCCGCGCCGTCGAATCCGCCGAGGCCGCGATCTCCAACCCGCTCCTCGACGAAATCTCGATGCGCGGCGCCCAGGGCGTGCTGATCAACATCACCGGCGGCCAGGACATGACCCTCTTCGAGGTCGACGCCGCGGCCAACCGCATCCGCGAGGAGGTCGACGCCGACGCCAACATCATCTTCGGCTCGACCTTCGACGAGACGATGGAGGGCAAGATGCGCGTCTCCGTCGTCGCCACCGGCATTGAAAGCGCGCCGCGGGCGGCGCGCGACCACCACGCCGCGACCGACCAGCCGCGCGAGCCCGAGCGCAAGCCCGAGCCGGTCTCGCCGCTCTCGAGCCTGCGCTTTCGCACCGAGCCGCATCGCGTCGAGCCCCTGCCGCACCCGAACAGCGGCGGTGGCGCCCAACCGCACGCCAAGCGGGAGTCCTACGTCAAGCGTGAGCCGCAGGTGCACCGCCTGATCGACGACGGCGTCAACGATGGCGCCGCCGGTGCGGACGCGCACCAGGGCTTTCAGGGCCCGCCCACGGTGGAAGCGGCGACCGCCGAGGAAGGCCACAACCGCTCGCTCTTCCGGCGCATGGCGCAGGGGCTCTACGGCAAGCGGCAGGAGGACGCGCCGCGCAAGGGCGGGCGGCCGCCGCGCGCCGCCGAGGAGCCGCGCGTCACCGCCGAGCCGTCGGCCGACGGCGAGCTGCCGCACTTTCTTCGTCGAGAAAAAACCGACGCTTGAGCGGCGGTTTTTACGAGCGGGCTTCAACACGGACTGTCAAGAATCGACACGAACAGTGATTTGAAGCCCGCTCGCCGCGCCGGTACGTAACCCTCGACGGTGAAGCTCCGGTGCCGCGCCGGGACCTGCCGTCCATTGCAGCGAGCCCGCTCCGCCTCGAGGACGACGCCATGGCCCTGACGCCCCGTTTTGACCGGCGCCGCCGCCGGACCGCCAACCAGCGAACGCTGCGCGCGGCGATCGGGTGCGTCGGCACCGGCCTGCACACGGGCGCGCGGGTGGCGGTGACGCTGCGCCCAGCGCCCGCCGACACCGGCATCGTCTTCCGCCGCGAGGACGTGGCGGGGGCCGCCTCGATCCGGGCCGGTGTCGAGGCGGTCGCCGACACCACCCGCTGCACCCAGCTGGCGGCGGCGGACGGCACCCGGGTCGGCACCGTCGAGCATCTGATGGCGGCGCTGGCGGCCTGGGGCATCGACAACCTCGAGATCGCCGTCGACGGCCCGGAGCTTCCGGCCTTGGACGGCAGTGCCGAGCCGTTCTTCTTCCTCTTGGGCTCCGCCGGCATCGCGGAGCAGGATGCGCCGAGGCGGGTCTTGGAGATCGTGCGGCCGATCCACGTCGAGCACGGCGGGCGCACGGCGGTGCTGCGCCCCCATGACGGCTTCGCCGTCGACATGGCCATCGATTTCGCACATCCCCATGTCGGCCGCCAGCGGCTGGCGCTTGAGATCGACGCCTTCACCTTCCCCGACGAGCTCGCCGGGGCACGCACCTTCGGCTTCGCCGACGACGTCGCGAGCCTTCGGGCCAAGGGTCTGGCCCGCGGCGGCTCGCTGGACAACGCGGTCGTCGTCGGGGCGAACGGCGTGCTCAACCCCGAGGGTCTGCGCTGGCCCGACGAGTTCGTCCGCCACAAGGCGCTCGACGCGGTCGGCGACCTTTACCTCGCCGGGCCGATCGCCGGGCGCTTCGAGGGTCGCGGCAGCGGCCACCAGCTCCACGTCAAGCTGCTCAGGCGCCTTTTCGACGAGCCCGACGCCTGGCGGCGGACGGCGCCCGGCGAGAACGACGAGGCGCCGCTCGAACTGGCCCGTCTCGGGGCGGACTGACGCGCCTTCCGCGACACGTCGGCGCCGCGCGGCGTCGCAGCTTCGTCACACGCGTCGGGCATCTTGGCCGGACCGCAGGGCGCGTCGTTACGTGGCCGATCAGCAACAGCCGACTTGCCTCGGTCCCTGATGTGACGTGGCTCACCGCGTCTCCTGCCGCGATGGACGAGGTTCGCCCAAGCTCGGGGAAGACCGGGGTGAGGAACTTTGTTGATGACTATAGTCCTAATGTAGGATCGCGTACCGGTCGGGCTTTTGTTAGCCGTTTTGCACTCTCCGCATCGCGGCGGAGCGTCTTCGGCGGGTAACGGCAAGGGTGGCCATGGACAACGTGGTACACATCGAGGATTGGGCGTGGCGGCGGCCCTCTCGGCCGCGCAGCCGCGTGCAGCGCGCGCTCTCGGTGTTGACGCCGGCGCAGCGTGGGGCCGTGCTCGACCTGCTGACCCTGTTCGCGCCGCTGGCCGAGCGTTTTTGGGACCACGGCGGCCCCGAGTGGACCGTCGCCGGCGACGAGGCCCTGATGCAGCCCCTCAAGGGCACCCCGCTCGGGGAGTTTCCCGACGACGGCTTGGTCGCGCTCTGCCTAGAGGCCGGCTACACCATTGGCGACGCGAGCCATTTCAAGGCGGTCCTGCCCTATTTTTTGGCGTGCGCCCTCGCCCGTCCGCTCGACGACTGGGTGCTGGATCCCGATCTCTTGAAGGCTAAGTTAGAAACCCTGGATTTCGCGCGCTGGCCCGCCGACGAGCGGCGCGCCGTCGCCCGCGCGCTCGCGGTCTACGCCCAACACGAAATCGATCTGGCCGACGGCCCCACCGCGCCCGACGAAACCCTCGTCGCGGCCAAGCGTTGGGCCGAAGACGAATTCGCCGCGGCCCTTTGAGGCCAGCCTGGTGGCCCGGGCGAGCGGGGACGCTCCCGCCCCGCTGCCAACGCCACTCTTGGCCGTGACGCCCGAGCGTCATATGTGACAAACTCCGGACAAGGCCGAAACGACGGTCGAGTGCGGCGCGCGACGACCCCGGGGGAGCGAAACGGCATGCGGCAGGGCGTGGGCGACGACGACCTCGACGGCAACGCGCTCGTGGAGCTGCGCGAGCGCCGCGGCCGCAAGGCGGTGGCCTGGGGCGTGCACGTCTTCACGGCGTCGGGCATCGTGCTCGGGTGCCTGGCGCTGATGGCGACCCTCGAGGGCGACCGTCTGGCGGCCTTTCTGTGGCTCGGCCTCGCGCTGTTCGTCGACGGCATCGACGGCACCCTCGCCCGCCGGCTCAAGGTCGGCGAACTGGTGCCGCAGGTCGACGGCGCCATCCTCGACAACGTCATCGATTATTTCAACTACGTCGCCGTGCCGGCGGTGATGATCTATGCGTTCGAACTGGTTCCCGCCGGCTGGACGACCTGGACCGCCGCCTTTATCATGGTGATCTCCTGCTACACCTTCGCCAACGCCAACGTGAAGACCTCGGATTACTATTTCGAGGGGTTTCCGGCGTTGTGGAACCTGATCGTCCTCTTTCTCTTCGTGCTACAGACCGGACCGTGGACCAACCTCGCCGTCATCGCCGCCTGCGGCGTGCTCACCTTCCTGCCGCTCAAATACGTCCATCCCCTGCGGGTGAAGGACTGGCGGGCGGTGACCCTCCCGATGACCGCGATCTGGGCCGGCACATCGCTGCATCTCGTCTTCGTCGAGCACCATGTCGGCGACGCCGCCGCCGAGGCACCGGTCGTGTTCTGGGTCTGGGTGGCGGCGTCGGTCTACTTCGCCGCGCTCTCGCTCTGGCGCTCGCTCAAGCCCGCGGCGTGACCGCCCGGGTCACGCGAGCACCTCGCCGAAAGCGCGCGGCGAGCTCGGGCCCGGCCGCCCGCCCCGGCGCCGCCACGAGGTCGGCGCCACCGACGATGTCGTTGCACTCGGTGTGGTTGCCCTCGAAGGTGATCTGGACCTAGCCGCGACCGCGATCGGGCTTGCCGTCGCCGGGGCGGTCGTTGCCGTCGCGAGCAGCGAGCTCCATAGGCGTTCGAAGTTGCGGCGGCGCCGATCTCCACCTTGTGCGCGCCGAAATGCGCTGCGGGCTCGGCGGCGGCGAGCACGCGGGCGCTCTGGGCGGGGCGCTGGTGCCCGCCGCCGGGCAGGCGATGGCCGCCTTCGCCCATTCCCCCTGCCGAGGCCAAGCACGCTCGAACAGCGCGGTGAACTCGCCGTGGCTCCGGCGGCGAGCGCCGCGTCGAGGTCGTCGAGGGCGAGCTCCCGGTGCAGGCCCCTGAGCTGGGACATCGCGACCCCGGCCCGGCCGGCGATGTTGACGTCGAGCACGCCCAGCGTGTCGAGGACGGCGGGACCGCGCGCCCGCGAAGGCGGTCATGGCCTCGTCGTCACGAACGCGCCGCACCCGGAGGTCGAGCTCACCGCTCGGCGCCGTGCACAGCCCAGCTCTGGCCCCGAGGTTACCGCCGCGTGCCCCCCGTCGGACAGGACATCCGCCGAGTTGGAGACACCGACGTTCAGACGGCGGGCAAGTCCGCTAAGCTCCGACGCCGCACGACGTCGCGGGCGCTAGCGGTCACGACTGCGAGAGATGGTGCCCAGGGGCGGGAAACCACAATCCCAACGTCGACAATAACTTAGCTTGTCGAACCTCCGATGGGAAGCCCATTGAAAAGCAAGGGCTTTCCGACCGATTGGCGAACCCGCGCGACACCGCCGACGAGGTGCGCGCGCTCGCGCGCCAGCTGCGGCCGCTGACCTTCGCGCTGCGCGAAGCGGTGCAGCGCCTCGAGGCGGACGGCGATCCCGAGGCGCTCGACGCGCTCGACGGCGTGCGAGCGACGCTTGCGCGCGTCGCCGACGAGCTGGGCGACCAGGCCGAAATCATCGACAACGAGGCCGGCGCCGAAGGGGGCCGCCATGTTTGATCGGCCCCATCTGCTCGCCGGGCTCATGGCCTTCGGCGCGGATGTCGAGCACCGCGCCGAGTCCGACGTGCTGGTGATGCGCGCGCTCGCGGTCGAGCTGTCGCCGCACAACCTCGCCGTGGTCTCGCTCTCGCGACTGGGCCGCCGCGCCGGCCTGCGCGAGCGCACGGTCCGCGCGGCCCTGCGCCGCCTGATCCGCGACGGCTTTGTCGTGGCGCATTTCGAGCCGGGGCACGGCTTTTGCTATAGCCTTCGGTCGCCCGGCCAAGCGCCCGTGGAGACGAGCAATGGCTGAGGTTCCCGTCCGCATTGCCGCCCTCCAGGCGGCGCCGCTGGTGCTGCGCGGGGATGCGGCGTGGCGCGTCTTCGCGGTCCTCTTCGACATGGCGGGGACGGACAACAAAGCATGGCCGTCGCTGAGCCTATTGGAGCGCCGGACCGGGCTGACGAGGCGCGGCGTCGCGAAGGCTGTTTCCCGCATCGAGGCCGCCGGGCTCGTCGCGGTCGAGCGCCGACGCGGCACCGGCAACGTTTACCGTCTGAGGGCACCGGCGACGCCCTCAACGGAAGCGGCGGCGGGCGAGCAGCCTGTGGAGCGACGCGCCGAACTAGGGAACCGACGTTCACCAGCCGCGCCCGACGAGACGCCGCCGACTAGGGAACACCGGTTCCCCGAACTAGGGAACAGCCGTTCCTCGAACCAGGGAACACGCGTTCCCCCAAACCACGAAGAGAATCACGAAGAGAACCACGAAGAGCCGCCGCCGAAGGCGGCGGGAGTCCCCACGGGCGACGGTGCCGCCGGGGCGGCCGACCCGGACCCGGCGACGGTGGTTGACCTTGAGGCGGGTGCCGGGAGTGGCGACGGTGCCGCCGGGGCGGCCGACCCGGACCCGGCGGCGGTGATCTGGCGCGAGGGGCTGGCGATGCTGCGCGCACAATCGCCCGGCCGCGCGGAGTCGGGCCATCGCGCGCTCTTGGGGAAGTGCGTCAAGCATCTCGGCGAGGCGCAGACCGTCGCG
>JBKHCM010000055.1:0-19943 GCA_046541805.1 Alphaproteobacteria bacterium
GCGCGATCCGTCTCGACGGGACGCTGACCGCCGGCGGCACCACCCCCGGCGAGCTCGTCGCCGCGCTCGACGGCCGGCTCGCGGTCGACGGCGCGCTCGGCCCGAGCGTGCGCCGCGGCGAGGACGGCCGCCCGCTGGCGCTGCCGCGGCTGAACCTCACGGGCGAGCTGGCGCTCGACCGCGGCCGCTTCGAACTCGACGCGCTCGACCCCGGCGCGGTGGCGATGACGGGGACGGTCGACCTGTTCGCCGACCGGCTCGCCGCGGAGCTGCGGGTGCCCACCGACGATGGCGTACGGGCGCTGCTCGCGCAGGGGACGCTGGAGCGGGCGGTCTGGCGACGGCTCGCGCCATAAAAAGGGCCCGCCGGCAGGGAGGTAAGCCGGCGGGCCGAGTGAGGAGCCGCGGAGCTCCTGCTGGGTGGCACCCTTCACAGGGTCACCCATCTCGATGCGAGAACCATGCCAACACGTGCGCGCCCGGCACGGGCAGGCTCACTGGCGCAACCGGACGCCACGTGCACAACGATTGAGCGGAAGGCGACCGCAGCTGCGCAACCGAAAGGCAGCTCAACCGAAGGTTCAAGGGCGGGCCGCGCTCGCCGCCTCGAAGGCCGCCGGATCGCGCAGATAGGCGTCGACCTCGTCGAGGAGATCCGCCGGCAGCACGGCCTGCTCGCGGGCCGCGGCGGCGAGGTCGGGCCAGGTCGTGAGCGCGTGCAGCGCGAGGCCGGCGTCGCGTAGCTGGCGCTCGCCCTCGGGCCAGATGGCGGCGGCGCAGACGACGAGAACGTGCTCGACGCGGGCGCCGGCGGCGCGCAGCGCGTCGACGAAGGCGAGCTTGGAGGCGCCGTCGGTGGCGACGTCGTCGACGAGCAGCACCCGCGCGCCCGCCGCCAGCCGGCCCTCGATGGCGGCGTTGCGGCCGAAGCCCTTGGGCTTTTTGCGGACGTAGAGCATCGGCAGGGCGAGCGCGTCGGCGAGCCAGGCGGCCATGGGCAGCCCGCCGATCTCGGCCCCGGCCACGGCGTCGAAGGCCTCCACGCCCGCGGCCTCGGCGAGACGCTCGACCGCCGTCGCCACCAGCCGGCGGCGCAGCCGCGGGTAGCCGACGAGTGGGCGGGCGTCGATGACGATCGGCGTCAGCCGGCCCGACGGCGTCCGCGCCGGCTGCTCGGGATCGAAGCCGAAGGCGTCGACCTCGAGGAGATGGCGGGCGACGGCGCGGGCGGAGGCAGCGGGCATGGCGCAGGGCGAGCTGATGATGCTATCGCCGGGAGGCCTAACGCGCCGCGGGCCTTAAGGCCAGTGGCATCGCGGCCGCCGCGGCCGCAGCCTCGCCGGTCGAGGAGACGCCGATGACGCGCACGCTGAGCCTGCCGACCCCGGACGACCTGCACCTGCATCTGCGCGACGGCGCAGTCCTGCGTGCCGTGCTGCCGCCGACCGCGCGCGTCTTCGCCCGCGCCATCGTCATGCCGAACCTGACCCCGCCGGTGGTCACCACCGCCGACGCCCTGGCCTACCGCGAGCGGATCACCGCCGCGCTACCCGCGGGGGCGGCGTTCACCCCGCTGATGACGGCCTATCTCACCGACGCCACCGATCCCGAAGACCTCGCGCACGGCTTCGCCGAGGGCATCTTCACCGCCGCCAAGCTCTACCCGGCGCACGCCACCACCAACTCGGCGGCCGGCGTCACCGATATCCGCGCCCTCGCCCCGGTCTTCGAGCGCATGCAGCAGCTCGACATGGTGCTCTGCATCCACGGCGAGGTGACCCGCGCCGACGTCGACATCTTCGACCGCGAGGCGGTGTTCGTCGACGAGGTGCTCGCGCCTCTGCGGCGCGACTTTCCCGAGCTGCGCATCGTCCTCGAGCACGTCACCACCGCCCACGCCGCGGCCTTCGTCGAGAGCCAGGACGAGCGGCTGGCGGCCACGATCACGCCGCAGCACCTGCTGTTCGAGCGCAACGCGATGCTGGTGGGCGGCATCCGCCCGCACCTTTACTGCCTGCCGATCCTCAAGCGCCGGCGCGACCGCGAGGCGCTGCGCCGCGTCGTCGCCACCGGCTCGCCCAAGTTCTTCCTCGGCACCGACAGCGCACCGCACCCGCGCCGCACCAAGGAGAGCGCCTGCGGCTGCGCCGGCGTGTTCTCGGCGCCGGTGGCGCTCGAGGCCTACGCCACCGCCTTCGACGCGATCGGCTGCCTCGACCGGCTCGCCGACTTCGCCGCGCGCTTCGGGCGGCGCTTCTACGGCCTCGCCCCCAACCCGGGCACGGTCACGCTGGAGGCGACGCCCTGGCGCGTGCCCGAGCGCGTCGCGATCGACGGCGCGGACGACCTGCGGCCGCTCTTCGCCGGTGAGGAGCTGCGCTGGCGGGTGCGATGAGCGCGGCCGTCACCGCGGCGGGCCCGCGCCGAGGCGCCCGGCTCGACCGCCCCGCCTGCACCGTGCCGGCGCCGTTGTGCCTGTGCCGGCGCCTTCGCCGGCATGGCGTTCGAGGTCGTCGACAGCCTGGGCGCGCCCGCCCCCGGCTCTGGCCGATCCGGATCGCTCCGGCCGCACCCCAAGCGCGCTTCACCTTCCTCACCCCGCTCTCGGGCATGGCGGCGAGGGGGCTGCTCCTGGCGGCGCCCGTCCCGCCCGCGCTCGGCCTCGCGGTGGCGCCGGTGGCGGGCGGCATCGACCTCGTCAACCGCCCGCCTGGGTGACGCGGATGCGGCCCTCGCCGCCCTCGGGATAGGCCTCGGCGGTGATGCGGCCGTCCAGCGCCTGCTCGATGTAGTTGACGAGGGGCTGCTCGTAGGTGGCGCCGAGATCGGCGAAGGGGGCCCCGGCCAGCACCGCGAAGCCGTCGCCGCCGGCGGCGGTGAAGCTGTTGGTGACGACGGCGAGGTCGACCGCCTCGGCGGCGGGCCGGAGCCCGCCGGCGGCACGCTCGAAGATCACCGTGCCGTCGGCGAGGCGCACCTCCTGGACCCGCTCGCCCGGCGCCTGCGCCGGGTCGTAGGTGAAGCGCACGCCCGCGACCTGCAAAAAGCGGCCGTCGGCGTCCGCCACCGCCGAGACCCCGTGCTCGAGCACCGCGAGCAGGTCGGCGGCGTCGAGCGCGTCGCTCCAGGCGAGGCCGTTCGCAAACGGCAGGAGATCGAGGGTGTCGGCGCGGGTGATATCGCCCGGCGGCAAATCGGCGTCGCCGCCGCGGATGCCGCCGCCGTTCTGCAGCCCGACGACCGCCTTGCCGGCGAGCGCGTCGCCGAGCAGCTGCTCGGCCTGCCAGACGAAGGCGTCGGCGACGAGGTTGCCCAGATTGACCTCCTCGACGCGCTTGCCGGGGCGGCGATCGTTGGCGAGCCTGACCTCGCTCACGCCCACCACCTCGCTTGCGATCGCGTCGACGCGCTCGGCCAGCGGGGCGGCGATGCGGGCCTGGGCCTCGGGGTCCGCGGCGAAGCCGGGGCCCACGGTCACCGGATCGCCGCTCACCGCCTTGACCTCGCCGGCGTCGTCGAACTCGACGTTGAGCCGGCCCCAGTACTGGTAGTTGCCGGTGGTGGTGACCACCCACGTCACCCGCCCGTCGGGCTCGACCACCCGCAGGGGATAGGTGTCGCGCGGCTCGCCGGCCGCCGCTTGCGCCCCCGCCGGCACGGCCAGGGGCGCGTTGCCGAAGACGTCCTCGCCGGTCTCGGCATCGAGCTTGCGGTGGTCGATCAAGAGCCCGGCCCCGCCGCCGGCGATGACGATGTCCACGCCGAGGCCCTCGCCGGTGAGGATGTCCAGATCGTGGCCGAGGCCCTGCAGATGGCTGATCAGGATGGTCTTGGTGACACCGGCCGCGGCGAGCCGGTCGACCTCGGCCCGCACCGCCGCCGCGAAGTCGGTCACCGTCACCGCGCCGGGGCTCGAGATCCGCGCCAGCCGCTCGGTGAGACCGCCGATGACGCCGTAGGCCTCGTCGCCGCGGCGCACGACCGTGCTGGCGACGATGCGACCGTCGTCGGCGAGGGCGGCGAGCGCCGGCTCGCCCGAGACGTTCAGATTGGCGGCGAGGAAGGGCGTGTCGGCGAAGAGTGCGCGGCCGTCCTCGGCGTAGGCGATGAAGTCGGCAAGCGCGGCGGGGCCGAAGTCGAAATCGTGGTTGCCGAGCGCGATGGCGTCGTAGCCGATGCGGGCGAGCGCGCGGGCGTCGTAGTCGACGCCGGCGCGCGCCCCGGCTTCGCGGGCGAGCCCGGCGAGGAGATTGTCACCCGACGACAGCACCAAGACGTCGCGCCCGTCGTCGCGGGCGAGCGCGCGGAGCTGGTCGACCGCCGTCACCGCGCGGGCGATGCCGCCGTGATCGGCCGGATCGTCGAACGGCAACAGCGCCGATTCGCCGTCGTTGTTGTGCAGGATGGTGAGCGACGCCGCGCCGGCTTCGGCGACCACGGCAGCCGCGAGGACCAAGGCGACGACGAGAGGACCGAACCGCATGGTGAGCGCGCCCTTCGAGTTGACGCGCTCATGCTTAATCGAACCGCGGGTACCGGTCAGCCCTCGCGCGAGGCCGCCCGCGCCGCCAGCACGGCGGTGACGAGATCCTCGTCCACCGGTGCCGGGTCGTAGCGCTCCTCCTCGGCGAACAGGCCCTGGCCCAGCGCCACCGCCTTGCGGTAGCTCTCCCAGCTCACCCGGCAGGGCGGGCACATCGCCATGTGCCGCTCGAACCGCCGCCGTTGGCCCTCGCTGAGCTCGCCCTCGTAGTGCTCGACGACGAAGCGCTCGAACTCGGCGCAGGTGATCATGCCCGGCAGCCGACGCATCATCAGCGCCTTGAAGTGCCGTCCGAGGCGCCGTCCCGGTCCCATCAGAGCGCACCCGCGTTCAACAGCGGCTCGAGCTCCTTCTTCAGCGCCGTGCGCGCGCGGTGCAGGCGGACCTTGGCGTTGTTCTCGCTCACCTCCAGCATTTCCGCGACCTCCGTCATCGACAGCCCTTCGATGTCGCGCAGAAGCAGGACGTTACGGTAGCTCCTGGGCAGGCGGTCGATAGCGGCGCGAACCTCCGTGCGCACGTCATCGCGGGCGAGGAGCTCTTCGGCGTCCGCCGCGGTGAGCTGCGTCGGTCCCTCCAAAAAACCTTCCTCGTCGAAGGTGGGCAGCCACGGCTCGATCGCCACCTCGTCCTTGGCGCCGCGCCGGCGCAGGGCCTGCAGCGCCGCGTTGACGGTGATGCGGTGCAGCCAAGTGGCGAGCGAGCTGCGGCCCTCGAAGCGGTCGAGCGCCTTGAAGGCGGCGAGGAAGGCTTCCTGCACGCAGTCCTGCGCGGCGTCCTCACTGTGGAGATAGCGCCGCGCCACCGTCAGCATCCGGCCGCCGTGGCGGCGGACGAGTTCGGCGTAGGCGGCGTCCTCGCCGGCTTGAAGGCGCGCGACGAGGGCGGCGTCGTCGGACCGCTCCGCGCTCGCCGCCGGCGCCGTCGGCTCGTCGCGAACCGTGCCCGCCACCCCCTCACTCTCCCCACACGCTACCCACACGGTTGCGCGTTGCCGTCCGCGCACGGCGATGCGAAACACGCGGTGGCAGCCAGGCGGCTCATAGAGGAGGTCGAGGCATGTTGAAAGACAAGGTCGCGGTGGTCACCGGGTCGACGAGCGGGATCGGCCTCGGCATCGCCCGTGCGCTCGCCGCCGGCGGCGCCGACATCATGCTGAACGGCTTCGGCGACGCCGCGGAGATCGAGGAGATCCGTCGGGAGATGGCCGCCGCGAACGACGTCCGGGTGGCCTATTGCGGCGCCGACCTCGCGACGGCAGCCGGCGTGCGCGAGCTGGTCGCGACCACCAGCGCCGAGCTCGGCGTGGTCGACGTCCTCGTCAACAACGCCGGCATCCAGCACACCGACCCGATCCAGAACTTCCCTGAGGAGAAATGGGATCGGATCATCGCCATCAACCAGTCCGCCGTCTTCCACGCCATCAAGGCGGCGATCCCCAAGATGTACGAGCGCAACTGGGGCCGGATCATCAACATCGCCTCCGCCCACGGCCTCGTCGCCAGCCCCAACAAGGCCGCCTACGTCGCGGCCAAGCACGCCGTCGTCGGCCTCACCAAGGTGGTGGCGCTGGAAAGCGCCCGGACCGGCGTCACCTGCAACGCCATCTGCCCCGGTTGGGTCCTGACCCCGTTGGTCGAAGCTCAGATCAAGGCGCGCGCGGAGGAAAAAGGCACGAGCTTCGACGAGGAGGCGAAAGAACTCCTGGCGGAGAAGCAGCCGAGCCACCGCTTCGTCACGCCGGAGCAGCTGGGCGACCTCGCGGTGTTCCTGTGCTCGCCGGGCGCGGACGAGATCCGCGGCCAGGCCTTCGCCATGGACGGCGGCTGGACGGCGCAATAGGCCGAAGCGGTGAGCAAGGCGCGGCCGGCGATCAACCTGGCACTGCAGGGGGGCGGGGCCCACGGCGCCTTCACCTGGGGCGTGCTGGACCGGCTGTTGGCGGACGGTCGGCTCGCGATCGAGGGCATCGCGGGCACGAGCGCGGGGGCGATGAACGCCGCCGTCCTGGCCTACGGTCTCGCCCGCGGCGGCGCCGAGGGCGCGCGCGAAGCGCTCGCCGAGTTCTGGAACAAGGTGGCGGCGGCGGCGAGCTTCTCGCCGATCAAGCCGAGCCCGCTGGATCGCTGGCTCAGCATTGGCAACATGGACTTCTCGCCGAGCTGGCTCACCTTCGACGCCCTGAGCCGGATGCTCTCGCCCTACGAGTTCAATCCGCTGAACCTGAACCCGCTGCGCGACCTGCTCTGCGACGTCGTCGACTTCGCTTGGCTCGGCGAGCAGTGCGAGCACAAGGTCGTCAAACTGTTCTTGTGCGCGACCAACGTCAAGACGTGCAAGATCCACGTCTTCAAGGGCTACGAGATCAGCGCCGACGCGGTGTTGGCGTCGGCCTGCCTGCCCTTTCTCTTCCACGCCGTGGAGATCGACGGCGAGGCCTATTGGGACGGCGGCTATATGGGCAATCCGCCGATTTTTCCGTTGATCTACGAGACGGCGTGCTCGGACGTGCTGCTGGTGCAGCTCAACCCGGTCAACATCGACGAGGTGCCCAAGCGCGCCCACGACATCATGGATCGGGTGAACGAGGTCAGCTTCAACAGCTCGCTGATGCGCGAGCTGCGGACGATCGCCTTCGTCACCCGACTGATCGACGAGGGTCGGCTCGACACCCAGCGCTACAAGCGGCTGAACATGCACGCGATCGAGGCCGAGGACGAGCTCGCCAAGCTCACCGTGTCCTCGAAGCTCAACGCCGACCGCGCCTTCCTGCGCTGGCTCTTCGCCCTCGGGCGGGAGCGCGCCGAGGCCTGGCTCGAAGCCCACGTCCACCGGGTCGGCCGCGAAAGCTCGCTCGACCTGCAGAAGTTCCTGTGAGGCGCCGTTGCGCCGCTGGTTGCCCGCGAGCCTGTTCGCGCATCTCGGTCGCCGCGACGAGGGGATCCGGCTGCCGGCGCGGGTGCAGCGCCTGCTCGACGCCGAGGAGGAGAAGAGCGAGCGGCTGATCACCTGGGTCCAGCTGGCCGTCCTCGCCGTCTTCGCCACGCTCTATTTCATCGCGCCACGGCCGCCCGACGCCGGCGCGACGATGTTCGAGCCGGTGCCGCTGATCCTGGCACCCTACGCCCTGTTCACGCTGTTGCGTCTGTGGCTGACCCGTCGCGGCTTCATGCCGGGGTGGTTCCTGGTGCTTTCGATGCTCGTCGACGTGACGATGCTGTGGGCACTGATCTGGACCTTCCATCTCGACTACGGTCAGCCGCCGGGCTTTTCGCTGAAGGTGCCGACGTTCATCTACATCTTCGTCTTCATCGCGGTGCGGGCGCTGCGCTTCGACGCGCGCTTCGTCGCGTCGATGGGCGCCTTCGCGGCGGTGGGCTGGCTCGCGCTGGTCGCCTACGCCCTGGCCGCCGGCGGCCCGGAGATGATCACCCGCAACTTCGTGGACTATCTGAGCGGACCCTATGTCCTCATCGGCGCCGAGTTCGACAAGGTTTTGACGATCGCGGTCGTGACCGGCGTGCTGAGCCTGTCGGTCTGGCGCGGCCGCCGGATGCTCGTGACCGCCGTGCGCGAGGAGGCGGCCGGGCGCGATCTTCGGCGCTTTTTCTCCGAGGGCGTCGCCGAGGCGGTGACCGACGCCGAGGACGAGGTGGTGGCCGGCCGCGCCGAGGCCCGCGACGCCGCGATCTTGATGCTCGACATTCGCGGCTTCACGCAGTTCTCCGCCGCGCACGCCCCGGACGTGGTGGTCGACCTTCTGACCGATTTTCACGCCCGCGCCCTGCCGCGCATCCGCGCCGAGGGCGGCGTCGTCGACAAGTTCCTGGGCGACGGCGTCATGGCCACCTTCGGCGCGGTCACGCCCTCGCCCACCGCCGCCCGCGACGCCCTGACCGCCCTCGCGGGCGTCATGGTCGAGGCGGCGCGCTGGTCCGAGGAGACCGGCGAGGGTCTGGTCGTGAACGGCGCGGTCAACGCCGGGCCGGTGGTCTTCGCCGCGCTGGGCCATGCCAATCGGCTCGAATTCACCGTCATCGGTGAGGCCGTGAATCTCACCGCCAAGTTGGAAAAGCACAACAAGGTGGAGGGCACCTGTGCGCTCACCACCACCGCCACCCTCGCCCGCGCCGAAGCCGAGGGGTTCCGCGCCGCCGGCCCGTTCGCGCGCCGCCCCGCGCGGTCGGTCGCCGGCGTCGACGCCCCGGTCGATCTCGTCGTCGTCGCCCGCTGAGCCGGGGCTCCGCCATCATTTGTCTCAATTTCAACAAATCTCGATCGGCGTTTGCGGTTTGCCCATTCTGCACTGCATCATTCTGTTCCCGGTCTACCGCAATGCAGCATAACTCGATATTGATTTGGCAAACGAGTCCTCGCCCGCTATACGGATGCAGCTCGAGGGGAGGCGAGCCGACATGCGGTTGTTGTTGGCGGCGGATATTCACTACAATTTGCGGCAAATGGCGTGGCTCGAGGCCGAGGCGGGGCATTACGACGCGGTGATACTCGCCGGCGACCTCCTCGACGTCAGCGGGCACGCGCCGCTCGCCAAGCAGCGCCGGACCATCCAGGAAGCGCTCCGGTTGATCGCGGCCCGCGCGCCGGTCCTCGTCGCCAGCGGCAACCACGACGTCGACGACGACGGGGGGATCGCCTGGCTGCGCGAGATCGCCGGCCACCACCTCTTCGTCGACGGCAGCACCGTCGCCTGGAACGGCGTCGCGGTGACGCTGTGGCCCTGGCGCGGCACGGCGGCGGCGCCGCTGCCCCACGGCGCCGCCCACGACCTGCCCGGGCTCACCCGCATCTGGGTCCACCACGCCCCGCCGGCCGGCACCCGCGTCGGCTGTTGCGCCAGGGGCAAGTCGCCCGTCGGTAGCACGGCGCTCGCCGACCGTATCCTCGGCCACCGCCCGCAGCTGGTGGTCTCGGGCCACATCCACGACGCCCCCTTCCGACCCCAGGGCGGCTGGTGGGACCGCCTCGGCGACACCGTCTGCCTCAACCCCGGTCGCCAGCACGGCCACGAGCCCAGCTACATCGTGGTCGACTTCGCCGCCGGCGAGCTCGGCTGGTTCAGCGCCTCGGTGCGCGAGCACCGCCCGCTGCCGACGCCGACGCCGACGCGCGTGGCCGGCGTCGCCTGAGCCGCTCGGCCGCGGCCGACATCGGGCATCTTCATCGCCATCGCGGTGGTGAACAGCACGTTGGCCGCCAACGGGAACGACGCCGTCCGCGCCACCGCCGCGCCGGCATGGGCCCGGTCCATCGACGGCGCGGCGCGCGTGGCGCCGTCGGGCTGGAGCACGCCCGTGGCCATGCCCTCGGTCATCGGCGTCGCGACGTTGCCGACGTCGCTCTGCCCGCCGGCGATGTCGAAGGCGCAAGAAAGGTTGACCCGCACGAGCTCGTCCCATCGCGCGGGGTCGTGCTCGGCCACCGGCACCGGCGGCGCCCGGATGCCGGCGTCGGCGAAGAGGCGATCGGTGCTACCGAAGCGCGCGCGGTCTGCGGATCGCCGATGTGGGTCACCACCGCGATCTTCACCCGTTCCTCCGTGTTCGCCTCCCCTCGGGGCTCGTACTTTGCGGCGATGGTGCCGTTGCGGCCTGACAGACCGGGCACCGCCGGTCCATGATGAGCGAATTGATCGTGAAGGATACCGCCGTTTCTTCCGTCTACAGGGCGGGCGTCTAAGGGGCGGGCGGTGAAGGGAGGACCATGGACGGATCGGCCGCGACCATTCAAGGCATCGCCGCGGACGGCGGGCGCTACCCGATCGACAAGCTCGAGGCCCATCGCACCGGCGCTCGCCACGTCGCCATCTCGGCCTTCGTCTTCGCCGGCGAGGCTTTGTTGCTGCAGCGCCGCGCACTCGGCAAGTACCATTCGGGCGGGCAGTGGGCCAACAGCTGCTGCAGCCACCCGGCCTGGGGCGAGACCCCGGCCGCCTGCGTCCGCCGCCGGGTCCGAGAGGAGCTGGGCGTCGCGCTCGCCTTCACCGAGGTCGGCACCTTCGACTACGAGGCGGCGGTCGGCCCGGAGCTGGTCGAGAACGAGGCCGTCCACCTCTTCGTCGCCGAGGTCGACCGCGCCGCCCTGGCGCTCCGCCCCGACGCCGAGGAGGTCATGGACCTGCGCTGGATGGCCACCGCTTGGCTGCGCGCCGACGCCCGCCGCCGGCCCCAGCGCTACACCCCCTGGCTCAGGCTCTACCTCGACCAGGCCTGGCCGCTGATCGCCCGCGCGGCGTGACGGGGCCGCGATGATCCGACGCTGGCGGCGGCTCCGGGGCATTCTCCGCTCGCTTTGGATGTACTACTGGCCGCCCGGCAGCGGGCGCCGGCTCGACGCCTTCTACCGGCCGCTCGTGCCCGCCGGGGCCTTGTGCTTCGACGTCGGCGCCCATGCCGGCAACCGCACCGCCTCCTGGCGCCGGCTCGGCGCGCGGGTCGTCGCGGTGGAGCCGCAGCCGGACTTCGCGCGCCTTTTGCGCTGGCTCTTCGGCCGCGACGCGGGCGTGACGCTGGTCGAGGCCGCGGTCGACCGCCGCGAGGGCGCGCTCGAGCTCCATCTGAGCCCGGCCACCCCCACCGTCACCACCGCCTCGCGCGACTTCATCGCCGAGACCCGCGCCATCGGCTCGTTCGACGCCGTGCGCTGGTCCGAGCGGGTGACCGTGCCGGCGACCACCCTCGATGCGCTCATCGCCGAGCACGGCCGCCCGGACTTCCTCAAGATCGACATCGAGGGGCTGGAGGAGGCGGCGCTCGCCGGCCTCTCCCAGCCGGTGCCGCTGCTCTCTTTCGAGTTCCTCGCCGGCGCCGTCCCCCGCGCCAAGGCGGCGCTCGCCCGCCTCCACCGCCTCGCCGACTGGCGCTTCAACGTCTCCCGTGGCGAGAGCCTCGCCTTCGAGTTCGACGGCTGGATCCACCGCGCCGCCCTCGAAGACTGGCTCGACGGCATCGCCGGCCAGGACTTCTCCGGCGACATCTACGCGCGGTTGGAGCGCTCCGGCGGCCCCTGATGCGGCCGTAACCTGCTGTGGTGAAAGGGAAAAGCGGCGCCCTGGGTTCGTTTGGCAATTCCCGAGTCCGCTCCTTTGCACCGCGGCGCGCCGACAGGGTCCCGGCGTGATTAGGATAGCAAACCTACGGGCGCCTGACCACTCGCTTCCGAGCGCTTCGGATGCGAGTGACTCCTGGGCTGCCGCCAACGCGGACCATAGTCAGGCGGACCCGCTCGCCCTCACCGCCAGGCGAGGCTCGAAAGGCGGATCGCTCCGCCACGGGAGCCGGTCGAGGAGAGAACCTGAACCGGCTCCACCAGCTCGGCCGCTGGCACTTCGATGTCGCCCGCGGCGAGAGCCAGACCTGGGAATTCGCGGACTGGGTGGAGCGCCCCGCCCTCGACCGCTGGCTCCACACCGTCAGCGGCCAGGACTTCTCCGGGGATGTGTACGCGCGGTGGGAGGGGTAGGCGGGGGGTTGGCACCGGTTACGCCCGCGTACCGTGCTATTTTCGGGTAACTCACTGGCAAGCCGCTGAAAAATGCCGGTCTGGCTTCGTTTCGTAATGCAGGATGCCACTCATCCATTCCTCAGCCAGCGCTCGCGCCGCTACCCCGCCTGGATACCAAACCTACGATGGTGCGACTACTCGCCTCAAAGGCCAAGCCTCATCCGAGGCCCGAAGCTACGGTTCGCTGCCGGTCTTCGCGTCGGCGATTTCTGCAACACATTCCCGCCAACTAAATAAAGTCTCCGCAAACGGGTGCCCAACGCCGCTGCGGCGTTGCTCCCACTCTCGAATGCGCCATCCGCCATCTAAAATTTCCGATGCCGCAAAGATAAACTCTAACGCGCGCGTCAGAAATGGAATTACTCTCGCCTGCCTAGTATTATCTAGATTCCACTTACTTCCATGTACAAAATGGTTTCTCGCTTTCACAGCCTCTCGCACGACAAATTCAACGTCAGCGGGCGGATCCGACATCGCGTTTGTCACGATTTCCGCCCTATATAGTATTTTTTGACGCAACGTGCTTTGATCTAAACGCCCAAGCGCACCTAGTATCGCATCACGATGATCCGACTTTGGAAGTGATTTGAATTCCTTCTGTGCGACGCGCCTAGCATAAGCAATGTCATCGGGCAATTTACGCTTGTACGGCAATGCATCGCTTGGAAGAAGATCAAACATGTTCGCAGCGGCGATAAGGCGGTCAATCGAATAACTCGATTGCATCGCGAAGCTGCTGTAAAAGCGACTCCGGGCGTCCGCGCGAGCTTGGTCGGTCTCAAGCCACCATTCGAGGATACTTGAAAAGTCCGTTTTGAATTTCACTGCATTGATAGGTAGATCAGCAGGATGCGGTGTTGGACGTTCGCCATGAGCTGCGCGTTCGGGTCTATGACACCAATAAACCTCAAGATTTGTGTCTTGATCTTCGCCCGAAAGATGTAGAGACAACCATTCCAAATTTTGCGGTCGACCGGCCAACATTTCGAGAAATCTCAAAAGCATTAGCACACGACGAATTGTATTATCGAATGTCTGACATGACTCAAAATCAAAATGGACAACGATTTGGCTATTGATTCCAACACCTTTGGGCGTAAACATTAAATTTGGCGCAGCGTGGTGGCGAATTGTAACGACGCCCAATGACGTATCCGACCTAGCAATTTCTGATTTACCGGTGTAATAGCAAACGCGAGGATATCGTCCTATTTCAATCTCGTCTTCATTAATATTCGATCTAGCCTGAATGACGGTGTCGATGATTTTGCGCGCATCCACAACTTGACCAAAAGCTTGGACATCATAGAATATTAGTTCCGCGTCATCGATTCGGAAGCTAACGCCTTCGATACTCGGGGTCCGGGCTTCAAGCTGCCGTCTACCGCGCACCACGAAGTGAGGAAACGCGCTCGCAAAGTGAAACGCATTGTCACCGTAATTAGCGTAGCCGAAGCGCGATCTCGCCACGCAATCAATCAGCGTTACGGCAGTTCTATCGTGCAACATCCCGTGTATATCAAGGGTCGATTCCGCTTCTAAATCGAAGGGTTTATCATCGTGGAGATGTAGCTCAGTTCGTGGCCCGTCGAGTTGCAGATCCCCGAGAACAGTATGGTGTCGTTCGATTTTGAACCATCCGCCAAGCTTGACACCATCGCGAAGTGCGGGACGCATATTCAGCCTCTGGTCGTGTAGCTCGTCGTATACGCCCTTGGGCGGCTTGCCTCTCCGATGGCCGAGAGCCCGCGACAAAATTCTACGCTGCGGCCGATATCTGGAAAGTCCACCGCGCGTATTTAGACCGACGCTTTACAGCAAGCGCGGCGCGCTGCCGCCGGTCGTACCACGTCTTGTAATAGCTCGCATTATGATCGCGGGTGCGGAGAGCGGCCAGGAAATCCCTCAATGTTGCGGGCCTCTCATGCCGCGGCAGCCCTCACAACAACGCCGCCCCGAAGTTCCGCGTCGGGTCCAGCTCCGCCACGGGCCGCCCGCTCGGCGCTGCCGCCTTGCCCCCCGTCCTCGGCAGAAACCGCCCGCTGCCGGGCTGGGCCTGGACCTCGCCGTCCTGGACGACGGTCTCGCCGCGGCGCAGGACGTGGACGGGCCAGCCTTGGACCTCGAGGCCCTCGAAGGGGGTGTAGCCGGCGCCGTCGCCGGCAAGCGCGTGGGTGAGGGTGACCTGGCGGTGCGGGTCCCAGATGGCGAGGTCGGCGTCCAGGCCTATGGCGATCGAGCCTTTGCGGTCGTGCAGGTTGTAGAGGCGCGCGGGCGCGGTGGCGGTGAGGCGCACGAAGTCCTCGAGGCGCATGCGGCCCCGGCTCACCATCGCGTCGAAGAGCAGCGGCAGGCGGAAGGCGAGGCCCGGCAGGCCGTTGGGCACGTCGGTGAAGGCGGGCGCGGGGCCGGCTTGGTACTTGGCGGTGGCGTCGGCGGCGTAAGGCGCGTGGTCGGAGCTGACGGTGGCGAGCGTGCCGTCTTCGAGTGCCCGCCACAGCGCCTCGACGTCGTGCGCCTCGCGGAGCGGCGGGCTGCAGATCCATTCGGGGCCGTGGCCGTCGGTGCGCGCGAGGGCGTCGCGGGTGAGCGTGAGGTAGTGGGTGCAGGTCTCGGCCCAGAGCTTCACGCCGGCGGCGCGGGCGCGGCGGATCTCGGCCAGCGCCTCGGTGCAGGAGACGTGGAAGATCATCAGCGGCTGGTCGAACAGACGCGCGAGCGCGATGGCGCGCTGCACCGCCTCGGCCTCGCCGTGGCGGGGGTGGCTGACGGCGTGGTAGCGGGCGTCGGTGTGGCCGCGCTCGACCAGGCGCCGGCGCAGCCAAGCGATCATCGCGTGGTTCTCGGCGTGGACGCAGACCATGAGGCCGTGGCGCCGCGCCGCCTCGAAGACGGCGAGCGCCTGCTCGTCGTCGAGGCGGATGTCGTCGTAGGTCAAAAAGATCTTGAGCGAGCCGTGGCCGGCCGCGACCAGGGGCGGCAGCTCGTCCGCCAGGACCTCGGGGCGCGGGTCGGCGAGGATGAGGTGCATGGCGTAGTCGACGATGGCACCGCGCTCGGCGCGGGCGTGGTAGTCGGCGGCGATCTGGGTGAGGCTCATGCCCTTGTGCTGGGCGGCGAAGGGGATGACCGTGGTGGTGCCGCCGCGGGCGGCCGAGGCGGTGGCGCTTTCGAACGTGTCGGCGTTCATGACGCCCGTGGCGGAGAGCTGCTCGATATGGCAGTGGCTGTCGACGCCGCCGGGGAGAACGAGCTTGTCTGTGCAATCGATCACCGCGGCGCCGTCGAGGCCGTGGCCGAGTGCCGCGATGCGCCCGCCGGCGACGCCGATATCGGCGGTGACGACGTCGGCGGCGGTGGCGACGGTGCCGCCCTTGAGGACGAGGTCGAACGTGGCCATCCACGGCACTCCCGTCTAAGCGTCCCATTCGCCCGACCCGCTAGCACGGAGCTCGAAGGGGAGCCATGCCCGCCCGCCGCATCGTCGTCGTCAACCCGAACTCCAACGCCGAGGTCACCGCCGGCCTCGACCAGGCCCTCCACCCGCTGCGCTTCGACGGCGGCCCGGAGATCGTCTGCGAGACGCTCGCGGACGGCCCCTTCGGCATCGAGCGCCAAGCCGATGTCGAGGCGGTGACGCTGCCGCTCGCCCGCCGCGTGGCAAAAGGCGACGCCGCGGCGTGGGTGATCGCCTGCTATTCCGATCCGGGCCTCGCACTCTGCCGCGAGGTCGCCGCCGCCCCGGTCTTCGGCATCGCCGAGAGCGGGCTTTTGGCGGCGCTCGAGCGCGGCGAGCGGGTGGGCGTGGTCGCCATCCAGCGCCGCTCGATCCCGCGCCATCGGCGCCATCAACGCATGCTGGGGATCGAGGCCCGGGTGGCGGGCGAGCGCGCGCTCGAGCTCACCGTCGCCGAGCTCGCCCAGGAGACCGCCACCTGGCGCCGGCTCGCGACCGTGGGCCACGAGCTCAAGGAGAGCGACGGCGCCGACGTCGTGGTCCTGGGCTGCGCCGGGATGAGCCGCTACCGCCGCCGGCTCGAGCGCGCGCTCGACCTGGCGGTGATCGACCCGACCCAGGCGGCGGTGACGCGAGCGGTGGGCGCGGTGGCCTTGGCGACGGCGGAGGCGTGAGGCGATGATCACGCTCTTGTTCGATCAGGTCCGCACCGGCCGCGCCGGCCGGCTCGCCTTCGTCAAGGGGCTCGTGGTGCTGGCGCTCGCCTTCGCGCTCGCGACGGTGGTGCTGCAGTGGCTGTTCATCTTCGCCGAGGGCTTCAGCGCCGGCGGGGCGCCCGGTGCGGTCGGCCTCGTCGTCCAGCTCTTGGGCTTCGCGCTCGCCGGCGTGGTGGCGGCGCTGGCGCTGACATTGGTCTACGCTTTTTTGAACCTGATCGCCAAGCGGCTGCGCGACATCGGCCTGCCGGCGTGGAAGGCGCTCACCGTCATCTTCATGCTCGGCACCGCCTTCTCGCTCGGCACGCCGCCCGGCGCCGCCTTCGGCTATATCGGCACGGTGTGGCTCTTGCTCTTCTTCCTGCCGGCCTTTCGCCCCCGTGACTAGGGCAACCGAGCCATGCGCCAGCCTCGTGTCGCCGCCGCCCAGCTCGGCCCGCTCGCGAAGGAGGAAGCGCAGGCGGCGGTCGTCGCCCGCCCGAGCGCGCGATCGGAGCAGGCGGCGCGCGACGGCGCCGAGCGGGTCGTCTTCACCGATCGCGCGCGCACCTCCGTCTGTCCGCGCGACGACATCGAGGACGACCAAGCGGTGCCGGGGTGGTTCGAGCGGGCGATGCCCAACGCGGTGATACGGCCTTGGTTCGAGCGGGCGCAGGTCCAACAGGCGCTGGTGCGAGAGCCGGCGCCTGTTGGGCCTGCGGGCGGTAGCGCTGGTCCGGCTCGGCGACGACACCGCGCGTGTCGATTCGCAAAAGCCGGCAGCGGCGCCGCAGCCCGCCTCTTCCACCCCAAGCCGAGCGTCAACGCCGCCGCCGACCGCAACGCCATCTGGGCGGTCGCGGTCGCCGAGGCCGGCCATTCCCGCATCGGCGGCGCGCGCCTCGTCGTCGCCGCGGTCGACCTCCACGCCTGCCGCTTCGCCAAGACCACCGTCTTCGACCTCGCCCGCCACCGCCGGGTCGAGCACCGAGGCCGCATCGCTTCGTTTGGCCCGGAACCGCCGGTCGGGGCGCGACGTTGAGGACCGCGTCTAGGAGACGAGCGGGATGAGCGAGGACCGCAAAGCGCTGCGCTTGATCATCGAGGGTCGGGTCCAGGGCGTCGGCTTTCGCGCCTGGATGGTCGAGGTCGCCACCGCCGCCGGCGTCGACGGCTGGGTCCGCAACCGCCGCGACGGCACGGTGGAGGCGCTCGTCGCCGGCGAGCCAAGGGCGGTCGAGCGCGTCGTCGCGCGATGCCGCGAGGGGCCGCCGCTGGGCCGCGTCACGGCCGTGCGCGAGCAGCCCGCCGACGCCGCGGTCGGCCCGGGCTTCGACGCCGTCGCCACCGTCTGAGCGCCCCCCTTGGCCCGGCGGCCCGCTTGAGCTACCTCCCGTGAAAGCGGTATCGGGGAGGCGACATCGTGCAGACGCACTTCACGCCGGCGCAGCTCGAGGATCCGGACACCCGTGAGTCCGAGAAGATCCTCAGAACCTGCGTCCATTGCGGCTTTTGCACCGCGACCTGCCCCACCTTCGTGCTGCTGGGCGACGAGCTCGACAGCCCGCGCGGCCGGATCTACCTCATCAAGGACATGCTGGAGAACGAGAAGCCCGCGACCGAGAAGGTCGTCAAGCATCTCGACCGCTGCCTCTCCTGCCTCTCCTGCATGACCACCTGTCCGTCGGGGGTGCACTACCAGCACCTCATCGACCACGCCCGCGCCTACATCGAGGAGACCTACGCGCGGCCCTGGCCCGACCGCGCCTTGCGCCGGCTTTTGGCCGAGCTGATCCCGCGGCCACGCCTGTTCCGCTGGTCGCTGCGCGCCGCCCGACTGGCGCGGCCGTTCAAGGGCCTCTTCCGCGGCCGCATGCGGGCGATGCTGGAGCTCGCGCCTGCGGCGCTGCCGCCCCCCTCGCCCGTCGACCGCCCGCAGGTCATCCCCGCCGAGGGGGCGCGCCGCGCGCGCGTGGCGATGCTCACCGGCTGCGCGCAGCAGGTCCTCGACACCGGCATCAACGAGGCCACCGTGCGCCTCCTCACCCGCCACGGCGTCGAGGTGGTCGTCGCCGCCGGCATGGGCTGCTGCGGCTCGCTCGTCCACCATCTCGGCAAGGCGGAGCGCTCGCACCGCCAGGCCGCGGCCAACATCGAGGCCTGGTGGCGGGAGACCCGGGCGGGCGGCGGCGAGGGGCTGGACGCCGTCGTCATCAACGCCTCGGGCTGTGGCACCTCGGTCAAGGACTACGGCTTCATGTTCCGCGAGGACGCGGCGCTCAAGGCGAAGGCCGAGACCATCGCCGCGCTCGCCAAGGACGTCACCGAGTTCCTCTCGCAGCTCGGCCTCAACACGCCCGTGCGCCGCCCCGGGCTCACCGTCGCCTACCACAGCGCGTGCTCGATGCAGCACGGCCAAAAGCTCACGAGCGAGCCGCAAAGCCTCCTCAAAAAGGCGGGTTTCAAGGTCAAGGGCGTGCCCGAGGGGCATCTCTGCTGCGGCTCGGCGGGCGTCTACAACATCCTGCAGCCCGAGATCGCGACCCAGCTGCGCGACCGCAAGCTCGCGAACATCGCCAAGACCAAGCCCGAGGTCGTCGCCACCGGCAATATCGGCTGCATGAGCCAGCTCGCGCCGGCGAGCGATGTCCCGATCGTCCACACCGTCGAGCTCCTGGACTGGGCCACCGGCGGCCCCCTGCCGGCGGCGCTCGCCGGCCGCGTCGCCGACCACACCCCCACGCTCGAGGCGGCGGCCGGCTGAGAGCGGCGGGCGCGAAGGCGCTGCCGCCGCCCGCGACGACAGCCGGACGGCGGACGCCGCGCCCGCGGCCCCCCGGCCGAGGCGGCCGGTCGTCATGCCGGGGCCGTCGCGGTGCGCGCGCATCGGCGCATCGGACGGCGCCCGTCGTCTCGCCATCCCGCGCACGCTGTGCCAAGACATCGCGGGCGGCCCGCGGACGCGGCGGGCGACGGCGGACAAGGACGGCGATGGACCCCCGAGACCTGGATCGGCGCGCCGAGGCGCTCACCGCGTTGGTGCGCGAGGTCGGCGCGCTGGCGCGCGAGGCCCATGCCCGCCGCCACGCCATCGACGTCCGCGACAAGGGCGGCGCGGACTTCGTCACCGAGGCCGATCTCGCGGTCCAGGCCCGGCTCTATCGCGAGCTCGCCGCGCGCTTTCGGGACGATGCCTTCTTCGGCGAGGAGAGCGCGGAGCCGGCGGTCGATCCGGCGCGGCCGACCTGGGTCATCGACCCCATCGACGGCACCTCCAACTTCGCCCACGGGCGGCCGGGCTGGTGCGTCAGCGTCGCGCTCCGCCACCGCGGCGAGAGCGTGCTGGGCGCCGTCTACGACCCGCTGCAGGACGAGCTCTTCTCCGCCCGCCGCGGCGCCGGCGCCTATCTGGGCGACGCCCGCCTGGCCTGCCGCGAGCATGGCGCGGTGGCGGGCGCGCAGCTCGTCTTCGGGCTCACCCGCAAGGCCCCGCCGCAGGCGACGCTGGCGGCGGTCGAGCGCCTGGCGCTCGAGGGCGCCAGCTTTCGCTCCTACGGCGTCGGCGCGCTGATGATCGCCTATGTCGGCGCCGGCCGCATCGACGGCTTCTTCGAGGCCGCGATCTTCGCCTGGGACGCCGCCGCCGCCACGCTGATCGCCGAGGAGGCGGGGGCGATCGTGAGCCCGCTCGCCCGCAGCGCCGCCGACCGCGCGCCCTTTCCCGTGC
>JBKHCM010000167.1:0-5002 GCA_046541805.1 Alphaproteobacteria bacterium
CCGCCGACGCCCGCGCCCGGCCGCCGGCGACCCGTCGAGCACGGCGCGCAGGCGGGGCGGCACCGGCTCGGCCGCGACCCCGCCGAGGTGGCGGCGTAGGGCCTCGTTCTGCCGGGCATAGTCGTCGAGCCGCGCGCGCTCGCCCGGCCGCTCGTCGAGCCAGCGCTCGACCGCGCGCCGGCGTTCCGGCGCCAGGCGACCGTCGACATAGGCGAGCAGATCGCGCTCCTCGACCGCGGCGCAAGCATGTGGGCTCATTTCACCCTCCGCAGATGCGACGGGGTCGGCGTGTCCTCCTCGGCGGCGGGGTCGGTCCACGCCCGCAGGCTCTCGCGGGCCCGCGAGAGCCGTGAGCGGACGGTGCCGATCGGCACGCCGAGGACTTCGGCCACCTCGTCGTAACTCAGGTCCTCGACCGCCACGAGCAGCAGCACCGCGCGTTGCTGGACGGGCAGGCGCTCCAGGCTGCGGACGATGTCGAGGGCTTCGAGCCGGGTCTCTTGGGATGCCTCCGGCGTCGGCATCGCCTCGCCGGCTGCCGCATCGTCCAGCGGCACGTGCCGACGGCCTTGCTGCAGGTCGTTCAAGAACGTGCGGTAGACGATGCGCAAGAGCCAGCTGCGTAGGCTGCCCCGCCGGCGCCACAGCCGATGCTTGCGCAGGGCGCGTTCGAGGCTCGCCTGGACGAGGTCGTCGGCGCTCCAGGCGTCGCCGGTGAGGCCGCGGGCGTAGCGCCGCAGGTGCGGGATCTCTTGGGCGATCGCCCAGCGGATGTCGTCCAAGCTGCGAACTCCCCAGATCGGCGTGCCGTCGCCGTCTCGCCATCGCCTTAGACAGCAGGTGTGCCCGCCGAGTTCCATGTCCGGCGGCGCCGCCCGTGCCCGCGAGCATGATGCGCGACGGTGCGATGGAACTTTCGAGCGAGCCGCCCTGTCTATCTAGCGTCCTATCGCCCTGCACGGCGATGATCCACCCTATCGGGAGAAGCCCATGCCTTCGATGTCCATTCGGCCCGCGTACGGTCTGCGCCGCCTGCTGCCGCTTGCCGCGGCGCTGGCGCTGATGGCCGCGCCGGCGTGGTCGCAGACCATGCAGGAACAGGAGCAGGAACAGCCTTCCGCCGACAGCTTCGACGACGAGACCCTCGAGAGCTTCGCCGCCGCGGCCAACGAGATCGGTGAGATCTCGAACGAGTGGACGCAGCGGATGCAGGAAGTCGAGGACCCGGAGCGTCTGGAGAGCATGCAGCAGGACGCCCAGGACGAGATGGTCGAGGCCGTCCGAGATGAAGACCTCAGCGTCGAGACCTATAATCAGATCCTGCAGGTGGCCGAGGGCGATGCCGACCTCAGCGCCCGCATCCGCGAGCTGATGGACGAGCAGGGCTCGCAATGACGACGACCCGCGCGCTTCCGTCGCGGGGGTGCTGACGATGCGGCGTCTCGTCGTCGCGACGTTGGCGGTGGCGGCGCTCCTCGCCCTCGCGCTGGGCTGGTGGAGCACCGCCACCGACGCGCCCGAGGAGGAGGGCGGCGACGCCGAAGTCGCCGTCCGCACCGCGGAGGTTCGCGAGCCGGAGCAGACGGGGCCCACGGTCACCGCCACCGTCGAGGAGGGACTGATCGTACCGGTCACCGCGCCGCGCCAGGCGGCGGTCGGCGAGGTCGCCGTCGCCGAGGGCGACCAGGTCGAGCGGGGCGACGTCCTCGTTCGCTTCGAGCAGACGACCGAGCAGGCGTCCGTGATGTCGGCGGAGGCCGAGCTCGACCAGGCCCGCGAGGAGCTGCGCGCGGCGCGCGACCGCGCGGAGAGTGAGGCCTTCGCCGACAGCGATCTCGTCGCCGAGGACCGCATGTCGGAACTCGAAGCCGCGGTCGAGCAGGCGCGCGACGGTCTCGAGGCGGCGCGCGCGGGGCTGGCGGAGCAGAACGTCGAGGCGCCGGTCGCCGGGCGGGTGGAGTCGGTCGCGGTCGCCCGTGGCGAGCTGGTGACGGCGGACGGTCTGCTCTTGGAGTTGCGTCGGGAGGATGCGCCCGGCTTGCGCTTCGGGGTGCCCCCCGAGGCCCGCGCCGAGCTGGCGGTCGACGATGAGGTCGAGATCGTCACCGACGGGGACGAGGGCACGGCCAAGGTGGTGGCGACGCGCAGGCCGCCCGACGACGTCACCGCCGGCCTGGAGGTGGTCGCGGAACCCGACGACGCCGAAGCGTTGCCCTCACCGGGCTCGACGGTGGAGGTCAGCCTGCCGGCGGGCGAGGTGAGCTGGGTCACCGTCCCCAGAGCGGCGCTGCTCGACGACGAGGGCGGCCAGCGGGTGTTTCGGGTCGAGCGCGGCGTCGCCTGGTCGTTGCCGGTGGAGATGGCGCCGGAGGCCGAAGCCGACGCCGAGGACGCCGAGAGCGACACCGAGGAATGGGTCGCCGTGCGCGGCGCGCTGCAGCCGGGCGAGCGGGTCGCGACCACCGAGCTCGACAACCTCACCGACGGCGCGCCGGTGGAGGTCATCGACGAGGCGCGCTGACGACCGGCCGCGTGACCCGCATGCATCGCGACGCGGTGGCATCGCGCCAAGACGAGGTGCAGTCCTGGTGAGCGCCCCGGGTCGCGGTGCCGCGGCGCCGGCGTCGCCAACCCAACCGGCCGGTGAGGCTGCCGGGTTTACCGGCACGACCGTTCGGTGGGAGGCGGCCGCGCGCGGTTCCCGCCGTGCCGTGTCGGCCTTCAAGTCGGCGGCGGTGCCCACGACCGGGCGCGGGCACTCACCAAGCTCGGCCACGACGTGTGCCTGATGCCGGCGCAGCACGTGAATACCCTCGTCGAGCGGAACGAGCACGACGCCGCCGACGCCGAAGCCTGCCGCGAAGCGGTAGAGCGGCCGACTAGGCGGTTCGTGCCGGTCGAGACCGACGATCGGCAGGCGCGGTTGATGCGGCACCGCATCCGCGACCGCCTGCTGGCCGAGCGGAGCGGCACGATCAACGCGATCCGCGGGCACATGACCGAGTTCGGCCCCTCGCGGCGGCCCGCAGCCGCGGCATGGCGGAGCTGGCGACGATCATCGCCGACACGGACGCCGCGACGCGTCCCGCCGTCGCGCGGGAGGTCCTCGTGGCGCCACTCGACCATCTTCGCGCCATCGAAGCGCGGATCGACGAGTTCGACCGGCGCCTCCCTGGGCAGGTCCGTGACCACGCGCCGACCCGCGAGCTCGTGAACCGGCCGGGCATCGGGCCGGTGGTGGCGACGGCGATGACGGCGACGGTGGGCGACGCCCCGATGGGCGCGAACGGCCGTGGCGTCGCCGCCTGGCTCGGCCTGGTGCCGCGCCAACGCGCCATCGGCGGTCGCGAGCGCCTGCTCGGCATCAGCAAGCGCGGCGACGGCTATCTGCGACGGCAGCTGATGCACGGCGCCCGCGCCTTGGTCCGCGTCGCCAAGGGGCGCGACACGGGGATCCACGCCTGGATCAACGGGCTTCTCGAGCGGCGGCATCCGAAGGTCGTCGTGGTCGCGGTCGCCAACAAGCTGGCGCGCTGGATCTGGGTCGTGCTCGCCCGCGGCATCCGCTTCGAGGCGCCCGCCCGGCTCGGCAGGGTGCCGGCCCACCACCATGGTGTTCACCCTTCCACGAGCTGCGGCGGTGATCTTCATCGCGATGACATGACCGGTCGGACCGGGGTGGGGCGCACCGGTCATCGCGTCTGTCGCGCTGCACAACGAGACCGGATACATCGGTGCAGCCGACACCGTCATGTCGAAGCGACGACCATCACGCTTGCAGAGGGGAGGCGTCCGTCCGGCGGTTCTCCATTTCGCCGCGGGCGCCTTAGACGTCCTCGTCGAGCGCGATCGCCTGGGGCGGCTTGGCAAGGGCATCGAGGCAGAGCTCGACGAAGAGATCCTCGATCGCCGCCGCGGTGCCGTGCTCGAGCCGGTTCGGCATGCTCATGCCGGCCAAGGGCGCGCAGCGGCCGTGCTTGGCTTCGACGGGGTCCCCGCGAAGCTTGCTTCGCGGGGTGGGGAGGCGCTCCAGCACGACGCCGCGCCCCGGATCGAAGCGCCGCGCGTCGTGCTCGACGAGGTCTTCCCCGCTGGCCGGGCCGGCAAGCGGTGAGCCCATGGCGATGGCGAAGATCCGCTGGCCCACCAGCGTCGCGAGGTCGTGGACGACCCGCTCCGGGTCGCGGCCGTCGCTGAAGCCGCCGGCGAAGCCTTCGACCAACCCGATCGCCCGGTCGGTGGCGCCGAGCAGCAAGGCACCGGCATCCGAGGTGATCGCGCCGCCGTCGAAATCGGCGACCACCGCGCGGCCCTCGACCGGGGCAAAGGGCATCGCCGTCGCGCTCCACTCTTTCGGCCTCAAAGAGCCCGCCTGCTGCCGAGTAAGGTTTTGTCGCAACGGAACTTTCCCACGCCCAGGACGCCAATGCGCCCCGCACTCGTGAGAAATGCGGGATCGAAGTCGAGGGGCGTCGTCCAGCATGATCCACATCCAAGATGCCCGCGCGACACGCCATGGAGGTGGTATCGCGAAAGCGCGCTGCTGAACTTTTACCGACCTGGCGGGGAGGGTGCGCCGCGCACGAGCTTGCACCGCGCACGCCTGGTGAACGAGATCGAGACCGGTGCTCGAGACGGCGTACCGATGCGTTGGACATCTCCGCGACGTCGTGAAGGTGGCGGGAGGTCCCCATGGCTGATGCCCGCAAGTCCGACGAGCGGGGGCTTGCGCGCAGACCGTCTCGCGCGCCCCGCGGGCTCGTCTCGGTCGTCGGGGGGCGGGGGCTCCGCGCACCGAGCGTGGCGCACCCCGCGATGCTCACCTGCGGGACGATCGCCGGCACCCCGCCCGTGGTCGAGTTTCACCGCTGTCGACGTTCGGCAACGTCGGCCGAGCCGCACCCGTCCCGAGCGGAAGACGGAACGCGACCGACCGTAAGCCGCCAGCCTCGTCACGCCCCGCGTTCGGCGGCGAGTGCCGCTCGCAGCGCCGGGATCAGCG